>JAOPZW010000223.1 GCA_025963905.1 Solirubrobacterales bacterium | reverse complement strand
GGACATCGCACAGGGCGTGGACAAGGCCTACGAGGCGCGTACGGACGCCTCCGACGACGACGAGCTCGACGTGGCCGGCGCCGGCGACCAGGGGATGATGTTCGGCTACGCAACGAACGAGACCGAGTCGCTGATGCCGCTGCCGATCTCGCTGGCGCACAAGCTCGCCGAGCGACTCGCGGCGGTCCGCAAGGCCGAGACGGTCAACTACCTTCGGCCCGACGGCAAGACCCAGGTCACGGTGCGCTACAAGGACGGCCGCCCCGTCGAGATCGAGAAGCTGCTGATCTCGACCCAGCACAAGGAGGGCGCCGAGTCCCTGATCCCGGACGACCTCTGGGAGCACGTGGTCGAGCCGGTCCTCCCGCGCGACCTCTACGACGCGAAGAAGCTGCGCAAGAACTTCCTCGTCAACCCGACCGGCCGCTTCGTCATCGGCGGCCCCGTCGGCGACGCGGGTCTGACGGGCCGCAAGATCATCGTCGACACCTACGGCGGCATGGCTCGCCACGGCGGCGGCGCGTTCTCGGGCAAGGACCCGTCGAAGGTCGACCGCTCGGCCGCCTACGCCGCGCGCTACGTGGCCAAGAACGTCGTGGCCGCGGGCCTGGCCGACCGCTGCGAGGTCCAGGTCGCCTACGCGATCGGCGTCGCGCACCCGGTGTCGGTGCTCGTCGAGACGTTCGGAACCGAGAAGATCGGCCGCGCGACGATCGCCCGGCTCGTCGACGAGCACTTCGACCTGCGCCCGGGCGCCTTCCGCGAGACGCTGAAGCTCCACCGCCCGATCTACCAGAAGACCGCCGCCTACGGCCACTTCGGCCGCGACGACCACGACTTCACGTGGGAGCGCACCGACAAGGCCGACACGCTGCGCGTAGCGGCCGGCCTCGGGACGGCCGGGGCCGCCGTCTAGGACCGGCCGGGGGACTCACCGCGCCGCGGCCTGGGTCGCGGCGCGCGCCGGGCAGCTGGCGAGGTGGTCGTTGACGAGGCCGCAGGCCTGCATCAGGGCGTAGAGGGTCGTCGGCCCGACGAAGCGGAAGCCCCGGCGCCGCAGCTCCTTGGCCAGCGCCGCCGACTCGGGAGCCAGCGGTCGGACGTCGTTCCAGGTGACCGGAGGGGGCGTAGGCGCGGGCCGGTGGTCCCAGATGACATCCGCGAGGGACGTGCCCGCCCCGCGCAGGCCGACGGTGGCGCGCGCGTTGGCGATCGTCGCCTCGATCTTCGCCCGGTTGCGCACGATGCCGGCGTCGGCGAGCAGGCGCTCGACGTCGCGCTCGCCGAACTCCGCCACCGCGCCGGGCTCGAAGCCCGCGAACGCCGCGCGGAACGCCTCGCGCTTGCGCAGGATCGTGATCCAGGCGAGGCCCGACTGGAACGCCTCCAGCGAGAGGCGCTCGAACAGCCCGCGCTCGTCGGTCACGGGCCGGCCCCACTCCTGGTCGTGGTAGCGCTCGTACAGCGCGTCGCCCTCGCCGAAGCAGCGCACTATTCGTGATAGCGCAGCTCGCGCTGGGCCCGGTCGACCGCCGCGACGACCTCGTCGGGCCGGGAGACGCCGGAGAAGACGAAGTCGCTGTCGTCGGTGCCGGCGGTGTCGAAGTCCACCGACCCGACGCGCAGCAGGCGCTCGAGGAGCGACTGGGAGATGTTCACGTTCTGCACGCGCTCGATCCGGGTCTGCTGCACGTGGCGGGCGAGGAGCCCGCGCTTGATGTGCAGCCGCTGCGTCGTGATGACGTAGCGCGTGCCGATGCGCTTCATCAAGCCCGCGAGCACCACGATGACGATCCCGGCGATCCAGACCGCCACGGCCGCGCCGCTGCCGGCGAACAGCCCCACGACGACCGCGATCACGAGCGCCGCGAGGATCCACAGGACGTAGAAGCCGAGGATCGAGCGCCACACCGGGCCGCCCTCGTAGACGACCGTCTCTCCGGGATGGAGGTCCATCGCGGCGCGAGACTATCGTGGGTCCCGGTGTCCGGGATAGTGCAGGTCGAGCCCTTGACGACGGCCCGCGCGCTCCGCGGGCCGTTCGACTACCTGCGCCCCGACGGGGCCGGTGTCGGCTCGGTGCTTGTCGTGCCCTTCGGGCGTCGCGACGTCGTCGGCGTGGTCACCGGGCTGGCCGACCGGTCCGAGCACGACGCCGTCGCGCCCCGCCGCGTGCTCGACGCGCGACTGCCGCCCGAGCTCGTCGACCTCGCCCTGTGGATCGCCGCCGAGTACTGCTCGACCCCGGCGCGAGCGCTCTCGCTCCTGCTCCCGCCGAAGGGCACCCGCGCGAAGACCGCCCTGTGGGCCTCCCGGGCGGGCGACCCCGACGGCGAGCGCCTCACCGACGGCCAGCGCGCCCTGCTGGCGGGGCTGCCGCGCTTTGCCGCCGGCGATCTCGCGGCTCTACGCCGCCTCGAGGGGCGCGGGCTCGTGCGCATCGAGCCCCGCGTCGTGCGCCGCGCCCCGGTGCACGTCTCGGTCGGCGCGACCCGCCCGCGCCCGGAGCTCACCTCCGACCAGCGCGCCGCGCTGGCGGAGGTGCTCGCTGCGACACCCGGCGAGCGGCTGCTCCTGCACGGGGTCACGGGCTCGGGCAAGACCGAGGTCTACCTGCAGGCCGCGGCGGCCACGCTGGCCGCCGGGCGCGGCGTGATCGTCCTGGTCCCCGAGATCGCGCTGACGCCCCAGATCGTGGCGCGCTTCGCCGAGCGCTTCGGCGACACCGTCGCCGTGCTGCACTCCAAGCTCTCCTCGGGCGAGCGCCACGACGAGTGGGCCCGCCTGCGCCGCGGCGAGGCGCGGATCTGCGTCGGGCCGCGCTCGGCGGTCTTCGCGCCGATGGAGGATGTCGGCCTCGTCGTCGTCGACGAGGAGCACGACGCCTCCTACAAGCACGAGGGCGACCCGCGCTACGACGCCCGCCTGGTCGCCGAGCGGCGGGCGGCGACGGCGGGCGCCGTGCTGGTGGCCGGCAGCGCGACGCCGCGCCCGGAGAGCTTCCACGCGCTGCGCCGGCTGCGCCTCCCGGCGCGCGTCGACGGCCGGCGCCTGCCGCCGGTCGAGGTCGTCGACATGCGCGACGCGCGCCGTGCGGTGCACCCGCGCACCCACGAGGCGCTGGTGGACGCCCGCAAGGCGATCGTCCTGCTCAATCGCCGGGGCTGGTCGAACTTCCTCACGTGCCGCTCGTGCGGCCAGGTGTGGGAGTGCCCGTCGTGCGACGTGACGCTCGTCATGCACCGCCACGACGGCCTGCTGGCGTGCCATCACTGCGGGCACCGCGAACCGGTGCCCGAGCGCTGCTGCGCCTGCGGCTCGGTCTCGATCGCCCGGCACGGCACGGGCACCGAGCGCCTGGAGTCCGAGCTCGAAGGCCCCGTCTTCCGCCTGGACGCCGACATCGCCGATCCGGCGGCCGTGCTGGCGCGCTTCCAGGCCGCCGACAGCGGTGTGCTGGTCGGGACGCAGATGGTGGCCAAGGGCCACGACTTCCCCGACGTGGAGCTCGGAGTCGTGCTCGACGCCGACGCGACGCTCCGCTTCCCGGACTTCCGCTCGGAGGAGCGGACGTTCGCGCTCGTCGCCCAGCTCGCGGGACGTGCCGGCCGCGGGCCCCGCGGCGGGCGGGTGCTCGTGCAGACGCTGACCCCCGACGCCCCGTCGATCGCGCTGGCCGCCGGCCACGACGCGGACGGGTTCCTCGTCGGCGAGCTCGAGCGCCGCCGGGCGCTGCGCTACCCGCCGTTCTCGACGCTGATCCGCGTCGTCTGCTCCTCCGAGGCGCCGGGAGCGGCATTGGCCGCGGCGACGGCCGTCAAGGAGCGCCTCGGGGCCGCCGGAACGCCCGCCCTCGGGCCCGCGCCGCTCTTCCGCCTGCGCCGGCGCGAGCGCGCGCAGGTCGTCGTCAAGGCCGGTAACCGCGCGGCGGCTGTGGCCGCCGTGGGCGCCGCGGTCGACGCGACCGCGGCGGCGCGCGAGCACCGCCCCGCGAGCTTCAGCGTGGACGTCGATCCGCAGTGACCCCGCCGCTTGGGGGCCACTAATTCAGTGCTGTGAAACCTGGTAGCAAGCCACGTCGTATTGCGAGCTCTGGCTGTAGTGCTGGCCTCCGATGCCTCCGAGGACACTGTTGATTCCGGACTCGTTGAACGGAGAGCCCGGGGAGGACGCGGCGTGACCCGGAGTTGTGCCGCCCGCTTTTTCGATGTCCTGGCACGATTGGCTGGGCGGGCCCATGCCGCTCGGGTTGGGGGCGGCGAGCGCCCCAGCCGGGCCTACCGTCGCGAACGCGGCAGACGCCACCGTCACTGCGATCAGCTTGCGCACGGATACCTCCTGTGCGATCGAGGGGTACGGGAGTTCGCCTAGGACGACGCCGCGGTGACGGGATCCTTCCCGCACACCGTCCAGTCCGACCGGCCCGTCATCGTGCAGCGTCAAGGTGACCTCCTTACAGAACGCCCCGAACCCCGCGTGGATCAAGGCTAAGCTCAAGCCCCATGGCCGATACGCAGCATGACGCCGAGGTCGTCGAGCAGCCCGAGCCGCCGCCGATCGATCCGGAGACAGCCGCGCGCCGTGCGGCGGCGCTCGCGCACGTGCGCAAGTTCGGCGACCCGGTCCTGAAGGCCAGGGCGCTTCCGGTCGACCGCTTCGACGACGAGCTGCGCGCCGAGATCCGCCGGATGGGCACGCTGATGAACGATGCCTTCGGCATCGGCCTCGCCGCGACCCAGGTCGGGACGCTGCACCGCGTGCTCGTCTACCGCGTCGAGCCCGAGAGCCCGGTCAACGCGCTCGTCAACCCGCAGATCGAGTGGTCGAGCGGCGAGAAGGAGTGGATGGAGGAGGGCTGCCTGAGCCTGCCCGGCGTCCACGTCGACGTCGAGCGCCCGATCCACGTCCGGGTCCGCGCCCGGGACGCCGGCGGCGACCAGATCCTCGTCGAGGCCTCCGGCCTCGAGGCGCGGGTGATCCAGCACGAGATGGACCACCTCGACGGCATCCTGATCCTGGACCGCACGCCGAGGGACCAGCGCAAGGAAGCGATGCGCGCCTTGCGCGAGCAGTCCGAAGCCGCCTAGACGGCCACCGGCCGTGCGCGTCGTCTATCTCGGCACCTCGGCGTTCGCCGGCGGCGTCCTGCGCGACATCGATCCGGCGCATCGGCCCGGGCTCGTCGTCACGCGCCCCGACCGGCCGGCCGGCCGCGGTCGCAAGCTCACGCCGCCGCCGATCGTGGCCACCGCCTCCGAGCTCGGGATCGAGGTCTTCCAACCCGCCGGCGTCAATGACGACGAGGCCCGTGCCCGCATCGCCGATGCGCAGCCGGACGTGGTCGTGGTGTGCGCGTTCGGAGCGCTCATCAAGGAGCCGTTGCTCGGCGAGCACGAGATTCTCAACGTCCACCCGTCGCTCCTGCCGCGCTGGCGCGGCGCGGCGCCCGTCGAGCGGGCGATCATGGCCGGCGATGCGGAGACGGGCGTGTCGATCATGCGCCTGACCGCCGGGCTCGACAGCGGCCCGGTGGCCCTCATGGCCCGCGAGCCGATCCACCCCGACGACACCTACGGGACGCTCGCCCCGCGGCTGCAGAAGCTGGGAGCCCGTCTGCTGAACCGTGCGCTGGACGAGCGCCCGCCGTTCACCGAGCAGGACGAGGCGGGCGTCACGTACGCCGAGAAGATCGGCCCCGCCGACCGCACCCTCGACCCCGCCGCCACGCCCGAGGAGCAGGTCCGCGTGGTCCGGGCGCTGAGCCCGCACATCGGGGCGCGCCTGGCGCTGGACGACGGCTCGTTCCTGGGCGTGCGCGCCGCGCGGGTGGGGCATGACGGCGCGCTGGAGCTGCTCGAGGTCCAGCCGCCGGGCGGGCGACCGATGAGCTACGCCGACTACCGGCGCGGCCACGGGGCGTCGTGAACGCCGCCGACGACCGCGACCTGGCGGCGCGCGCCGTCCGGCTCGGCGGGGCCGCGGCGCTGGCGCGCTTCGGCACCGCGCTCGCCGTCGCCGACAAGGGCTCGGGCGCGGACCCGGTCACCCTCGCCGACCGCGAGGCGGAGGCCGCCGTCGCCGGCCTGCTGCGCGCCGAGCGCCCGGGCGACGGCCTGCTGGGCGAGGAGGGCACGGCGAGCGCCGGCGACGGCCGGCGCCGCTGGCTCGTCGACGGCCTGGACGGCACGACGAACTTCGTCGCCGGTCTGCCGCACTGGTGCGTCGCCGTGGGGCTCGAAGAGGACGGCGAGGCCGAGGCCGCCGCGGTCTTCGACCCGCTGCGCGGCGAGCTGTTCGCCGGAGCCCGCGGCGCGGGGTTCCAGGGCCCGGACGCCCCGGCCGGCCCGCCCGGGCGCCTCGTGGCCACGTTCCTGCATCCCCGCAAGCAGACGCCCGCCGAGGCCGGGGCGCTCGCCGAGCGCCTGATGGCGGCCCGGATCTCGCCACGCATGGGCGGCTCGGGCACGCTGGACCTCGCCTGGCTCGCGGCCGGCCGCCTGGACGGCTGGGTGCAGCCGAGCGTCGACCCCTGGGATTGGATCCCGGGCCGCGCGCTCGTCGAGGCCGCGGGCGGGGTGTGCGTCATGCACGACAGCTGGCACATCGCCGCGCGCTCGCCGGCCTTCGCTCACGAGCTCGCCGGGATCGTGACGTGAGTGGCCGGGCTCGCTCGCGGGTCGGCTTTACGTCCCGGGCCGCCCGGCCTACGGTGGATCGCATGACGCTCTTCCTTCGCGTGCATCCGCACGGCCAGCAGTACCGCCTGCCCAAGCAGGACGAGGCGGGCGACGTGACGAAGTCCATCGCCGAGATCCTCGGCAAGCGCGGATGCGTGGTGATCGGCTACGACCTGCCCGACCAGCCGCGCGCCGACGCCGTCGTACTGATAAACGGGAACGTCGTGGAGTCCATCGAGCTCGTGGATGTGCCGGACGACGAGCCCGAGGAGTAGCTCGACGGACGTGCGGCGCTTCGGAGCCCGGGCGGTCTGGGCGGGCGTCGCCCTGGCGCTCGTCGCGGTCCCGTTCGCCCTGCTGCTGTTCCTCGTGGAGGACCGGTGGCGCCCGCTGCTGCGCGTGGACGACGGCGCCCGGGACGGCCTGCATCGCTACGCGCTGCACCACCACGCGCTGGTGACGGCGGCCAAGACGCTGAGCACGATCGGCTCGGCGCCGGTGTACCTCGTCGTGTTCGCCGCGGTCGCCGGGTGGCTCGTCTGGCGGCGGCTGCCACGACTGGCCCTGTTCGTCGTCGTGACGATGGTGGGCAACTCGGTCCTCAATGCGCTGGTGAAGCTGGCGGTGGACCGTTCGCGGCCCGTCCTGCCCCAGCCCGTCGCGCATGCGAACGGCATGAGCTTCCCCAGCGGGCACGCGCAGTCGGCGATGGTGGCGGCCGCCGTGCTGCTGCTCGTGTTCCTGCCGGCGCTGCGAGGCACCCGGCGGGCCGTCGCGGTCGTCTTCGCTGTCGCGTACGTGCTGGCCATCGGGTTCGCCCGCGTGGCGCTCGGCGTGCACTACGTCTCCGACGTGCTCGCCGGCTACGCGCTCGGAGCCGCCTGGGTCGCCGCGATGACGGCCGCGTTCAGCGCCTGGCGGCGTGAGCGCGGCCGCCCCGGTGTCGACCTCGAAAGCGGGCTCGAACCCGAGCATGCCGACGCCTTGTCGGGGGCAGAAAGGGACTAGACTTCGAGATCGCGTTCGAGGACGCTCTCCCGTTCTCAGCCTCGCGCGCCTCGCTTGAGAGCGGCGAAGGAAGGTGGCCGAGATGGCCGACAACCGGGACACCCGCCGCGGTCTCACGCAGGTTCGGCGCCAGATGGAGGCGCATCGCCGCAGCGCCGCGCTGCACATCCGCCACGCCGAGATCTTGGAGGCGTGCGGCGCGAAGCGCGCCGCAAAGGCCGAGCGCCGCGAGGCCCGGCGACAGGAGATGGACGCCCGCGCCGGCGTCTGACGCCGGCGCGTCAGGGGCCGGTCGCGGCCACCTGCAGGACGATCGGGTTTCCGGAGGGGTCGCGTACGAGCACGCCGCCGTCGAGCGGCTCAGGCTCCTGTCCGGCCCGCGCCACCGCGCTCGCGATCCGGTCGCGCGCCGCGTCGTCGGGCAGCACGAGCGTCGCCTGCTTGAGCGTCGCCGACCCCGGAGGCGCCTGCGGCGCGCCCGCGCTCTCCCAGGTGTTGGCGCCGATGTGGTGGTGGTAGCCGCCCGCGCTCAGGAAGGCCGCCTGCTCGCCGAAGCTCGCCATCAGGCCCAGGCCGAGCACATCGCGATAGAAGGCGATCGTCGAGGGGATGCCGGCGACGCGCAGGTGCACGTGGCCCATCACGGTCCCGCCCGCGAGCCCCTCGAAGGGCTCAGTCGCCGGGTCGCCGAGCTCGCCCAGCAGGCTGCGCGTGTCGAGCGGAAGCGTGGTCATGCGCGCGGCCACGCTGCCCTCCCAGATGTCGCGCGGGCGGTCCCAGTAGATCTCGATCCCGTGCTCGTCGGGGTCGCTGAGATAGATCGCCTCGCTGACAAAGTGGTCGGAGAGCCCGACCAGGGGAACGCGCTCGCGGGCGGCGTGGGCCAGCCAGCCGGCCAGATCGATTCGCTCGGGTACGAGCAGCGCGAAGTGGTAGAGGCCGGACAAGCCACGCGCCGGCCGCGCGCCGGGCTCCTCGAAGAGGACGAGCAGGTCCTCGCCACCCGTCCCGAGGGCGGCGCGGCCGCCGCCGCGGTCGTGGACGCGAAGCCCGACCGCCGACTCGTAGTAGCCGATCGAGCGGTCCAGATCGGCGACCGTCAGGTGGACGGCGCCGGGCCGGGTCTCCGGCGGGATGTCGGCGACCGCCGGCCCTGCGGCCGCGGTCACCTCCTCGGGGTCGGGAGGTCCCATGAGGCGAACTCCATCACATGACCGGGCATCCCAACCGGGATAGACCCTATGGTCGCCCGCGATGCGAACACTCATCGTGTCGGACATGCACCTCGGCGCCCGCCTGCGGCGCGACGTCCTGCGCACGCCCGAGGTGCTCGAGGCCCTGCTCGATGCGCTGGACGGCGTCGACCGCCTCGTTCTGCTGGGGGACGTCGTCGAGCTGCTCGAGGGCCGGCCGCGGCGGGCCATGGAAGCGGCCGAGCCGGTGCTCCGGGCGATCGGCGCGCGCCTGGGCGCCGGGAGCGAGGTCATCCTCGTGCCCGGCAACCACGACGCCGCCCTGGTGCGCCCGTGGCTGCGGTCACATGGCGAGACGCTGGACGTCGACGGTCGCATCCCGCCGGACGCCACGCCCATGCTCGCGGGGATCGCGGCGTGGCTGGCGCCGGCGCGCGTCCGCGTGCACTACCCGGGCGTGTGGCTGTCCGAGGGCGTCTACGCCACGCACGGGCACTACCTCGATCGTCACCTGCTGCCCGAGTCGGCCTACGGGATCGCGCGCGGCCTGCTGGGACCGAGCCTGCGCGACGGTGCGCTGCCGATCGACTACGAACAGCCCGGGCGCCCGTCGCTCACGCGCGTCGAGGCCATGCTGACCCGCTGGCTTCCGCGCCCGCTCGCCGCGCTGGCGGACGACGCGGCGGAGTACCTGCGCGCCGCGACGATGCCGGGCATCCCGCTGCGCCTGCGCAACCGTCGCTTCGCGCCGCTCGCGGCGACGCTGCTCGGGCTGCAGATGCAGCGCGCGAGCATCCCGGCGCTCGTCCGCGTCGTGCACCGGCTCGGGATCGACGCCGACTGGGTGATCTTCGGCCACGTCCACCGCGGCGGCCCGCTGCCCGCCGACGATCCGCGCCGATGGCAGGGGCCGGGCGGCCGGCCGCGGATCGCGAACACCGGCGCGTGGACCTATGAGCCGCTGCTCATCCACCGCGCGGCGGCGCCGCCACATCCCTACTGGCCGGGCGGCGCCATCGTGCTCGAGGACGGCGCCGAGCCGCAGGCGATCGGGCTGCTGGACCACCTGGGCGCCGAGGTGCTGCACGGGGCCTAGCCGCCGCGGCCATGGGCCGCGGCAGTGCTCTGCTAGAACGGTTCGTATGTCCCGTGCCCCCGGGCGTGCGCCCCGGACCTCCGCCTTCATGCTGTTCCTGCGCTACGGGTTGCCGGGGCTCATCTGCCTGACCGGCCTGGTCGTCGGCCTGTCGCTGCACGACGGCGAGCAGGGACTCGAGGTCGGGATCCTGCTGGTCGCGGCGGGGAGCTCGCTGTGGCTCATGAACATCCTGATGCGGGTCGGGATCTCGGGCGACCGGGAGCGCGACGAAGAGGACGCCGCGCGCACGTTCTTCGACGAGCACGGCTACTGGCCCGACGAGCAGGATCAGGGCGCCAGGCGCTCGACCACCCATCGGCCGCCGTCGCGGCGGTAGCGCAGGCGGTCGTGCAGGCGGTTCGGCCGCCCCTGCCAGAGCTCCACGACCTCGGGCTTCACCGCGTAGCCGCCCCAGTGCGGCGGGCGCGGGATGTCGCCGTCGCCGAAGCCCTCGCGGACCCGGGCGACCGCCTCGTCGAGCGCCGCGCGGTCCGGTAGGACGGCGCTCTGCGCCGAGGCCCACGCGCCGATCTGCGCGCCGCGCGGCCGGAGGGCGAAGTAGGCGTCGCTGGCTGCGTCCGGGAGCTCGGTCACCGGCCCCGTGACCCGCACCTGACGGTGCAGCGGCAGCCAGGCGAACGTCAGCGCGGCGTGGGGAGCATCCGCCAGCTCGTGCCCCTTGGCGCTCTCGCGGTTGGTGTAGAACGCGAAGCCCCGCTCGTCGAGGCCGCGCAACAGCACGACCCGCGCCTGGGGACGGCCCGACGCATCCACGGTCGACAGGGTCATCGCGTGCGGCTCGACGATCGCCGACGCGGCGGCCTCGTCGAACCAGCGGCGGAACTGGACGACCGGATCGGGGTCGACGTCGGCGGCGTCGAGGCCGCGGGTCTCGTACTCGGCGCGCAGGCGGGCGGGGTCGATCACAGCGCGGAAGTCTGCCCGAGTGGGCTCGCTCACGCCCCGTCGATCTGGCGGACCTCGCCATCGCGCACCTCGATCACGCGATCGGCGATGCGCTCCAGGAAGTAACGGTCGTGGCTGACGGCGACGACCGTTCCGTCGTAGGCCTCGAGCGCGCCCTCGAGCACCTCGACGGCCGGGATGTCCAGGTGGTTCGTGGGCTCGTCGAGGATCAGGCAGTTGGCCCGCGAGAGCATGAGCAGCAGGCAGCGCAGCCGCGTGCGCTCACCGCCGCTCATGGTCCCGACCGGCCGGCGGACCTGCTCGTAGTCGAAGAGGAACTTGATCAGCAGCGCGACCGCCTCGCCTTCGGTCAGCGGCCGGGCCGCGCGCACGAGGTCCAGCGGCGTCGTCTCCACCGGCAGCTCGGCGGCGGTCTGCGTGAGGTGGTCGAAGGCGATGCTCGGCCCCGCCCAGCGCTCGCCGTCGCTGGGCTCGAGCTCGCCGGCGATGAGGCGCGCGAGCACCGTCTTGCCCGCGCCGTTGGGCCCGACGACGCCGACGCGCTCGCCGCGCATGATCGTCAGCGAGACGTCGATGAGGACCGGATCGAAGTCGACGCCCCGCAGCTCGACGACCCGTTCGCCGCCGCGGGCGCCGCTGCGCAGCTCGAGGCCCATGCGGCGGCGCTCGAGGACCGGGCGGTCGACCTTGTCCATCCGGTCGATCTGACGCTGCTTGTTGCGCGCCTGCTTGATGTGGCGCTGGTCGGGCACGCGGTTGGCCCAGTCCTTGAAGCGCCGGATCGCCGCCTCGAGGCGGGCGATCTCGCCCTGCTGGGTGACCCACTGCTGCCGGCGGCGCGCGAGCTCCAGCTCGCGGGCGACGGCGTAGGCGGAGTAGGTGCCCGGCCACATGCGGATCCGCCCGTCCTCGAGCTCGGCGATCGCGGTCACCGTCTCGTCGAGCAGCCAGCGGTCGTGGGAGACCGCCAGCACCGCGCCGCCGAAGCCGCTGACGAGCTCCTCGAGGATCCGCCGCCGTCCGACGTCGAGGTGGGACTCGGGCTCGTCGAGCAGCAGGACGTCGGGCTCGCGCACGAGGCACGCCGCCAGCGCCACGAGCTTGCGCTGGCCGCCGCTGAGGCGCGCCGTCGGGCGGTCGAGCGCGTGCTCGCCGAGCCCGAGGTCGCGCAGGTGCCGGATCGCGTCGCCCTCCAGTCGACCGCCGCCGAGCGCCAGGCGCCGCTCGACCAGCTCCGCGTGGCGCTCGAGCACGCGGCCCATCCGGTCGAGGTCGGCGGCCAGCGCCGGGTCGCCAAGCCGGGCCTCGCACTGGGCCAGCTCGCCCTCGACGGCCGCGACGTCGGGCCGAGCCGCGCGGATCGTGTCGCGCACCGTGCGCTCGTCGCCGGCCACGAGCTGGGGGAGATGGGCGACGACGGCGCCCTTGCGCAGGGTCACCTCGCCGCCGTCGGGGACCTCGGCGCCGGACAGCATCTTCAGGAGCGTCGACTTGCCCGAGCCGTTGGCGCCGATGAGCCCGATGCGCGCCCGGGCGCCGAGCTCCAGGTCGGCGCCGTCCAGGACGCGCCGGCCGCCGAACGACTTCACGATGCCGCGCAGCGCCAGCGCGGCCGGGGCAGACACGGTCGCGGCCATGCGGGGGACGCTACCCGGGGCGCAGGCCGGCGGCGGTCGTGGTAGCACCCATGCGTGCCTCCGGCCCCTCGCCCCGCCACCGGCGTCAGCCCCGCCCGTCGCGCCGCGCACGCGGTGGTGCTGCGCGTCCTCGCCGACGGCGCCTACGCCGACCGCGCGCTGCACGGCGAGTCGCGCGGGCTGGAGCCGCGCGACCGGTCGCTCGCCAAGCAGCTCGCGTTCGGGACGGTGCAGCGGCGCCTGACCCTCGACCACGTCATCGCCCAGCGGACCAAGGGCGCCCTCGATCCTCCCGTGCGCGCCGCACTGCAACTCGGGCTCTTCCAGCTGCTGTTCCTCGACGGCGTCGCCGAGCACGCCGCGATCGGGGAGGCCGTCGAGCTCGCCAAGCCCAGCCCCGGCCACCGGCTGGTCAACGCCGTCCTGCGCCGCGTCCAGCGCGAGGGAGTGGAGCTTCCCGGCGACACGACGCCCGCCGGAGCCGCGGTGCGCCACTCCCACCCCGAGTGGCTCGTGCGGATGTGGTGGGACATGCTGGGCGCCGACGAGACGCGCGCGCTGCTGGCCGCCGACAACGAGCCGGCGGAGCTGGCGCTGCGCGTCAACCCGCGCGTCGCCTTCGACCTCGGCGACATCCCCGGCCGCCGCGAGGGGGAGGCGATCGTGGTCGACGGTCCCTTCGATGCGCTCGGCCATCCGGGCTGGGCGGCGGGCGCGTTCACGCCCCAGTCGCGCGCCTCGCAGCTCGTCGCGCGCGAGCTCGCGCCCCGGCCCGGTGACCGGGTCCTCGACCTGTGCGCCGCGCCCGGCGGCAAGACCACGCACCTCGCGGCGCTGATGGAGGGCGAGGGCGAGGTCGTCGCGGTCGAGCGCCACCCGGGCCGCGCCGCCGCGCTGGTGGCGACGTGCCAGCGGATGCGCGCGGTAAACGTGCGAGTCGTGGTGGCCGACGCCGTGGAGTTCCGCGACCCGGCGGGCTTCGACCGCGTGCTCCTGGACCCGCCGTGCAGCGGCCTCGGGACGCTGCAATCGCACCCCGACCTGCGCTGGCGCGCCACGCCGGAGGGCATCGATCGCCTCGCCGCCCTCCAGGACGCGATGCTCGTCTCGGCACGCGCCAATCTGCGCGCCGGCGCGGGGGAAGGGGCCCTCGTCTACTCGACCTGCACCATCTCTGCGC
>JAOPZW010000197.1 GCA_025963905.1 Solirubrobacterales bacterium | reverse complement strand
CGTCGCCGTCACGCGGACGATCGCGTCGTCGGGCGCGAGCAGCTCGGGCTCGGGCCGGTCCTCGACCCGGACGTCGCCCGGGGCCTGGAAGGTCACCGCCTGCACGGCCGGGACGCTATCTGCTTCGCCTCCCGGCGAGTCTCTACCCTCGCGCGGTGTCCGATCCCGCGACCGCCCGGCGCCTGCGCCGCCTGCTCGGGTCGCTTGGCATCTTCCGCGCGACGATCTGGAACGACGACTCCCGCGGGGAGGTCGCCGCGCAGGAGCTCACGCTCGTGTGACGAATCGCACGCTCGGAAGCCCTCAAGGCGCCCACGCCGGGCGCCGAAGAACACTGGGACACGAGATGACGCCGCACACGTTCATGTATCCGAAGGTCACGCCGGTCTCGGCCTCCAAGGGCACCCCGCCCGCGCCGCGCCCGCCCGTCTCCGCGCCGGCGCCTCGCACTCGCTGAGCACTGCTCAGAGCAGGACGCCCTCGATCCGCAGCAGCGCCTCCTTGCGGTGCACGCCGCCGGTGTAGCCGCCGAGCGCGCCTCCGGTGCGCAGGACGCGGTGGCAGGGCACGATGATCGGGATCGGGTTGGAGCCCAGGGCGTTGCCGGTCGCCCGCGAGCCGCGGGGACTGCCCGCGCCGGCGGCGACCTTCGCGTAGGTCGAGACCTCGCCGAACGGGATCGCGGCGGTGGCGCGCAGGACACGGCGGGTGAACCCCGCGACGACCGTCCAGTCGATCGGCACGTCGAACGCGGTGCGCCGCCCCTCGAAGTACTCCTGTAGCTCCCGGCGCACCGGATCCAGCCGCGCGGGCGCCTCCAGGATGCGCGGCGACAGGTGCGCGGCCAGCTCCTCGAGGACGGCGTCGACCCCGCCGTCGAAGTCCTCGTAGGCCAGCCGCGCCAGGCCCCGCGGCGTCCGCGCGGCCACGAGCGTCCCGACGGGCGACTCCACGACGGCGTAGGCGACGTCGGCCGGTGCGGTGGCGGCGAAGCGGGCGGCGGCCGCGGCCGCGGCGGCCGGGTCGTACGGGGGCGGGCTCAGGCGGTCGGTGGTCATCGGATCAGCTCCTGTCGCAGCTTCTTGAGCCCCTCGTGGGCCGAGCGGCGCGCGGCGTCCTCCGAGCACCCCAGCGCGGCGGCGACATCGCGGTGGGAGAGGTCGCCGGCGAACCGCAGCAGGACGGCGGCGCGCTGCTTGGGCGGCAGCTCGTGGACGCGGGCCCACACGCCGTCGTCGCGCTCGGGTCGCTCCGGCGCCGGCGCGTCGGGCAGGGCGCCGACGGGCATCGCTCGCCGGGCGCGGGCGCGATGGTGGTCCAGCGCCTTGCGCTGGGCGATCGTGAGCACCCACGCGCGCACGTTGGAGTCCGCCCGCAGGCGGGGGTAGGCACGCATCGCGCTCAGGAAGGTCTCCTGGAAGCAGTCGTCGGCCGCGTCGGGGCCGACGGCGGCCACGAGGAGGCGCCAGACGTCGTTGCGGTGGGTGTCGAGGAACCGCTGGAAGGGCGGCAGCGTCACGGGGATGGAACGCTCGGGCCGGCGGGAACGTGAGATCGCCGAGAGCACACCACGACGATGTCAGACGGCCCCGCCGGGCTCAGATCGGGTCTCCGCCGTCGAACAGGCCGCCGTGGTCGTGGAACCCGGCGCCCGTCGCCTCGCCCAGGCGACCGCGGGCGACGAGGCTGCGCAGCAACGGCGCGGCGCGGTAGCGCTCCTCGCGCAGCTCGCCGTAGAGCCCGTCGAGGACGGTGAGGACGTGGTCGAGGCCGATCGCGTCGGCCCACGCCAGCGGGCCGCGCGGGTGGTTGAGGCCCAGCACCATCCCGTCGTCGACGTCGGCTGCGGTGCTGACGCCCTCGCCCACGGCGAACGCCGCCTCGTTGATGACCTGGCAGACGATCCGTCCCAGCACCAGACCCGGCGCATCGCCGACCCAGGCGACGCGCTTGCCCAGCGCCGCGAACAGCTCGGCGGCACGCTCGGCGGCGACGCCCGTGGTCTCGCCGCGCGTGAGCTCGACGAGACCGCTCGCCTCGAGCGGCGGCAGCGCGTGGAAGCCGACGGCGGCGCCCCCGGCATCCAGGACGCTCAGCGGTGCGTCGGCGCACAGGATCGCCAGCGGGCCGCCCTGCAGCGGGGGCTCGTCGGGATCGGCGCCACAGTCGATCGCCAGCCACGGCACCTCCCCGTCGGCGTCCTCGGGGTCGCGGGCGTCGAAGCCGGCGTTCGCGGCCAGCGCCAGCAGCTCGTGGGCCACGACGAGGTCGCCGGCGATCACGACCAGGCGCCCGTCGCCGGCGACGGGATCTGGCGCCGGCTCGTCGTCGGGCCGGTGCGGGCCGTCGCCGTACGCGTACCAGCCGCGCCCGGTCTTGCGACCCAGCCGCCCGGCGGCGACCATCTGCGCGCTCAGAGGCGACGGCCGCCAGCGGGGCTCGCCGAAGCTCAGCTCGTAGAACGACTTGGCGACCTCGAAGCCGGTGTCGATGCCGACGAGGTCCTGCAGCTCGAAGGGGCCCATCCGGAAGCCGCCGCCGAGGCGGCAGATGCGGTCGATCTCGTCGATCGACGCGACGCGCTCCTGGACGAGGCGCAGCGCCTCGAGCCCGAAGGGGCGGCTGCAGCGATTGACGAGGAAGCCCGGGCCGTCGGCGGCGTCGACCACGCGCTTGCCCATCGCCTCGCCGGTGGCCCGCGCCACCGCCAGCGCCTCGGGGGCCGACTGCAGGCCGGCGATGACCTCCACCAGGCGCATGAGCGGCGCCGGGTTGAAGAAGTGCATCCCCACGACACGCTCGGGACCGTGGGCGCCCGCCGCGATCGCCGTGATGGGGATCGACGAGGTGTTCGACGCCAGCACGCAGTCGGCTCGCACGATGTCGCGCGACAGGGCGCCGAACAGCTCGTGCTTCACGCCGAGCTGCTCGGGCGCGGCCTCGATCACCAGGCCGCAGTCCGCCATCCCCGCCAGGCTGTCCGCGCGCTCGAGGCGGCCGGCGGCGGCCTGTGCGTCTTCGGCGGTCCAGCGCCCGCGCGCCGCGCCGCGCTCCAGGTCGGCCGGGATGCGCTCCATCGCGCGATCCAGCGCGGCCTCGACCGGATCGAAGAGCACGGTCCGCGCGCCCGCCAGGCACCCGAGCTGCGCGATGCCGGCGCCCATCGTGCCGGCGCCGATCACACCGATGACGCTCGGAACGCCGGCCACTAGACGAGCGCGTTGATGCCGGTCAGCGACCGGCCGATGATGAGCTTCTGGATCTGCGAGGTGCCCTCGTACAGCGTCGTCACCCGCGCGTCCCGGTAGTAGCGCTCGACCGGATGGTCGTCGACGTAGCCCGAGCCGCCGTGGACCTGGATCGCGCGGTCGGCGCACCAGCAGGCCGCCTCGGTCGCGAAGTACTTGGCGATCGAGGTCTCGGTCGTGCTCGGCTTGCCGGCGTCCTTGAGCGTGCCGGCGCGGTAGACCAGCAGGCGGGCGGCGTCGGTCTTGACCTTCATGTCGGCGAGCATCTCCTGCACGAGCTGGTAGGAGGCGATCGGCTTGCCGAACTGGATGCGCTCCTTGGCGTAGCTGACCGACGCCTCGAGGCTGGCCTCGCACAGGCCGACGCAGCCCGCGGCGACGGAGTAGCGCCCGGAATCCAGGGCGGTCATGGCGACCTTGAAGCCGTCCCCGACCGAGCCGAGCATCGAGTCCGGCCCCGCGACGACGTCGATCAGCCCGATCTCGGCGGTGTCGGAGGCCTGCAGGCCCATCTTGCCGTGGATCTCCTGGGGCTGGAACCCGTCCTGGTCGGTCTCGACCAGGAAGCACGCGAGCCCCTTGTGCCCCTTCGCGGGATCCGTCTGGGCGAAGATCAGCGCGAGCTTGGCGTGGTTGCCGAGCGAGATCCACATCTTGCCGCCGTTGATGACCCAGCTGCCGTCGTCCTGCAGCTTGGCGCGGGTCTTCTGGTTGGCCGCATCCGAGCCCGTGTCGGGCTCCGTGAGCCCGAAGCAGCCGAGCCACTCGCCCGCGCACAGCAGCGGCAGGTACCGCTGCTTCTGCTCCTCGGTGCCCCACTTGAGGATCGTCGAGCAGACGAGCGACGTCTGGACCGAGATGACCGTGCGCATCGCCGAGCAGCCGCGGCCGATCTCCTCGGCGAGGAT
>JAOPZW010000189.1 GCA_025963905.1 Solirubrobacterales bacterium | reverse complement strand
GGCGTGGCGATGTTCGTGCGGATGTTCCCGGGGGCGGTGCTGGGACCGCTGGCGGGGATCGTGGCCGACCGGCTTCCGCGGGCGCGCGTGATGATCGTCTGCGACCTGCTGCGCGCCCTGATCCTCGGCCTCGTGGCGCTGGCCGTCGCGACGGGCGCGCCGATGGCGCTGGTGCTCGTCCCCCTGGCCTTCCAGGGCATCCTGTCCAACGCCTTCCGCCCCGCGCAGGCGGCGCTGCTGCCGTCGCTGGCCCGCACGCCCGAGCACCTGACGGCCGCCAACGCGGCGGCGAGCACGGTCGAGTCGGTGGGGATCTTCGCCGGCCCGGCGCTCGGCGGCGTGCTCCTCGTCGCCACCGACCCGCAGACCGTCTTCGCGGCGTCGGCGCTCACGCTCCTGTGGTCGGCGGCGCTCATCGCGCGCCTGGACTTCACCGAGCAGCGCGTCGCGCGACCGGTGCCCGAGACGCCCGGGGAGCTTGCGCACGAGGCGCTGGCGGGCTTCCGGCTGATCGGCTCCGACCGCGGGCTGCTGACGCTCGCGGGGCTCTTCGCCGCGCAGACGTTCGTCGCGGGGATCCTCGGCGTCATGGTCGCCGTCACCGCGCTGGACATCCTCGGCAAGGGCGACGCGTGGGTCGGCTACCTCACCTCGGCGCTGGGGGTGGGCGGGATCGTCGGCGGCGTGGTCGCGGGCGGCCTGGCCGGCCGGCGGCGTCTGGCACTGGCGTTCGCCGGGGCGATGCTGCTGTGGGCCGTGCCGATGCTGGCCATCGCCGCCTCCCCCAGCGTCGGCGTCGCGCTGGTGGCAATGGGCGTCATCGGCATCGGCAACACGGTCGGGGACGTCTGCGTCATCACGCTGATGCAGCGGGCGGTCCCGGACGAGCTCCTGGCGCGGGTCTTCGCGGTCCTCGAGAGCGTCATCGTCGGGACGCTCGCGCTCGGCGGCCTGGTGGCTCCGTTCCTGATCGACGCGTTCGGTCCGCGCGGCGCGCTCGTCGTCGCAGGGCTGTTCCTGCCGGTCGCGACCCTCCTGGCGCGACCGGAGCTCGCGCGCATCGACGGACGCTCGGCCGCACCCGAGCAGCTGGACCTCCTGCGCCGCCCGCCGCTCTTCCAGCCGCTCAACCCGACGACGCTCGAGCAGCTGGCCGCCAAGCTGCACCCCGTGGCGGTCCCGGCCGGCCAGGCGGTCTTCGCGCAGGGGGACCACGGCGACCGCTACTACCTCATCGCGTCGGGCGAGGCCGACGTCCTGGTCGATGGCGCGTTCGTCCGCACGCTGCACGAGGGCGAGGGCCTGGGCGAGATCGCGCTGCTGCGCGACGCGCCGCGCACCGCCACGGTGACGGCGCGCACGGACCTCGAGCTCCAGGCGCTCGACCGCGACGACTTCCTGGCCGCCGTCACCGGCCACGCCGCCAGCGCCGCGGCGGCCGACGGCGTCGTCGCCTCCCATCTTGCCCGCGCCCGGCCGGCGCTCGCATCGATATGACCGAGCTTCCCGCCTACGGCCTCGGCTACGACGACGAGGCGCCCCGGGTGCCGAGCGCGTGGCCGCAGGCGGTCAGCCGCGAGTGGGCGTGGGGCGGCTCGGCGGGCGAGGGCGTCGCCGTCTGCCTGGTCGACAGCGGCGTGCGCGGCGACCATCCGCTCGTGGGCGGCGTGGATCGCGCCGTGACCGTGACGCTCGACGACGACGGCGAGCCTCACGTGCGCGACGACGAGACCGGCGACGTCTCGGGCCATGGGACCGCATGCGCGGGGATCGTGCGCGCGATCGCGCCGGCGGCGAGGATCACGAGCGTGCGGGTGCTCGAAGCCGACCTCTCCGGCGGCGGCACCCAGCTGCTGGCGGGCCTGGGCTGGGCCCTCGAGCAGGGTTACGAGGTCGTCAACCTGAGCCTCTCCACGACGCGCCGCGCCGTCGCCCAGACGCTGCACGAGCTGGCCGACACGGCCTACTTCGCCCGCACGCTGCTGGTCGCCTGCGCCAACAACCGCCTGGTGGACAGCTACCCGTGGAAGTTCTCGTCGGTCGTCTCGGTCGCCAGCCACGCGGGCACGGATCCGATGGAGTACTTCTACAACCCGGACCCGCCCGTCGAGTTCCTGGCCCGGGGCGTGGACGTCGACGTCGCCTGGCCCAGCGGGGGCACGATGCGCGCCACGGGCAACTCGTTCGCGGCCCCCCACATCGCCGCCATCTGCGCGCTCATCCTGGCCAAGCACCCTGAGCTCACGCCCTTCCAGGTCAAGGGCGTGCTGTTCGAGACCGCGTCGAACGTCGTGAGGGAGACGCCATGAGCCCGGCCTCGAGCGGCCAGATCGCGCTGTTGCAGTCCGTCGTCGACGTCGCGCGCGCGATCTTCGGCGCGCAGGCGGCGTCGATCCTGCTGCACGAGCACGGCGCCGCGGAGCTCACGTTCGCCGCCGTCTCGGGCGAGGGCTCGAGCACGCTCGTGGGCCGGCGCATCCCCCTCACCACCGGCGTGGCGGGCTGGGTGTTCGCCACGCGCCAGCCGCTGGCGATCGAGGACGTCAGCTCGGACCCGCGCTTCGCCGGCGACGTCGCCAGCTCGACCGGCTATGTCCCCAAGGGGATCATGGCCGCGCCGTTGCTCAACGAGGACCGCGCGCTGGGCGTGATCTCCGTCCTCGATCGCCCGCGGCGCGTCGAGTTCAGCCTGATCGAGATGGACCTGCTGGGAGCCTTCGCCCGCCTGGCGGCGCAGGCTCTGGAGCTTGCCGCGACCGCCCGCGCCGCATCCGGGCCGGTCGCGCGCCTGCAGGAGTCCCTGGACGCACTCGAGGGCCCCCGGCGAGCCGCGGCGACGCGGCTCGTGGAAGCCCTCGGTGACGTGCTGGAGGAGTTGTAGCTAGGGCCGCTTGGCCTCGACGGGCTCGTTGCGGGCCCCGCCGAACTTCCCGTAGCGGCCGACCTCCTCGGGAAAATCGTCGCGGCCGAACATGTGGCCTTCGACCTCGGGACCGTCGTCAGCGAGCGGGCGCTTGGCGTCGACCTCGTCCTGCGGGCGGAACTTCTGCTCGTCACTCACGGCTCTCTCCTCGTTGCCCTCCATTGACCTGACAGGGGTATGTATACGCCTCCCCCAAGGGCCGTCGGGTGATCTTCGTCACAAAGGAGAGCTGACGGCCTCGGCCGCGCGCTCCTTGGCGTTGACCGTGGTGACCGGCAGCCCGAGGCCCGAGGCCTTGCTCGGCAGGTCGAGCTTCATCCAGCGACTGACCCGCGCCGGCAGCGTCGAGATGATGATCTCGTCGAAGCCGTGGACATTCACGGCGTCCTGGATCGCCGTCAGCGGCGCCGGGTCGCCGATCATGCCCGTGACCTCGGAGCCGGCGGCGTCGGTGAGCAGCGGGAGGGCCAGCTCGAGGACGTCGTGGGCCTCGCCGGTCTGCACGTCCTCGGGGTCGATCACGCGGTGCAGGCCGTGGGCGGCGTTGGGCACGAGCAGCGTGAACGTCGCCGGGCCCCGGGCCGCCCGCTCGCGGACGGCCTCCAGGAGGGCCGGGGTCGCCGCGGTCTTGTGGGCCACGACGAGGACGCGTGCTGGCGCGGAGGACTCCATGGCGGAACTCCTTTTCGTATGGGTCGCAGCGATGTTCCCACCGCGAGCCCGCCCGCGCCAGCGTCCCTTCGCTAGCCGATCTTCGTCAGGTCGATGTCGAAGATGAGCGCCTCGTTGGGGCCGATCTTCGGCGGCGAGCCCTGCGCGCCGTAGGCGAGGCCGGACGGGATGATGAGCTTGCGCCGGCCGCCCACCTTCATGCCCGCCAGCCCCTGGTCCCAGCCCTGGATGACCTGGCCGCCGCCCAGCCCGAACTGGAAGGGCTTCTTGCCGTTGGCCCAGGACGAGTCGAACTCCTTGCCGTCCTTGAACAGGACGCCCACGTACTGCACCGAGAGCTGGTCGCCCGACTTCGCCGCGGGGCCCGAGCCGACGATCAGATCCTGGACGACGAGGTTCGTGGGCGGTGCGCCCGTGCCCTTCGGGACCGTCGGCTTCTTCTTGAGATCGGCCTCGCCGGCGGTCGGCTGGACCACCTGCGCCTGCGGCGCGGCGGGCGCTGGCGCGGCAGCCGTCTTGGGCTTGGAGGCCGCTTCCTTCGCGGCCTGCTCAGCCCACTTGTCCGCAGCGCTGGGCTGGGTGCTGCCGCCGCAGCCGGCAACGGCCAGAGCGG
>JAOPZW010000187.1 GCA_025963905.1 Solirubrobacterales bacterium | reverse complement strand
GTGAAGACGAAGACCTCCTCGTCGAAGAGGTCGACCTTCAGGTTCTCCATGAACTCCTTGGGGTCCTGGAGCTCCTGCTGCCAGTCGAGCATCGAGCGCAGCCACTTGAGCTTGGACTCGCCCTCGGGGACGGGCTTGGAGCCCGCCGGGCCGTCCTTGTAGATCCAGTGGGCCGCGACGCCGAACTCGGCCATGTCGTGCATCTCGCCGGTGCGGATCTGGATCTCCAGAGGGAGTCCCTCGGGCCCGATCACCGTCGTGTGCAGCGACTGGTACATGTTGAACTTCGGCATCGCGATGAAGTCCTTGAACCGCCCGGGCAGGGGCTTCCACAGCGAGTGGATGACGCCGACCGCCCCGTAGCAGTCCTTCACCGAGTCCACCTGCACGCGCATGGCCGTGAGGTCGTAGATCTCGTTGAACTCGCGGCCCTTCTTCGTCATCTTCGAGTAGATGGAGTAGAAGTGCTTGGCGCGCCCGGAGATCTCGGCGCGGATGCCCAGCGCCTCGAGCTCGCGGGCCAGGTACTCGCCGGCCTTGGCGACGTAGGACTCGCGCTCCTCGCGCTGCTGGTTGACCAGGCCCTTGATCTCCTGGTACTTGCGCGGATGCAGGGCGGCGAACGCGAGGTCCTCGAGCTCCCATTTGATCGCGTGGATCCCCAGCCGGTGGGCGATCGGCGCGTAGATGTCCAGCGTCTCCTTGGCCTTGTCGATCTGCTTCTGCTTGGCCATCGCGGAGATCGTGCGCATGTTGTGCAGGCGATCGGCGAGCTTGATGAGGATGACCCGGATGTCCGTGGCCATCGCGACCATCATCTTGCGGTAGTTCTCGGCCTGGGCGGCGTCGCGCGAGGTGAAGGTGATCCCGGTGAGCTTGGTGACGCCGTCGACGAGCGTCGCCACCTCCTCGCCGAAGCGCTCGCGCACCTCCTCGAGCGACGCCGACGTGTCCTCGACCGTGTCGTGCAGCAGCGCCGCGCAGAGCGTCTCGGTGTCCAGGCGCATGCCGGCGCAGATCTTGGCCACCCCGACCGGATGGACGATGAACTCCTCGCCCGACATGCGCCGCTGGTCGGCGTGGTGCTCGCAGGCGAACAGGAAGGCGTCCTCCACGCGCGGGCGGTCGATGTCGACCGCCGCCTCGTCGGCGTGCTCCTCGACGATCGCGAAGAGGTCGCCGAGCAGTCGCCGCTCGGTCTCCGTGAAGTCGGGGCGCCGGACGGGAGCGTGCTCGCCGGGGTGCTCGAGCCGGTCGACCGGCTGGCGCTCGGCCGGCGCCGAGGCGGTCGCGACCGCCTTGCCGTCGCCGGGCTCCGTCACGCTGCGCGGGCGCTCTCGCTGGTCAGCCATCGACGCCCCTCCTCCAGGCGGGCGGCGTAGGCACGATAGGCCGCCGAGCGCTCCAGCTCGGTGCGCCGGGCCGGCGGCACACGGACGGTGCGCGCGTCGCGGTCGAGCTCCACGAGCCCGAGCTCGAGCAGGACGCGCAGGAGCCGGCCCGCCTGCGCGGCCGACCGCGGCGGCGAGCCGGGTCCGCGCAGCGCGTGCTCGAGGCCGTCGGCCGGCGCGTCGCGCAGCCCGCGATAGACCGCTGCAAGCGGGTCGCGAAGGTTGAAGTCGTGCTCGATGACATTCACAGACAAGCGTAGCTCGTCTGGTCCGTACGCCAGATGGGTCAAGCGGCCAGGCGGGCCCGAATACAGGAGCTGCTCTTGGCGCGCGCAGGCGGGCGGATCCAGCGCGACGAGGTGGGCGAACCCGTCCCCCAGCGCCGGGTCGCGCTCCAGCGCATCCCACGACACCAGCGCGAACCCGCCAAGGCGGCCCTCGAGATGGCGCCGGCGCCGCGTGGCGTCGGCGCAGGCGACGAGCACCGGCTCGCCGGAGGCGATCAGGGCGGCGATCGTCCCGGCGACGCCGCTGCCGCGGCGGTCGCGCATCGCGCCGCCGACCTCGGGCCCGCGGGGGCCGGAATCAGGCTCCAGCGCGGCGTCCAGCTCGGCGAACACGCCGGCGAGGAAGTCCGGCGGCTCGCCGAGCACCGTGATCGGCGCCGGCACGGGCGGGCTGGCGTGGCGAAGGAGCAGGCGGGGCTCGACGGCGCCGTTGTACTCGTTGCGCTCGAGCGCGAACGTCGCGTCCAGCGGACCGTCGGCGCCGTCCGGCAGCCGGCCCATCCCGAAGGCGACGGCGCGGGCGCGGGCGCCGCCGGAGCACACGGTGAAGCGCACGTGCTTGCCCTCCCCCATCGGCCGCGCGTCCGACAGCCGCGCGGCGGGCACGAGTAGCGACACCTCCGGGTTGCCGATGCCGAACGGCGCGAGTCGCCCGAGCTCCTCGGCGAGCGCCAGACCCAGCTCGTCGCCGGAGACCACCGCGTCGACCCGCTCGACCGGCACGAGGTCCTCGGGGCCCAGGACGGCCGCCGCATGGGCCTCGAAGGCCGCGCGGAACGCATCGATCTCCCCGCGGGCGACCGTGCAACCGGCGGCGGCGCGGTGACCGCCGTGGCGCAGCAGGTGGGCGGCGCAGGCGTCGAGGCCTGCCAACAGGTCGAAGGCCGGGATCGAGCGCCCGGAGCCGGTGCCCTGGTCGCCGTCAAGGGCGACGAGCACCACGGGCCGGTGATGACGCTCGGCGATCCGCGAGGCGACGATGCCGATCACGCCGGGGTGCCAGTCGTCACCGGCCAGGACGTACGCGGGTCGCTCGCCCGCCGCGGCGACCTGGGCCTCGGCCTCGAACAGGATGCGCGTCTCGGTATGGCGACGGTCGGCGTTGACGGCGTCGAGCTCCTGCGCGATCGCCTCGGCGCGCTGCGCATCGTCGGTCAGCACGAGCTCGAGCCCGGCGTCGGCGCGCCGCAGCCGGCCGGCGGCGTTGATGCGCGGGGCGAGCCGGAAGCCGATCGCGCGGGCGTCGAGCGCCCCCGGGTCGACCTTCGTGATGCGCATGAGCGCCCGCAGCCCGGGCTTCGTGGTCCGCGCGAGCGCGCGCAGCCCGTCGCGCACGAGCCGTCGGTTCTCGCCCACCAGCGGCACGCAGTCCGCGACGGTGGCGAGCGCGACGAGGTCGAGGTCGGCGGCGGCCTGGGCCGGGTCCCGCCCGGCGGCCCCCAGCAGCGCGGCGACGAGCTTGTGGGCCACGCCTGCGGCGCACAGGTCGGCGCACGGGTAGCCCCCGACGCCGGGATGCACGATCGGCGCATCCGGCAGCACCCCGTCGGCGCGGGGCTGATGGTGGTCGGTGACGACGACGTCGATTCCTGCGGCGCGCGCCTGGGCGACCTCCTCGACGGCCGTGATCGCACAGTCGACGGTCACCAGCAGCCGGGTGCCGCGGGCGGCCAGGCGCCCGATCGTGGCACCCGAGAGGCCGTAGCCGTCCTCGATGCGGCTGGGCAGGTACCAGTCCGGCTCGGCGCTCAGCGTCCGCAGGCCCCGTACCAGGATCGCGGTGGAGCAGACGCCGTCGACGTCGTAGTCGCCGTGGACGGTGATCCGCGAGCCGCGGGCGACGTGGTCGAGGATCAGCGCGACCGCCGCGCCGATCCCGGCGAAGGCCGAAGGATCGTGCTCGTCCGCGCCCTCCAGGAACGCGCGGGCGACCGCGGGCTCGGCCAGCCCCCGGCGCACGAGCACCTGAGCGACGACGGCGCTGACCCCGAGCTCGCGCTCGAGCGCGAGCGCGTCGGCGACCGGGCACGGGGCGATGTCGAAGCGGGGAGCCACGCGCCCGAGCCTAGGCCCGGGTGCCGACGGAACGGGCGCGCGTCCCCTCTGCGTCCGCGCGAAACCGCCGCCGCGGCGCTCAACCTGTCCTCGCGGCCGCCGTCAGGCCGATGCTCCGGCGGCCCGCCGCGTGCGGCCCGCGCGCTCCGTCGGCGCCCTGTCGGGCTGACCCGCGCCGTTGTGCTGGACGGCCGAGTCGCGGACCTCGCCCGCCATGTCACGCCCGGCGTCCACGATCGGCATCACGACGGGTTTCGTGACCTGCCACGCACCCGCGGCGACCCGGCCCAGGCCGCGGCTGACCGCTCGTCGGGCCCCCGGCGAGCCGATCACCGCCGCACCAACACCGGCCACGAGCATCGTGGTCGGGTCGAGATCCAGGACGTCCATCGGGAGCTCCCTTCCTCGTGTGCCGAGGGCGACACACTACGACGTCGGCTTCCGAGCGTCTACGCGTCGATCCGCGGACCACGGCGGATAGGTTTTGCATCGGACAGGGCGCGGAGCGGTATCTATATCCGCATGGTCGTGCTCGGGCAGGGCAGCGAGCTCGTCCGGCGGAGGGTCGCCGGACGCGTCAGGCGCCGCGTATCGCGATGTTGGCGCGCCTTCACGATCTGGTCACACGTTGGCAATACGTTCGTAACGGGAACCGAGGGCTGCGCCGCGAGTATGAGGGAGAACGGTGCACTGCGTCCCGTAGGCCCGTTCGCAACTCCATGGCCTTCAGAGACCTACTCATGCTCGTATGGGGCGCCGCCCCAGCCGCCCGCCGCGCCCCGCGCGTGCTCCTCGAGCGCTGAGCGTGAGCCCGCGGCGCCGCGGCGCCGACGACAAGGCAGGCGAAGGAGGGACCGGGGATGGGGCTGATCGACGGGCAGAAGGGCCTGACGGCTGCGGCCGCGGCATTGGCGCTGTCCCCCGACGCGCGCCGCATCGCGCGACGGGGGCTCGTGTACGGCGTGGCCGGCACGCTGAAGGCGGGTGACATGGTCGCCGAGGCCGCGCGCGGCGCGGTCCGCGGCGCGCAGGCCGGCCTGGCCGGCGAGCCGGACACGGGCGCGCCGACGCGGAAGGCGGCCTCTCGATGAGCCACGTGGAAACCGACGGGCACGGACCGGAGCCGGCCACCGGCGAGCCGCGCGCGGGCCGCGAGGACACCGCGCCGGCCACCGAGGAGCTGGCGGGCCAGGTGGCCGCGTGGGTCGCGCGGGCGGTCTCGCGCGCCCGCGAGGAGACGGAGGACGTCTGGGCCGAGGCGCAGGAGCTCAGGCGCCGCTGGTGAACACGCCCGCTCCGCGATGGGGGTGACCGCCCCACCCCGCGTCGTCCACTCCCTGCCCGGCAGGGCGCGCATCCACGTTCCCGCATGGTCGGGGACGGCCCCCGCGGCGCTCGAAGCGCGGCTTGCGCGCAGTGGTGGCATCCGGCGCGCGCGGGCGAGCCGCCACACCCGCAACGTCCTGGTGGAGTACGACCGCGATCGCCTGGACGAGGCCGCGGTCGTCCGCCGCCTCGTGCGGGCGGTCCGCGAGACGCGCGCGGCGACGGGGCGCGCCCCCGAGGCGCGCGTCGAGCCGCCCACGGGCCGCATCCTCGTCACGCATGCGAGCCCCCGCCGGGCCCGCATCGCCGTGCACGGCCTCGACCGCGATCCCGACATCGCGCGGCGGCTCGTCGAGCGCATCGGCGCCCGGCCCGGGGTCCGGCGCGTCGTCCCGAGCCCGCTCACCGGCCGGGTGCTGGTCGAGTTCGAGAAGAACGTCGGTGACCTTCAGGCGATCCTCGACGACATCGCCGACATCGAGCCGCCCGCCCGCGACGAGGACCAGCGCCCCGCTCACCCCCTCGATCCGGCGCCGATCATCGAGGGCGCCGCCCGCGTCGCCGGCGCGGCGCTCGGCCTGACCGTGCTGCTCGTCCGGCGTGCCACCGGTTCGGAGGACGCCCCGGTGAAGGGGTCCTGGCCCGGCGAGGTCGTCGGCGCGGTCGTCCTGCTCGAGAGCGTGCGCCCGGTGTCGCACAAGCTCGAGGACCTGCTGGGCCACGAGCGAAAGGAGCTCCTCTTCGCCGGCGTCACGATCGTGTCGCTGACGTCCGCGGGCAGCGTGCTCGGGCTCGTATTCGCCGGCGCCTCCGGCCTGCGGGTGCTCACAGAGGCGCTCGCGCGCCGGGCGGCCTGGCGCGAATACGAGCGTCGCCTGGGCGACGAGCCGCCGGCGTATCCCGGCGCCGTCCTGACCCTCGACGCCGGCCGTCGCGTGCCGATGCGCGGGCGCGTCATCGCCGGCGCCGCGATCGGCCAGGACCGGGACGGCGCGCCGCAGCCCCTCGTCGCCGGGGTCTGGGTGGAGGCCGGCGTCCGCATCCACGGAGGCCCGGTGACCATCGAGCTGGCCGGCGAGGACTCCTCCCCGGGCGGGGCGCCGGTGCCGGTGCCCGCCAGGACCCCGTTCGTGTACGACGCCTACCTGCGCGCGATGCCGGTCGCCGCCGTCGTCGCCGCGGCGGGCACCGGGATCGCGACGCGATCGCTGGGACGGGCGCTCACGGCGCTGCTGATCGTCAACCCGCGGCCGGCGCTGAGCGGCGCCGAGCATGCCGATCGCGGCGCCGCGGCGCGCATCCTGCGTGCCGGCGTCACCATCGTCGGCTCGCGACCCGAGCGCCCGGTCCGCCGGCCCGACATCGTCGTCGTGGACGGCGCCCGCACCCTCTGCGACGGCTGGGAGCTGCGCGACGCCGTCGCGACCGGCGAGGATCACGACAGAGCCGGCGTGCTGGCGCTCGCAGGCGCCGTCGCGACCGCGGCGGGCTCCCCGTGGGGCACGGCACTCCCCGGCGAAGCGCGGATCGTCGCCACGCATGGCGCCTTCGACGGGCACGCCGCGAGCGCGGACATCGACGGCCAGCGCTGGACGGTCGCACCGGCGGACCGGAGTACCGGTGTCGCATCGCTGCCGGCGAAGCCGGGCCACTATCTGCTCGTCGTGCGCCGCGACCGCGACGGCTACGTCGCCGGCGTGCTTGCCCTGCGCCCGCATCTGGCGGGCGGCACGTCGGAGCTCGTGGCGACCTGCCGCGCGCGCGGCGTCCGCCTCGAGCTCGTGAGTGCGCGCGGGACGGAGACGGTGCGGGACGTCGCCGAGCGCGCCGGCGTGCCGGTCGTGGTGGGCGCGGCCGACGAGCGCGTGGCGGCCATGCGCGCCGAGGGGCTGGTCGTCGAGATCGTCGGGGACAGCGCCGACTCCGCGGCCGCATTCGATGCGGCCGACCTCGCCATCGGCCTGACTTCGGGCCTGAGCGGGCAGTTCGGCGCTCGAGCCGATCTCCTCGCTCCGCGCCTGGAGGCCGTCGGCGCCATCGTGGAGGCCGGCGTGCGACACGACCTCGCCCTGCGGGACGCCACCCTGTTCTCGCTGGCCTCGAACGTCGCCGGCGGCGCATGGGCCATACGCACCGCGCCGCCCTTCCGAGCCGCCGGCAAGCCGGTGCTGCTCGGCGGCCTGGCGGCGATGCTCGATGCCACGGTGCGGCTCGGCGGCGGCCGTCGCGAGCGGACGGTCACCGAGCGCCTCGCCGACCCGCTCCCCGAGCTCTGGGGCCGCCGCGACCGCGGCGAGGTGCTGCGCCAGCTCACGAGCACGCGCGACGGGCTGACCTGGGAGGAGGCCGCGCGCCGGTGGGTCGCGCCCGTGGAGACGGCCGACCGCCGCGTGTTCGTCGACGCCGTCGCCCAGCAGCTCGCTTCCCCGCTGGCTGCGTTCCTCGCCGGCGGCGCGGCGCTCTCCCTGAGCATCGGGGCCGCGGGCGACGCGGCGATGATCGGCGCCGTGGTCGTGGCCAATGCGCTCGTCGGCGGCTGGCAGGAGCACCGGGCGGGGAACGCCACACGAGCCCTGCACCAGATGGGACCGCCCCTCGCGCGCGTCCTGCGCGACGGGCGCGAGGAGGAGATCCCCGCCGGGCGAGTCGTACCGGGCGACGTTCTGGTGCTCGTCTCCGGGGACCGTATCCCCGCCGACGCCCGGCTGCTGGAGACCGTGGCGCTCGAGACCGACGAGGCGGCGCTGACCGGCGAGTCGATCCCCGTCGCGAAGTGGGCCGACAACGGCACCGATGCCTCGCGGGTCGTCCTCGAGGGCACCGACGTGACGACGGGCACCGGCCGTGCGGTGGTCGTCGCCGTCGGTCCCGACACGCGCCTGGGCGCCATCGCCGTTGCGCTCGGCGAGAACGGACGCGGCCCCAACCCGCTCGACGAGCGCCTCGGCCAGATCATGTGGCGCGCGCTGCCGTTCATCGCCCTCGGCGGCGCGCTCGTGGCCGGCCCGGGAATCGCCTTCGGCCGCCCGGTGATCCAGCAGCTCGCGCTCGGCGCCAGCATCGCGATCGCCGCCGTTCCCGAGGGGCTCCCGTTGCTGGCCGGCGTCGCCGAGGCGGGCGTGGCCCGGCGCCTGGCTCGCCGCCATGCCCTCGTGACCCGGCTGTCGGCCGTCGAGGCTCTCGGGCGCGTCGACGTCGCGTGCACCGACAAGACCGGCACGCTGACCACCGGGCGGCTGGCGCTGCGCTGCGTCGCGGACACGGCGGGCGAGGCGGCAGCGCCGGAGGCGCTCCCGCCCCGCCTGCGGGAGGTGCTCCGCACCGCGGCGCTGGCGAGCCCGGCTCCCGGTGGCGCCGCGGCCGCCGCGCATCCGACCGATGTCGCCGTCCTCGACGGCGCCCGCGCCGCGGGCATCGCCAACGGCGAGGGCCGTCGCGAGGCGGAGACGCCGTTCGATCCCACCCGGTCGTTTCACGCGACGGTCGTCGACGGGCGGCTGTGCCTGAAGGGCGCGGCCGAGGTGCTGGTGCCGCGTTGCACGCACGTCCGCACCCCGGACGGGGACCGTCCGCTCGACGAGGCGGGCCGCGAGGAGCTGCTCCGCCGCGCAGCGGAGCTCGCCGCCGAAGGGCTACGCGTCCTGCTCGTCGCGGAAGGAGAGCCTGATGCCGCGATCGACGACCCGCACGGGCTGGTCGCCATCGGCTTCGTCGGCATCGGCGACCCGGTCCGCCCGACCTCGCGCGCCGCCGTCGCCCGCTGCCGCGAGGCCGGCGTGCGCGTGCTCATGCTCACCGGCGACCACCCCGCGACCGCACGGGCCGTCGCCCGTCAGGTCGGCCTCCCCAGCGACGACGAGCACATCCTCACCGGGGCGGAGCTCGCCGCGCTCGACGACGACGAGCTGCCCCGGCGGCTGGAGCAGGCGACGGTCATCGCTCGCAGCACCCCGCTGGACAAGCTGCGGATCATCGAGGCACTGCGCCTCGGCGGCCATGTCGTGGCCATGACCGGCGACGGCGTCAACGACGCCCCGGCGCTCCGGCTCGCCGACGTCGGCGTCGCCATGGGCCGGCACGGCACCGAGGTCGCCCGCCACGCCGCCGACCTCGTGCTCACCGATGACGACTTCGCAACGCTCGCCGAGGCACTCGTCGAGGGCCGCGTGTTCTGGGGCAACATGCGCCGGGCGCTCGGGCTCCTGCTCGGCGGCAACGCGGGCGAGGTCGCGACGATCGTGGCCGCCGGCGCCACGGGCCTCGGCACGTCGCTGGGCACGCGGCAGGTGCTGACGGTCAACCTCGTCAGCGACGTGCTGCCCGCCATGACCGTGGCGATGAAGGCGCCGCACCACCGGGACCTCGCGGCGCTCTCACGCGAGGACAGCACGGCGCTCGACGCGCCGCTGCGCAGCGAGATCCTCCGGCGCGCCGCGGGCACCGCCGTGCCGAGTCTCGGAGCGTGCCTGCTCGCCGCGGCCCTGCTCGGCCCGCAGGCGGTCGGTCCCGTCGCGTTCCTCAGCGTCATGGGCACCCAGCTGGCCCAGACGCTCGCCATGGGCTGGACCGACGGGCGGCCCGACCCCGCCATCGCCGCCGCCGTCGCGGGCTCGGTCGGTGCCCTGGCGATCGGCGCCGCGCTGCCGGCGACCCGCGCCTTCCTGGGGCTCGGCGGCCTGACGCCGGCGGGCATCGGCCTCGCCCTGGGCGCATCGGTCGCCGCGCCCCTGTTCGTCCGCGCCCTGCCCCCGGCCGGCTGACGCGGCCCCGCGGCGGGGGCGAGGCCGCTTAGCGGTCTCGGCCACGGGTCGCGACCACGACGCTTAGATGTGGACGGCCTCGTTCCCGCGCCGGACGCCCTCGAAGTACATCGCGGCGATGCCGGCCAGCGCGCCGGGGACGCCCTCGAGCGCCGTGAGGATGTGGGTCGCGTGCTCCCCGGGGACCGAGAAGCCGTTGATGATGAAGCCGGTCACGATCGAGCCGACGAGGGCCCCGACGAACGCGCCGACGATCCCGCCCCAGTAGCGGTCCGGGGCCCAGACGGTGAAGTGCCAGAGGGCCAGGCCCATCATCACCCATGCGAGCATCCCCATGGCTCAGTGGGCCCTTCCGTGCTTGCGGTTGCGCGGCCGCTTGGCCTTGTCGCGCTTGGGCTTGTCCTTCATCACGAGATCCTCGGGATCGAGATCGGCGGTGGGGTCGCGCTCCGCGGTCACCGTGCCCGCCGGCGGCGCGTCCGCGTGCAGGTCGCGCACCATCTCCTGGAACTCGGTCGCGGACACGCCGCGATCGGGCGCCTCCGGCTCGGTGATGCGCCGTCCACGCCGCTTGCTCTCCGGGGGCGCGACGTCGACCGGCGCGCCGCCGAGCGCGACCGCGTAGGCCGGCACCGCGCCGCCGAACTCGCCGGCGATGCGTGCGCGGCGGCGCACGTACACCGACTCGCGCTCCTTCCAGTGCGTCAGCACCGGCGAGGCGATGAACACGGACGAATAGGTGCCCGAGGCGACGCCGACGATCAGCGCGAAGGCGAAGTCCTTCAGCGTCTCGCCGCCGAAGAAGTACAGCGCCAGGATCGGCAGCAGGGTGCAGAACGAGGTCGCCAGCGAGCGGGTCAGGACCTCGCTCATCGAACGGTTGACGATCTGCGAGAACGCGGCGCGCGGCATGCGCGGCACGTTCTCGCGCACGCGATCGAACACGATGATCGTGTCGTAGAGCGAGTAGCCCAGGATGGTCAGCAGCGCCGCGACCGTCGACGTCGTCACCTCCCGGCCGAGGAGGGCGTACACGCCGCTCGTGATGAGGATGTCGTGCATCAGCGCGATCAGCACGGGCACCGCGTACTTCCACTCGAATCTCATCGCGATGTACGCGCTGATGACGATGAGCGACGCGATGATGGCGACGATGGCGCTGTTGGCGATCGTCTTGCCGAAGGTCGGGCCGATGGTGTCGAAGTTGAAGCTCCGCGTCCCGAAGCTCTGGTTGAGGTCGCGCTGGATCACGCCGCGCTGGCCGCGGTCGAGCGTCTTCGTGGAGATCTGGAAGCCGTTGCCGCTCTTGATGTCCTTGCCGCTCAGGCGCTGGATCTGCGCGTCGCCGAAGCCGTCCTTGGCCAGGACCGCCCGGACGCCGTTCTCGTTGGCGGGCTTGACGAGCTCGGTCTTGATCCGGGTGCCCGACTTGAAGTCGATGCCGAAGTTCAGGCCCTTCCCGCCGATGGCCAGCGCGCCGACCAGGAGGATGATCCCCGAGGCCGAGAAGAACCAGCGCGAGGCGCCCATGAAGTCGAAGCCGTGCCAGCGCTCGCGCTTCTGCTTGCCTGCGCCGAGCGCGGCCGGGTGGGTGATGAGCCGCGAGCGCCCAGTGACGCCGAGCACCGCCTGGGTGAGCAGCACCGCCGTCAGGAACGAGACGAGCGTGCCGATGCCCAGTACGAACGCGAAGCCCTTGACCCCCGCCGTCGCGAGGATGAAGAGGATGAACGCGACCATGAAGGTCACGACGTTGGCGTCGACGATCGCCGAGAGGCCGCGCTTGTAGCCCGCCGCGATCGCAGACGGCACCGATCTGCCGGTCCGGATCTCCTCCTTGACGCGCTCGAAGATCACGATGTTCGCGTCGGCGGCGACGCCGATCGTGAGGATCAGGCCCGCGATGCCGGGCAGCGTGAGCGTGATCGGGATCAGCTTGATCAGCGCGAAGAAGTACAGCGCGTAGACGACCAGCGCGCCGACCGCGATGGCCCCGAGGACCCGGTAGAAGATGAGCAGGAACAGGGCGACGATGGCGAAGCCGGCGATGCCCGCCGTCAGGCCCTGGTTGAGCGCCTGCTTGCCGAGGGTCGCCGACACCTGCGAGGCGGAGATCAGGTCGAGCTTGATCGGCAGGGCGCCCGTCTGGAGCAGGTTCGCGAGGTTCTGGGCGGACTGGATGGTGAACCCGCCGGAGATCTCCGAGCCGTTGGCGGCGTCGATCCCGTCGGGGTTCTCGTTGAAGTTGATGTACGGGACCGAGATCAGCTCGTTGTCCAGCACGATCGCGAAGTGCTGGTAGGCGAGCTGCGGGTCCTGACCCGGGAGGGCGTTGGCCTGACCGCGCTGGGCGATCGCGCGGGTGGTCGTCTGCCACTTCGCTCGCCCGCTGCTGGTGAAGTCGAAGGTGACGTTCGGCGCGCCACTCCCGCCCGCACCCGAGTCGAAGCCCTGCTTGGGGTTCTTGATGTCCGTGCCGCTCAGCGCGGGCTGGTCGCGCAGGACGTAGTAGGCGTCGAGGCGGTCGGCGGCCTTCTGGTTGTCCGGGCTCTCGGCGTGCACGATCGAGATGCCCTGCGGGACGGTGACGACCGTCGTCCCCGCCGGCAGCCTCGTGCCCTTGTTGCTGGCCTGGGCGCGGACGTCCTGCTCGGACTCGCCGGGGCCTGCCAGGACCTTCTTGGCCTTGGCGTCGACGAGGTAGTACGTCGTGCCGGTTGTCTCGTGCCCGGTGTTCGTCGCCTTGCACTTCGTCGCCTGCTCGACCGCCGCGAAGTGCGTCACGGAGCCGAAGCCCGGCTGGCCGGCCGACGCGCCGCCCGTGACCTGGGCGTTCTGGGGATCGGGCTTGCAGCCGGGCCCGAGGACGTTCGTCTCCCAGTCGTAGAAGTACATCTGGGCGGTCGTCCCGACCTGCGCGGCTGCGAGGTCGGCGTTCTTGACGTCGGGCAGCGACACGTCGATCTGGTCCGCGCCGGTGCGCTGGATCTCCGGCTCCGCCACGCCGAACTGATCCACGCGCTTGCGCATGATGTCCAGGGAGCGGTTGATCGCGTCGCTGGTGACCTGGCTCTGCTTGGTCGGCTTGGCCTGGTAGATGAGCGAGACGCCGCCCTTGAGGTCCAGGCCCAGGCGCGTCGGCTTCGTCGCGATGACCGCGACGGAGGCGAACAGCATTGCCGCGAGGAGCAGCAGGATGAAGAGATTGCGGCGGCGAGCGGTCATCGGCAGCCGGGCAGCCTACTTCGACGGCGTGAGGATGAGCAGCAGGCCACCGTCATCGTCATAGGCGGGGAACAGGTCGGCGGTGGCGCGAGCGGGCAGGTCGCCCTCGGCGTTGACCTCGACGGGCTTGTTCAGCGCGCGCACGCCCCACTCCAGCACGGTCCCGACGGGATCGTCGCCGTTGTCGAAGCGCAGGCCGAGGACCGTCTTGACGTCGCGGCCGATGACGCGCTCGTCGTCGAGGCCGGTCAGCTCGAAGGAGCCGCGGCCGCAGCCGATGACGCGCCCCTCCTGGTCGCAGACGAAGAACGCCGCGTCGGGCGCCGGGTAGTAGTCGTCGAGCAGCTCGAACAGAAAGCCGAAGCCGCACTTCGAGCAACCCTTCGCCTGGCGGCGGAAGCCGGCGGTGCGATCGCTCTCCGTGGTGCGGTTCCCGCAGTTGGGACAGATGAACAGATGGGCCATGCGTTCAGGCACAGAGTAGGGGGTTCGCCGCGGGACGCCATACACCCCCGGGCGGCTCCGGAGCGCCCGCCCACCCGCGCGCCCGGCTGGGCGCGCGATCAGAACAGGCCGGTCGCGCGCGGCGGCTCGAGCCCCAGGTGCTGGTAGGCACGAAGCGTCGCCACGCGGCCGCGCGGCGTCCGCTTGAGCAGACCGCATTGCAGGAGATACGGCTCGTAGACGTCCTCGATCGTGTCCTGCTCCTCGCCGACGGTCACCGCGAGCGTCGACAGGCCGACCGGGCCGCCGTCGAACTTGGCGCAGACGGCGTCGAGGATGTCGCGGTCCAGGCGGTCCAGCCCGAGGTCGTCGACCTCGAGCATCGCCAGCGCCGCGGCGGCCGCCGCGTCGTCGACCACACCGGTGCCGCGGACCTCGGCCCAGTCGCGGACGCGCTTGAGCAGGCGGTTGGCCACCCGGGGGGTGCCTCTGCTGCGCGCAGCGATTGCCGCTGCGCCCCCATCGTCCAGCCCGATCCCGAGGATCGAGGCCGAGCGGCGCACGATCGTGGCCAGCTCGCCGGTCCCGTAGGGCTCGAGCCGGTGGTGGATGCCGAAGCGGTCGCGCAGCGGCGTGGTGAGGAGGCCCGCCCGGGTCGTCGCGCCCACGAGCGTGAAGGGCGGCAGCTCGAGCGTGATGACCTTCGCGCCCGCGCCCTGGCCGATCGTGATCGGCAGCCGGCGGTCCTCCATCGCCGGGTAGAAGGTCTCTTCGAGCGCGGTGTTGAGCCGGTGGATCTCGTCCACGAAGAAGACGCTGCGCGGCTCGAGCGCCGTCAGGAGCGAGGCGATGTCGCCCTTGCGCTCGAGGGCGGGACCCGCCGTCTGGACGAAGGGAACGTCGAGCTCCTCGGCGAGGATGTGGGCCAGCGACGTCTTCCCGAGGCCCGGAGGGCCGGCGAGCAGGACATGGTCGAGCGCCTCGCCGCGCGCGATCGCCGCCTGGACGGAGATCGTGAGCAGCTCGCGCAGGCTCTCCTGGCCGACGAAGTCCTCCAGGCGCCGGGGGCGCAGCGAGACGTCGATCTCGTCCTCGCCGGTGAGGATCCCCGGGGTCTGGATGCGCTGCTCGCTCATCGCCGTGCCGCCTTCAGGGCGTGCGCGACGAGCTCCTCGGCGGTCTCGCCGTCCGCCCCGTCCAGCAGGGCGTCGGCCTCTGCGGGCCCGAAGCCAAGCTCGAGCAGGGCCTCGCGGGCGGTCCGGCGGGGTTCGTCGCCGCGCGTGACCGAGATCGGCCCGGCGCCGGACGGGCCGTCGGCGACCCCGACCTTCTCGCGCAGCTCGACGATGATCCGCTCGGCGGTCCGCTTGCCGATGCCGGGGACGGCCTGCAGGCGCGCCGCGTCGCCGGCGGCGAGCATGGCCATGAGCTCGCGCGGGGAGCCGCCGCCGAGCACCGCCAGGGCGACCTTGGGTCCCACGGACTGCACGCCGATCAGCAGCAGGAAGAGATCGCGCTCCTCCTCCGTGGCGAAGCCGTACAGCGCGAGCGCGTCGTCGCGGACGACCAGATGGCTCAGCAGCGAGACCGGGCGCCCGACGGCGGGCACCTGGCGCAGCGTCTCCGCCGAGACCGCCAGGCGATAGCCGACCCCCCCGCTCGTCTCGACCACGACGTGGTCGGGCCGGCGCACGGCCACCTGACCCGCGACGAGCGCGATCATCGCGCGACCGCCATGGCGGTCGCGAGCGGGGCGTGGTTGGCATGGCAGATCGCGACCGCCAGCGCATCGGCTGCGTGGTCGGGCCGGGGAAGCTCCGGCAGCGCCAGCAGCGCCTGGACCATCCGGCCGACCTGGTCCTTGCCGGCCCGGCCGCTGCCGCACACGGAGCCCTTGACCTGCTGAGGGGTGTAGTCGCGGCAGGAGACGCCGGCCTGCCCGGCGGCGAGCAGCACGACGCCGCGGGCCTGGCCCACGGCGAACGCGGTCCGGACGTTCTGGCCGAAGTAGAGGGCCTCGAGCGCCACCGAGTCGGGCTCGTGCTCCGCCAGCAGCTCGGCGACGCGGGCGTGCAGCACGGCCAGCCGCAGCTCGGGCGCCACCCCCGCGCGCGTCTCGATGACGCCGCCGTCCAGCGCGGCCAGCCGGCCGGCGCGGCGTGTGACCACGCCGAAGCCGGTGTTGGCCAGGCCGGGGTCGATCCCGAGGACGATCATCCGGCGGGATTCTGCGCTCGGGACCGGATGCCTTCGCTGATCCGGGCCCCGGGTCCGCGGCCGCGCCGCCGGAATATTCGTCCAGACCCCCTCCGTTGCACCTGTTCTCCGCCGATGAGACCCAAGTGCTGCTATCGGGGGACAAGCAGGCCCTGCGCCTACAGCTCGCGGAGTTCGAGGCGAAGATCAAGGACCTCGAGGCCAAGCTCGACGAGCGCCAGGTCCGCGACCCCTGCACGCGCCTGTACAGCCATGACGCCTTCCGCCGGGCGGCCGGCGGCGAGCTGTCCCGCGCCGAGCGCGACGGCAGGCCCGTGAGCGTCGCCGTCGTCGACATCGACGGCTTCCGCTCCCTCAACGCGCGCCGCGGAGCCGAGGCCGGCGATGCGGCCCTGGCCTCGGTCGCGCTGCACCTGCGGCGGCTGACGCGCGCCACCGACTGCCTCGGGCGCACCGGCGCCGACGAGCTGGCTGTGCTCATGCCCGGCACCGACCTCGCGGGCGCGCAGGCCTGCTGCGAGCGCCTGATCGCCGAGCTAGAGGCGCGCGACGTCCCCGGCGCCGGGTTCGTCACCGTCTCGGCCGGCGTCGCCGTGCACGAGGAGGGCATGAGCCTCGACGACCTCCTCGCCGCGGGCGCCGGCGGCCTCGACCGCGCGCGGGCGCTCGGCGGCGCCCGTGCGGCGATCCGCCTGGCCGACGGGATCCACGATCCCAACCCCGCCCACGCCGCCGTCGTCGAGGCCCTCGCCTCGGCGCTGCTCGAGCGCGACCGCTACACCGGCGAGCACTCCGAGTCCGTCGTCGAGATGGCGCGCACCGTCGCCGCCAACCTCGGTCTCGACCCCGTCGAGATCGAGCGGATCGCCGCGGCCGGCCTGCTGCACGACATCGGCAAGGTGGCGATCCCCGACCGCATCCTCCACAAGCCCGGCGGCCTGGACGCCGAGGAGTGGGACCTCATGCGCGAGCACCCCGTCATCGGCGAGCGCATCCTGCGCGCTATCCCGGGCATGGGCGCGGTGGCCCGGATCGTGCGCCACGAGCACGAGCGCTTCGACGGCAGCGGCTATCCCGATGGCCTCAGCGGCGAGGACATCCCGATCGGCAGCCGGATCATCCTCGCCTGCGACACGTACCACGCGATGACGTCCGACCGCCCCTACCGCGCGCGGCTTGCGCACGGCGAGGCCATCGCCGAGCTCGCGCGCTGCGCCGGCACGCAGTTCGACCCCCGCGTCACGGAGGCCCTCATCGGCTGCCTCTACTGGCTGACGCGCCAGGGCAACGTCGCGGCTGCGTGACCGGCGGCTCCGCGCTCAACCCCGCAGGCGCTCGCCGGCGCGCAGCCGCTCGATGCCGATCCAGGTGAACTCCATCGCGCGGTCCACGAGCTGGGCGCGGGTGACGTCCTGGCGGTCGTGCCACCAGTTGGCCAGCGACTGGACGGCGCCCGACAGCAGCTGTGCGTGGGTCTCGATGCGTAGCTGACGCTCGCGCTCGGTGACCGTGGGGTCCGGCCGGGCGCCGGGGTCGGCGGCGATGAGCGCCGCGATGACGCCCGTGGCCTGGGCCTGGACGCTCTGGATCAGATCGGCGACCTCGGGGTCGGCGGCGTCGCGGAACAGCGCCCGCCACGCCTCGCGGTGCTCCTCGACGAAGCCCAGGAAGGCGTCGATCCCGCCGCGCAGGCGCTCCTCCCCCGTCGTGCCCGCCTCCGCGTTGGCCTGGAGGCGGCGGAAGATCTCCGCGACGTGCGCGTGCAGCAGCGACGCGTGCAGGTCGCGCTTGGACGCGAAGTGCTCGTAGATCAGCGCCTTGGAGATGCCGGCCGCCTGGGCGATCTCGTCGAGCGAGGCGCCGTGGTATCCGCGCGCCGCGAACACCTCCTCGGCCGCGGCGAGGATCAGCTCGCGGCGCTGGGGCGCCGGCATCCGGCGGCGGGTGATCGGTCGGGGCATCGCCTCATCCTGACAATCCCCGGCGTGCCCCGGGGCAGCCAATAGGGTTCGGCCCGTGAGCGGCGACGCGGACTTCGAGGCCCATGGCCTGCTCGACGGCCTGACCGGCGAGGCGCGCGCCGCCCGCCTCGAGCTGCTGGAGCGCCTGCGCGCCGACGGCTGGTCGCTGGACGATCTCGCCGCGGCCAGCGCGGACGGCCGGGAGCTGCTGTTCCTGCAGGCCGAGCGCGTCGTCGGCGGCGAGCCGAAGTTCTCCGCGCGCCAGCTCGCGGAATCCAGCGGCGTGCCGCTGGAGCTCCTGCTGGCGCTGCGCCGCGCCAACGGGCTGCCGCTCCCCGACCCGGACGCGGTCGTCTTCAGCGACATCGACGCCGAGGCCGCGGAGATGACCCAGCTGTTCCGCGGGGCGGGCATCAGCGACGAGCAGCTGGTGGCGATCACCCGCGTGCTGGGCCGCGGCCTCTCGCAGTCGGCCGAGGCGATGCGATCGCTCGTCCTCGAGCTCGTCCTGCAGCCCGGCTCCACCGAGGCCGACCTCGCGGAGCGCTACGCCCGGCGGGCCGAGATGCTCATGCCGATGCTCGGCCCGCTGCTCGAGCAGATGATCCGCCTGCACCTGCGCCACATGGTCCGCACCGAGGCGATCAGCGCCGCCGAGCGCGCCGAGGGGACGCTGCCCGGCGCACGCGACGTGACCGTCGCCTTCGCGGATCTCGTCGGGTTCACGCGCCTCGGCGAGGAGGTCCCGCCCGACGAGCTGGGCCGCGTCGCCGATCGCCTGACCGTCCTGACCGGCGAGATCGTCTCGCCGCCCGTGCGCCTGGTGAAGACGATCGGCGACGCGGTGATGCTGGTCTCCCCCGAGCCCGAGCCGCTGATCGGCTTCGCGCTGGATCTCATCGCCGCCTCCGACGGCGAGGGCGAGCGCTTCCCCCAGCTGCGGGTCGGCGTCGATGCGGGCGCCGCCCTCAGCCGCGCCGGCGACTGGTACGGGCGCCCGGTCAACGTCGCGAGCCGCGTGACGAACGTCGCCCGGGCCGGCAGCGTGCTCGCCACCCGCGGTGTGCGCGACGCGGCGCCCGAGGCGTTTCGGTGGTCATCGGCCGGGCCGCGCTCGCTCAAGGGCCTGCCCGAGCCCGTCCGGCTGTACCGCGCGCGCAAGCTGAGCCCACCCGCCGAGGCCGGCGCCACCGGCGACGGAGCACGACCCTCGAAGCGCGCAGGATGAGCGGCGGGCTCGTCGCCCGCAAGGATGTCTACTCCGACTCCGTCTCGATCCTGCGCCAGGTCTGGGTGCTGTAGGCGGTTTCGGCGCCGGGCGGCACGAGCCCCGGCGCGCCGGGCTCCGGCCCGGGCACGGGCGCGGGTGCCGAGACGGGCCGCTCCAGGCGACGCACTGCCGGCACCGTCAGCCACAGCAGGGCGGCGGCGACGCCCACCATGCTCATCGCCCGCAGCGTCACGTGCAGCCCCAGCGCGTCGGAGATCGGCCCGGCGGCGGCCAGCCCGATCGGCATGAGGCCCACCGAGACCGTGAAGTCGTACGAGCTCACCCGAGCAACCGCGTTGGCCGGCACCTGCTCCTGGATCGAGAGGTCCCAGAGCGTGAAGAACAGCGACACGGCGACCCCGGCGACGATCTCGAGCCCGGCGATGCCGGCGGTGCCCAGGCCGCTGCCGATGATCGCCGCCTGCAGCGACGCGACGACCAGCGCGACCGCGGCGACGAGGATCGGGCGGCGGACGGGGAAGCGAAGCGCGAAGAGGTTCCCGGCGATCGACCCGAGGCCGAAGCACGCGACGATGATCGCCCAGCTCGAGGCGCCGTCGAGCTCGCGCTCGGCGAGCGCCGGACCCAGGACGAAGACGGCCGGCAGCACGAACACGTGATAGACGCTCATGGCCGCCAGCCCGCGTGACAGCCAGCGCCGCGCGCGCACCTCGCGCCAGCCGTCGCGCAGCTGGGTGAAGAAGCGCTCGGTCCCCGCCCCGGGATCTGTTGCGAGCGAGCGCGGCTGCAGGCGGGCGAGGCACAGGGCGCTGAACACGAACGTGGCCGCATCGACCGCGATCGCCTCGCCGTAGCCCGCCGCGGCCACGATGATGCCGGCGATCGCGGGGCCCACGACGTTGCCCAGGCTGCGCGTCAGGGCCAGCAGGGCGTTGGCCTCCTGCAGGCGCGCCGCTTCCACGGTCTGGGGGATCAGCCCGGTGAGGGCCGGCGAGAAGACGGCCGACGAGACCCCGTAGACGGCCGACAGCGCGACCAGCATCCAGATCCGGGCGTCGCCGGTGAGCAGCAGCGTGGCGGTGATGACCTGGACGATCGCGCGTGCGACGTCCGAGGCGAGCATGACCTGGCGGCGCCCGACGCGGTCGGCGACGACACCCCCGACCAGCGAGAAGAGCGCGAACGGGATGCCACCGGCCGCGAGGACGATGCCCAGGTCGGTCGCCGTCCCCAGGTCAAGCACGGCGAAGGCCAGCGCTACTGGCGTGATCCGGTCGCCGATGACCGACAGCGCCTGGCCGGTGAAGAGCAGGCGGAACGCGCGCTCCTCGCGAAGCGCCGCCGGCAGCTGGACCCGCCGTCTCCCCCCCAAACCGGTCAGCCCGCTACGCGCTGGAGCACATCGGCGTCCACGTCGAAGTTCGCATGGACGTCGCCCACGTCGTCGTTGTCCTCGAGGGCGTCGATGAGCCGCATGAGCTTTCCCGCCGTGGCCTCGTCGATCGGCACGCGCGTCTTGGGATGCTGGGTCAGCTCGGCGCTCTCCAGCTCGATGCCGGCCTGCTCGAGCGCGGTGCGCACCGCGGTGAGGTCGCTCGGCTCGGTCAGGATCTCGAAGATGTCGTCGTCCACGGCGACGTCGAGTGCGCCCGCCTCGATCGCCACGAGCAGGTCGTCCTCGGAGTAGCGGCCGCTGTCGACGACGATCAGCCCGCGCTTGTCGAACAGGTAGCCGACCGACCCCGGCTCACCGAGGTTGCCGCCGTGCTTGGCGAGCAGGTGCCGCACCTCGGAGCCGGTGCGGTTGCGGTTGTCGGTCAGAGCCTCGACGAGCAGGGCCACGCCGCCCGGACCGTAGCCTTCGTAGAGGACGGCCTCCAGGGCGTCGGCGTCGGTGCCCTCGCCCGTCCCCTTGGCGATGGCGCGCTCGATGTTGTCCTTTGGCATCGACGCGTCCTTGGCCTTCTGGACGGCCAACGCGAGCGACGGGTTCCCCTCGGGGTCGCCGCCGCCCTCGCGCGCCGCCACCGTGATGTGGCGGGCGAGCTTGGTGAAGAGCTTGCCCCGGCGAGCGTCGACGATCGCCTTCTTGTGCTTGATCCCTGCCCACTTGGAATGGCCTGACATGGTCCAGATGGTAGGTCAGCGCCGGAACCGGCGGCGGGTGCGAGTGGCCGGATGATCGGAACGCTGACAGGCCAGGAGTCCCTCGAGCCAAGGGTCGAACGCCTCGGCGCCGACGAGCACCTGTTCGCCGAACGTGAACGAACCGTTCCACCACAGGGCCAGGACCCGATCCTCGGGCGCGAGGCCGTCGCACGACCCGGCCGGGAGATGGCGGCCGGGGGCGCCCAGCAGGTGGGGCTTGAAGGTGAAGCGCAGCCCGTGGGCCGGCGCCGGGGCCATCTCGGAGATCCAATGGTGATGGCTCCAGCCGACCCAGGGGCCCTGCACGCCGAAGGTGAGCTCCTCGACCGGGGCCGGCACCTCGACGTAGCCTGCGCGGGCGACGCGGACGAGCTCCTCGCAGACGCGCACGGGGTCGCGGACGTCCTCCAGCGTGTGCGCGCAGACGGCGAAGTCGAACCGGCCGTCCGGGAACGGCCAGGGCTCGGTGGCGCAGATGTCGCGTTCCACCCAGGTGGCGGCGCCGAAGCGCTCGGGCTCCCGGCGCTCGGGCCCGTAGAGCCCGCGGGTCTCGTAGGGCAGGAGGTCGATGACCCAGTCGGCGCGGGCCAGCGGCTTGGCCCAGCCGCCGACGTCGAGGACGAGCGCGTCGGGCGCCAGCTCGGCGGCGATGCGCCGCTCAGCGGCGGGGAGCACCGGCGATCACCTCCTCGTAGAGGGCGACGTACGCGTCGGCGCAGCGGCCGGTGGAGAACCGCTCGGCCCGGGCGCGGCAGGCCGCGGACGTGGCGGGGTCGGCGGCCAGCTCCAGCGCCTCGAGCAGCGCGCCCGCCAGCGCCGCCGGCTCGTCGCCGGCGAACACCCGCCCGATCCGCCGCGAGTCGACCACCTCGGGCAGCGCCTCGCGGTCGGAGGCCACCACCGGCGTGCCGCAGGCCAGCGCCTCGAGCGCCACGAGCCCGAAGGCCTCGCCGATGGACGGCAGCGCCGCGACCCACGCCTCACGGTTGGCGGCGGCCAGCGTGGCGCGATCATCGAGGTCGCGCTCCTCGATCCCGGCGCCGGCCGGGGCGGCGCTCCCCCGGACGCGGCTGAGGACCAGCCGGGCATCCGGGTGCTCGCGGCGCACGAGAGCGAACGCGTCCGCGAGCAGCCCGACGCGCTTGCGCGGCTGGGTGTGGTCCGCGGCGCACAGGATCGTCGGCACCGCCGCGCGCCCGGGGCCGGGGGCGAACGCCTCGAGGTCGACGCCGGGGGCAATCACGCGTGGGCGCGTGCCCAGCCAGCGCTCGAAGGCGGCGGCGGCCGTCTCGCTGAGCGCGACGACGGCGTCGGCGCCGCGCACCGCCCGCACGATCGCGCCCGTCCGCCCGCGCCGGGCGGCCAGCCACGAGCGGTGCGGGATGCCCATGAACGAAAGGATCACCGGGCGCCCGGTGCGGGCCTTCCACGCCAGCGCCGCCAGCGCGTCGGTCGGATACAGGGCGTGGGCGACGTCGTCATGGCCGCGGCGCAGCGCCAGGTAGCTCGACGGGAGGTGGGTCAGGTGGTCCTCCCACTGGCGGCGTCGCAGCCGCGCGTCGGGCGGGCGCCAGGACCGCAGGACCTCCATGCCGTCCTCGACGCGCGACGACGACCGCCGGGGGTGGCTGGTGACCAGGCGCGGGTGGTGCCCGCGGGCGATGAGCCCGTCGGCCAGCTCGCGCGCGAAGCGCTCCGATCCGCGGCGCACCTCGGGCCAGTAGCAGGGGTTCAGCAGCGCGACGTTCACAGGACCAGGGTGCGGTGGCGGACGCTGCCACGGGCCAGCGCGGCGATCTCGGCGCCGTCCTGCAGGGCGCACAGGGGCAGCTCGGCGATCGCCCGGGCGCGGCCCCGCCTCCCGGGACCGTAGGAGGGCGCGGCGGCGCGGGCGTAGGGCAGCACGAGGAGGAGCGCGGGCGGGAAGCGGCGGCCGAGGGCGATCCCACCAAGCGCGAGCGCCAGCCAGGCGTGGCGCTCCTTCCAGAACACTCGCAGCGGGAAGCCGGCCCGCAGGTGGGGATGGCGGCGTATCAGCGCCGCCATGTGCGACCAGCGCCCCGCCGCGCGCAGGCGAAGGTGCAGGGGAAGCACCTCGACGGCGTGGAAGGTCAGCGCCTCGGGGGCGGCGGCCAGCCGCGCGCCCGCCGCCAGCGCGCGCTGGAGCAGGTCGGTGTCCTCCCCCGCGGCGACCGGCAGCGTCTCGTCGAAGCCGCCGGTGGCCTCGAGCACCGCCCGCGGGTAGGCGATGTTGCACGTCTGCCCCCACGCGCCCGGCGGGTCGATCTGCTGGCTGCGCCAGCCGTGTGCGACCACCAGGTTCGCCTCGTCGGGGTCCGGGCGCGTGGCGCCCTGGACGATGGCGCCCGGCGCCGCGGCCGTCGCCGCCAGCAACCGATCCAGCCACTCGGCGGGCGGGCGGCAGTCGTCGTCGGTGAAGGCCACCACGGGAGCCGCCGACGCGCGCCAGGCCGCGTTGCGCTTGGCGGCCGGCCCGCAGCCCGGCGCGAAGGTCAGGTGGCGCAGGACGCCGGCTCGGGCCAGCGGGTGCCCGCGCAGCAGCGCCTCGGTCTCGAGCCCTTCGCGCCCCGCGGAGTCGTGGGCGACGACGACCTCGAAGCGCGCAGGGTCGAGCGTCTGCTCCTCGAGCGCGTTGAGCAGCCAGCGCAGCCGCAGCGAGCGGTCGTGCGAGGCGACGGCGACGGCGATCTCGGGCGCAGCGCTCACAGGAACGGGGTGCGGTAGCGCAGGGCGCCGCGCAGTGCGACCGCGATCTCGCCCAGATCGACGACGAGCCGGGCCGGCAGGGCGCGTACGCCGTGCGCACGGCCCTCGGACCACAGCCACGGCACGGCGAGGGCCGCGCTCGCCGGCACGCCGGCGACCCGCCGCCGCGCGAGGACCAGGCCCGCCAGCGCGAGCGCCAGCCGGGCGTGCGCGGGCTTCCAGAACACCCCGAGGGTGAGGTGCTCGCGCATCTGCGGATGGCGCTTGACGACGTAGGCGACGTGCTGCCAGCGGACCAGGCCCCGCACGGCCTCGCCGAGGGTGGGAACCGTGACCGCATGCCAGACGACCGCCTCGGGCGCGGCCGCCACCGCGGCGCCGGCCTCGCGGGCCCGCAGGAACAGGTCGGTGTCCTCGCCCGCCGCGGCGGGAAGGTGCTCGGCGAAGCCCTCCAGGCACTCCAGCAGCGCGCGCGGATACAGGACGTTGCACGTCTGGCCGTACAGCCCCGGGGGGTCGATATGCAGGCTGCGGGCCAGCGGCCGCGCGAGCAGGTGCTCCTCGCCGGGGTCCGGGCGCGTCGCGCCCTGGACGACCGCCCCGGGGACGCCGTGGGCGGCGCTGAGCAGCGAGGCGAGCCAGTCCTCGTGCGGGCGGCAGTCGTCGTCGGTGAAGGCGATCAGCGGCGCCACGGCCTCGCGCCAGCCGCGATTGCGCTGGACCGACGGCCGGCCGGTTCCCGGCGCGAGGCGCACGCTGCGCAGCACGCCGGCGTGCGCGAGCTCGTGACCGGCCAGGAGCCGGGCGCTGTCCTCGCCGGCGCAGTCGTGTACGACGACGACCTCGAAGCGCTCGGGCGGCAGCGTCTGGGCCGCGAGCGCGTCGAGCAGGCGCGCCAGCCGGGCCGGACGCTCGTGGGCGGGCACGACCACGCTCACGGCCGGCGGGCCCATCAGCCGCTCAGCGCCCGGGGATGCGAGCGGTACCAGTCGATCGTGCGGCGCAGGCCGTCCTCCAGACCGACGGCCGGCGCCCAGCCGGTGGCCTCGCGCAGCTTCGTGGAGTCGACGTACTGGCGGTCGATCTCGCCGGCCGGGGTCCCCGCCCCGCGGATGTCGGGCTCGACGTCGCTGCCGGCGACGCGGCAGACGAGGCGGACGACCTCGGCCACGGAGTGCGGGGCGTCGCCGCCCGCGTTGAACGCCTGGCCCCGCGCGGGCGCGTCGCCGTCCAGGGCGCCGGCGATCGCCAGGTAGGCCGCGACGGCGTCCTCGACATAGAGGAAGTCGCGCTCGGGCGAGCCGTCGGAGCGGATGACGGGCGCGCGCCCGGCGAGCACCGCCGCGACCGCCTCGGGGATCAGGCGCGAGCCGTTGAGGTCGCCGCCGCCGTAGATGTTGGCGAAGCGCGTGACGGCCACCGGCAGCTCGTAGGTGTGCCAGTAGGAGCGCGCGATGAGGTCGGTGCACGCCTTGGAGACGTCGTACGGGTAGCGCGGCTGCAGGGCGAAGTCCTCGCGGTAGGGCAGCTCGTCGTGGGGCCCGTAGGCCTTGTCGGACGCCGCCACCACGGTCCGCGCGACGCCGTGGTGCCGGCAGGCCTCCAGCAGGGTCCAGGTGCCGCGGATGTTGGCGTCGAAGGTCGAGGCGGGCGAGCGGTTGGCCGTCCCGACGATCGTCTGGGCGGCGAGGTGGAAGACCGAGTCGATCTCGTGCTCGCCCAGCGCGCGATCCATGAGCGCGGCGTCGACCAGGTCGCCGCGCACGACGGTGCAGCGCTCCTCGAGCCCGTCGAGCACGAGCGCCGAGCCGCTGACCTGATCGCGGCGCAGCACCGTGACGCGGGCGCCCGCGTCCAGCAGCGCGCGCACGAGCCAGGATCCGAGCATCCCGTAGGCGCCCGTGACGAAGCACGAGCGGCCGGCCATGTCCCTCCCGAAGTCCCCCATAGCGCGGCGGGAGTCTATGCCCGCAGCATCGGCCCTATGACCACACCTTCCACGGCGGGTCGCCGGAGGCCCAGAGGTCGTTGAGCAGCACGGCGTCCTTGTAGGTGTCCATGCAGTCCCAGAAACCGGTGTGGCGGAAGGCGTGCAGCTGGCCGTCTGCCGCCAGGCCCTCCAGCGGCTCGCGCTCGAGCACCGATGACTCGGTCAGGTAGTCCAGGACACCGGGCTCGAAGCAGAAGAAGCCGCCGTTGATCCAGTGCTCGGAGCGCGGCTTCTCGCGGAAGCCGCTGACCACGCCGTCCGCCCCCATCTCGGTGACGCCGAACTGGAGCTCGGGGCGCACGACGGTCATCGTGGCGAGCCGGCCGTGGTCGCCATGGAAGTCCAGCAGCCGGGCGAAGTCGATGTCGGCCACGCCGTCGGCGTAGGTCGCGCAGAAGGTCCCCGCGCCGACGTGCTCGGCCACCCGGGCGATGCGCCCTCCGGTCGGGGTCTCCAGGCCCGTGTCGACGCACTGCACCTGCACGCCATCCGGCCAGGCGTAGGAGGCCGCGAAGGCCTCGATGAGCTCGCCCTTGTAGCCGGTGCACAGCACGAAGCGCCGGAAGCCCTGCACGGCGTAGAGCTGGATGACGTGCCACAGGATCGGGCGCCCGCCGATCTCGACCAGCGGCTTGGGGATCGAGCGCGTGTGCTCCTGCAGCCGCGTCCCGCGCCCGCCGCAGAGGATCACCACCGTGTTGATGTCGCCCGCCTCCATCCCGGGCGGGCATGATTCCGGAAATGAGTACTGCGCTGCGCAGCTCCCGGGCCTTCGCCTACGAGAACCCGCGCCCCGACGTCCAGGCGCTCGTGCCGGAGTGCGCGCGGCGGATCCTCGACCTCGGCTGCTCGTCAGGAGCGGTCGGCGCGGCGCTCAAGGCGCGCCAGGGCGCCGAGGTCGTCGGGCTCGAGCTCGACCCCGGCTACGCGGCCGATGCGGCGCTGCGCCTGGATCGGGTCGTGGAGGGCGACCTCGAGGCGCTGGCGAGCCGCGACGATCTCGCGGCCGACCTGGGGCGCTTCGACTGCCTGGTGGCGGCCGACGTCCTGGAGCACCTGCGCGATCCGTGGACCGTGCTGGCGCGCTTCGCCGCGCTGCTCGAGCCGGGGGCCACCGCCGTCGTCAGCCTGCCCAACGTCCGCTACTGGGACACCTTCTGGCAGGTCGGCTGGAAGGGGAGCTGGCCGCGGCGCCACGAGGGCATCTTCGACGCGACGCACCTGCGCTGGTTCACGCTGTGGGACGCCTACGAGCTGTTGCGCGGCGCGGGGCTCGAGCCGGAGGCCGTCAGCCGCCAGATGCGCTTCGCGCCGCAGGGCACGCGCTGGGATCGCCTAGCCCGCCGGCTGGAGCGCACCCCGCTGCGGCCGTTTTTCACCTTCCAACACGTCATCGCGGCCCGCCGCGGCTGAGGCGGGCGCGCGCCAGGCGCGGCAGCTCGGCGCCCAGGATCCGTGCCAGCTCGCGCGGAGGCACGCGCAGTGGCCCGATGCGCACGCCGTCGCGCGCCTCCTCCCAGCGGCGCTGGTAGGCCGCCACGCGCGGCAGCCGGGCGAGGCTCAGGTCGAGCGACCGCCCGTTGACCCCGACGCCGAAGACCTCGCGCGGGATGTCCGGGTCGTGGGTGCCGAACGCCCACGCGGCGTCGAAGCCGCTCAGCATCGAGCGAAACGCCTCGGGCGTGAAGCGGAAGTAGTCGCTGGGGTAGCCGTGGATCCCGAACAGCATCACCGAGCTGATGACGCACACCCCGCCGTCCGGGCGGACCACGCGCGCGAGCTCACGGCAGGCCTGGACCGGGTCCTCGCAGTGCTCGAGGGTGTCCAGGCACAGCGCCGTGCCGACCTCGCCGTCGGCGAAGGTCAGGGCGCGCAGGTCCTCCACGCGGTCGACCCCGGGGCCGGCGCGGAAGTCCGTGCCGGTGAAGTCGCGACCCGCGAACAGCGGGCGCAGGTCCCCGTCCTGGGCGGCCTCGACCTGCAGCGAGCCGAACTCGACGATCGGCTCGGGCAGATCCACGACGGCCATCAGGTCGCTGAGGAAGTCACGCGTGATCGGCTGTGCCATGGCGGCGGCAGCCTAATGGGCAGGTAGCGACGGCGAGCCGTCATTAGGATCAGGTCGATGCGCGTCCCCAGCGAGATCTTCAAGGCCTACGACATCCGCGGCCTCTACGGCGAGCAGATCGACGGCGACGTCGCCGAGCAGATCGGCCGCGCGTTCGTGCGCGTGCTCGCGGACCTGGCGGGCAAGGAGCCGGGAGACCTGGGCATCGGCCTGGGGCGCGACATGCGCCTGACCGCCCCGGAGCTGTCCGAGCGCTATCTCAAGGGCATGGTCGGCGAGGGCGCCCACGTCATCGACGCCGGGGAGGTGGGCACCGAGATGCTCTACTACCTCGTCGGATCGCGCGGCCTGGACGGCGGGCTCATGTGCACCGCGTCGCACAACCCCAAGGCGTACACCGGCGCCAAGCTCGTCCGGGAGGGCTCGATCGCGCTGTCGGGCGACGAGGGGATCCAGGACATCCGGCGGCTCATCGAGGAGGGCCTCGGCGAGGCGCCCGGCGGCGGCAGCTCCGAGCAGGTCGACATCGCCGAGGACTTCCGCAAGGCGGCGGTCGCGTTCATCGACCCGGACAACGTGCGCCCCCTGAAGGTCATCGTGGACGGCGGCAACGGCATGGCCGGCCCGATGGTGGGCCCGCTCCTCGACCGCCTGGGCCTGGATGTCGTCGAGACCTACTGGACGCCGGACGGCACCTTCCCCGACCACGAGCCCAACCCGCTGCTGGAGGAGAACCGGCAGTTCATCATCGACAAGGTCCGCGAGACGGGCGCCGACCTGGGCATCGCGTGGGACGGCGACGCCGACCGCTGCTTCTTCATCGACGACACCGGGCAGTTCGTCCCGGGCGACTTCCTGACCGCGATCTTCGCCGAGCACCTGCTGGCCAAGCAGCCGGGCGCGTCGATCCTGTACGACGTGCGCGCCTCCTGGGCCGTCCCGCGGACGGTCGAGGCCGCCGGGGGCAAGGCCTTCGCCAACCGCGTCGGCCACGCCTTCTTCAAGACGCGGATGCGCGACGAGGGCGCCATCTTCGGCGGCGAGGTCTCCGGCCACTACTACTTCCATGACTTCTACAACGCCGACTCGGGCACCATCCCCGCGCTGCTGATGCTCGAGAAGCTCTCTGTCGAGGGCAAGCGGCTCAGCGAGCTCCTGGAGCCCTACCGGTCGACGTACTTCATCTCCGGCGAGATCAACTCCGAGGTGGACGACCAGCAGGCGAAGATGGACGCGATCGAGGAGCGCTACGCCGACGCGCGGATCTCGCACCTGGACGGCGTGAGCGTCGACTACGACGACTGGCACTTCAACGTGCGCCCGTCCAACACCGAGCCGCTGCTCCGCCTGTGCCTGGAGTCGCTGGTCTCGGAGGAGGACATGGAGCGCCGACGCGACGAGGTGCTCGGGCTCATCCGCTCGTGATCCACACCCTGCGCATCCCGACGCCGTTCGCCGTCGGGCGGGTGAACTGCTACCTCGTCGAGGACGACCCGCTGACGCTGGTCGACACAGGGCCCAACTCGGCCACGTCGCTGACGACGCTCGAGGACGACCTCGCCGCCCACGGGCGCCGCGTCGAGGACCTCGAGCGCATCGTGGTGACCCATCAGCACATCGACCACATGGGCCTGGTCGACATCCTCGCGCGCCGCTCGGGCGCCGAGGTCTGCGCGCTGGACCGCCTCGCCCCGTGGCTGGCGGCCTACGGCGAGGGCATGGAGGCCGACGACGCCTTTGCCGAGCGCGTCATGCACCGCCACGGGATCCCCGCCGATCTCGTGCTCGCGCTCCGTGCCGTGACCCGGCAGTTCCGCGCCTGGGGCGCCAGCGCGAACGTGACCCGGCCGCTGGCCGACGGCTCCGAGCTGAGCTTCGCCGGGCGCACGTGGCGGGTCTGGCACCGCCCCGGCCACTCGCCCTCGGACACCGTGTTCCACGACGAGGCCTCGGGCGTGCTCCTGGGCGGCGACCACCTCATCCGCCACATCTCCTCCAACCCGCTGATCACGCGGCCGCTCGACGGGAGCGCCGACTCCGAGCGCCCGCAGGCGCTGGTGGCCTACCTGGCCTCGCTGGCCGCCACGCGGGCGATGGAGCTCGACGTCGTCCTCCCCGGCCACGGCGAGCCCGTCGAGGACCACGCGGCGCTGATCGACGAGCGGGTCCGCCTGCACGGCCGCCGCGCGGACAAGCTCCACCGCCTCATCGCCGAGCGGCCGCGGACCGCCTACGAGCTCGCGCAGGCGATGTGGGGCAACGTCGCCGTCAC
>JAOPZW010000172.1 GCA_025963905.1 Solirubrobacterales bacterium | reverse complement strand
CGGACGCGCCACGACGGGGCCGTTCGGCCAGGGGTTTTGGGATACTGCGGACGTCGATGGACCCCTCCCGCAAGCGCCGGATCCGGCTCGTGGTCGCCCTCTCAACCGCGGTCGTCCTCGCCGGTGCCCTGATCTACACGAGCTTCACCGCATCCAGCGAGGCGATGACCGCCAGCTCGCTCGTCGCCGCGGCCCAGCCGGGGCGGGCGTACCAGCTCACCGGCAAGGTGGTCGACGGCTCGATCCAGCACGAGGGCAGCGCGATCGCGTTCCGCGTGCGCGACCGCAACGGCAGCACCTCGGTGCCCGTGCGCTACGTCGGCGCGGTGCCCGACCCCTTCCGCGACGGCCGCGAGGTCATCGTCACGGTCCGCAAGCAGGGCGCCGTCTTCGTGGGTGAGAAGGACTCGCTCGTGACGAAGTGCCCCTCGAAGTTCACCGACACGCCGAACAAGAGCGTCTGAGCGGATGGCCGGCGTCGGGGCCTCCTGCCTGATCCTCGCCCTCGCCGTCTGCGCCTACGGCATCGCCGCGTCGCTGTACGGCGTGCGCGCCGGGCGCCGCGACTGGGTCGACTCCGGGCGCCGGGCGGTCTATGCGCTGGCGTTCCTGGGCACGGTCGCCTTCGCCGTGCTCGAGATCGCGTTCCTGCGCTCGGACTTCTCCTTCACCGTCGTCGCGACCCACTCGTCGACGACGACGCCGGTCTACTACCGCGCCGCCGCCGCCTGGTCGTCCCAGGAGGGCTCGCTCCTGCTGTGGGTGTGGCTGCTGTCGCTGTGGTCCAGCCTCGTGCTGTTCATGGTCCGCCGGCGCCTGCGCGACGTCGCCCCTTACGCCCAGGCGGTGCTGCTCGGCTTCGGCGCGTTCTTCACCTCGCTGCTGGTGTTCGCGGCCTCGCCGTTCGAGACGGTGCCCATCGCGCCCGTGGAAGGCACGGGCCTCAACCCGCTGCTGCGCCACCCGAGCATGATGATCCACCCGCCGATGCTCTACTCGGGGTACACGCTCTTCGCGGTGCCCTTCGCCTTTGCGATCGGCGCGCTGGCGGCGCGGCGGATCGACGCCGAGTGGATCCGGGCGACGCGGCGCTTCGCGCTGGCCGCGTGGTTCTTCCTGGGGATCGGGATCCTGCTGGGCGCGCGCTGGTCCTACGCCGAGCTGGGCTGGGGCGGCTACTGGGCGTGGGATCCGGTCGAGAACGCGTCGCTCATGCCGTGGCTGACCGGCACCGCCTTCCTGCACTCCGTGATGATCCAGGAGAAGCGCGGGATGCTGAAGGTCTGGAACGTCTCGCTGGTGCTCGCCACCGGCGTGCTGGCGGTCCTCGGCACCTTCCTCGTGCGCTCGGGCATCCTCGACTCGATCCACGCCTTCGGGGCCTCCACGCTGGGCGTGCCGTTCGTGTCGCTCATCGGCGTGATGATCGCCGGCTCGATCGCGCTCGTCGTCACGCGGCGCGACATCCTGCGCTCCGAGCACCGCCTGGACTCGCTGCTGTCGCGCGAGGCGATGTTCCTGGGCAACAACATCGTGCTCGTGGGGCTGTGCTTCGTCGTGTTCTGGGGCACCTTCTTCCCGCTCATCTCGGAGGCGGTCACCGGCACGAAGGCCGCCGTCGGGCCGCCCTGGTTCGACCGCTACACCGTCCCGCTGGCGCTGGTGCTCGTGCTGCTGTCGGGCATCGGGCCGGTGATCGCGTGGCGGCGGGCGACGGCCGCCAACGCGAGGCGCAACTTCATGGTGCCCACCGGCGTCGCGGGCCTGACGCTGGCCGTGCTCGTGGCCGCCGGGGTCACCGGCAGCGTGACCGCGCTGCTGATGTTCGTCTTCGGCGCGTTCGTGGCCGGCGTCGTCGGGCAGGAGCTCTACCGCGGGACGCAGGCCCGGCGCGTGATGTCCGGCGACGGGCCGGCCCGGGCGCTGGTCGCGCTCGTGCGCCGCAACCGGCGGCGATACGGCGGCTACACCATCCATCTGGGGATGGCGGTGCTCTTCATCGGCGTCGCCGCCTCCTCGGCCTTCCAGCACGCCCGCGACGTGCGCTTGTCGCCTGGCGGCCGCGCGTCGGTGGGCGGCTACGACGTGCGCTACGTGCGGCCCACGGCGAGCATCACCACGCGCCAGGGGCGCGTGGAGCGCATCAACTTCGGCGCGGTGGTCGACGTCAGGCGGGGCGGCAGGCACGTCGCCACGCTGAACACCGCGCGCAGCTACTACCCGTCGCAGGCGATCGTCGCCTTCGGGCCGATCGGGCGCTTCTTCGAGGGCGAGTCGGAGAGCGAGGTGGGGATGCACGCGACGCTGACCCGCGACATCTGGGCCGCGGTCTCGCCGGACACCAGCACGCTGCGCCCGATCATCGACCGGGGCGACAAGGTCTTCGAGCAGGCGGCGGGCAAGCTCAGCCCCCAGCAGGAGTCGATCGCGCTCGGGCAGGCCATCACCGGGCTCGTCGACCGCTACCGCGCCGCTCCGCCGCCGGCCACCTTCCGCATCATCGGATCGCCGATGGTGACGTGGATCTGGCTCGGCGGCCTGATCGTGTTCGGGGGTGGCCTCATCGCGCTGTGGCCAGCGCCCGACGCCGCCCGCCGCCGCGTCCGCGCCGGCTATGCCGCGCGCGTGGCGCGTGAGCTCGGCCGCGCCTAGGCGCGGACGCCGGCTGCCGTGGACGTCATCGCCCCGCTGCTCGTCATCCTCGTGCTGGGCATCGTGGTGCTGATCGTCGCGGCGCCGCTGCGCGCCAACCGCTCGCGGCGGGCCGCAGACCCCGACGAGGCGCGGCGCGCCGACCTCGAGGCGGCGAAGGAGGACAAGTACCGCGAGATCCGCGACGCCGAGATGGACTTCCGCACGGGCAAGCTGTCCGAGGCCGACTGGCGGAGGCTCGACCGCGAGCTGCGCGCGGAGGCGGTCGAGCTCCTGCGCCGGGTCGACGAGCTGGGTCCGCCGGCGTGAGCGCGCCGGCCTGAGCCGTCGAGGCGATACCATCAGCGGCGATGGATCTCATCCTCTCGATCGTCCAGGTCATCATCTCGATCACGCTGATCTTCCTGGTGCTCATGCACTCCGGGAAGGACGCGGGGCTGTCGGGGGCCTTCGGCGTCGGCACCGGCCAGGGCCCGCTGGGCGGCGGCTCGCTCGTCGAGCGCAACCTGAACCGCTGGACCATCGGGTTCGGCTTCGCCTTCGCGATCAACACGATCATCCTGCTGAAGGTCGGCTAGGCCTGAGGCTGAGGTCGAGCCTGAGTTCCGGCGGTCCAACGCTCTGCCGCGGGCCAGCCGACGACGCCTTGCGCTACCAGCCCGACCGTCCCGCCGGTCCGCGATTGGTCGGTGGTGGGTCGTTTGGCGGGTGAGGGAGGGTGTCGTGCGCGAGGGGGCACGCCGGGACCGCGCCGGGGGCGGTCCGGGGCCGCGAGGACGCGACCTGGGCGCGATATGCATCGTATGCGTGCATCTGGCGCCCAGCCCGAAGACCGACCCCCGTCCCGCGCCCGCCCCCGGGACGACGCTCCCTCACCCGCCGATCCATCCCGCCGCCCGCCCGCCGGGCACCCGACGCATCCGCAACTGGTGAGACGCACCCGCCGTTGCTCGACGCCGGTTACGTGACAACCTCGTGCATTCGCGCCCAGCGCGCGCCGCTCCCGTCTCGCGCGCTGGCCCTCAGACGGTCTGGCCGGTGACGCGGAAGGCGCGCGCCCGCAGCGCCGGGCACACGACGCCGGTGGCGAAGCGCCGGCCGTAGAACTCCGCCTCGCTGACGAGCCGCTGGCTCGCCGACAGCGCCTCGGTCGCCTCGAGGATCCGCAGGATCGAGTCGGTGAGGCGCACGTCCTTGACCGGCCGGCTGATGCGCCCGTCCTCGATCAGGAAGGTGCCGTCGCGCGTTGTCCCGGTCACGAGGGTCGACTTCTCGTGGACGACGTTGAGGTACCACAGGCGGGTCACGTACAGCCCGCGCTCGACCGGCGCGGCCAGCTCGTGCTCGTCGGCCGCGCCGCCGCCGATGAGGACGAGGTTCGTGGGGTGGGGGCCGCTCGGCGCACCGCCCGGAGCCAGCGCGTGGCCGGTGGAGCGCGCGTCGCCGCCCGCGCGGGCGGCCGAGCGGGTGTCGTGCACGACCCGGTGGGCCACGCCGTCCTGGATGA
>JAOPZW010000166.1 GCA_025963905.1 Solirubrobacterales bacterium | reverse complement strand
GTCCTCGCGCTCTCCGCGCTGGCCTACTCGCTGGCTCAGACGATGGTCATCCCCGCGCTCCCGACTCTCCAGCACGACCTGCACGCGAGCCCCGCGCGCGCCACCTGGCTGCTCACGGCCTTTCTGCTGACCTCGTCGATCGCGACGCCGCTGCTGGGGCGCATGGGCGACATGTACGGCAAGGAGCGCCTGCTGCTCGCCGCGCTGGCGATCTTCGGCCTCGGCTCGGTGATCGCGGCCGTTGGCGGCTCCCTCCCCGTGCTCGTCCTCGGGCGCGCCGTGCAAGGCGCCGGCGGCGCGATCTTCCCGCTGGCCATCGGCATCATCCGCGACGAGTTCCCGCGTGAGAAGGTCGCCACCGGCATCGGCACGATCGCGGCCATGTTCGGCATCGGCGGCGGCGTCGGGCTCGTGGTGGCCGGCATCCTCGTCGACCACGTCGGCGTCGCGTGGATCTTCTGGCTCAGCGTCGTGGCGACCGTGATCGCCGCCGTCGCCACCTGGCGCTACGTCCCGGAGTCGCCCGTGCGCGTGCCCGGGCGCATCGACTGGGTCGGCGGCGCGCTGCTGTCGGGCGCGCTGGTGCCACTGCTGCTCGGCGTCAGCGAGGGCAACTCGTGGGGCTGGACGTCGGCCGGTGTCCTGGGCCTGTTCGCCGCCGCCGTCGTCGTCACGGTCGCGTGGGTGTGGTGGGAGTGGCGCGCGCCCGACCCGCTGGTCGACATGCGCCTCATGCGCCGGCGGCCGGTGTGGACGACGAACATCGTCGGGCTGGCGATCGGCTTCTCGATGTTCGGCTCGTTCGTACTCATCCCCCAGCTCGTGCAGACTTCGCCCGCGGCGGGCTACGGCTTCGCCGCCACCGTCACGGCAAGTGGCCTGTTCCTGCTGCCGTCCAGCGTCGTGATGCTGTTCGCGGGGCCGCTGAGCGGCGCCCTGGGCACGCGCTTCGGCTCGCGCCTCCCGCTGACGCTCGGCTCCATCGCGGCCGGCGGGGGCTACTTCTGGCTGGCGGCGCTGCACGGGTCCAAGATGGACATCTACGTCGGCAGCACGCTGCTGGGGCTGGGCATCGGCCTGGCTTTCGCGGCGATGGCCAACCTCATCGTCGAGGCATCCCCGCCGGAGCAGACCGGCGTGGCCAGCGCGATCAACGCGATCATGCGCACCATCGGCGGCGCGATCGGCGCCCAGGCGGCGGCTGCGCTGGTGACGGCGCACACCGGGGCGGGCGGCTTCCCGGCCGAGAGCGGCTTTACGGCGGCGTTCGCGATGAGCGGCGCCGGCGCGGTCGTCGCGCTCGCGGTGACCGCGGCGATCCCCGCCGTGGGCGGCCGCCGGCGGGAGGCGGCGCGGGCCGCGGCGCTGGAGGGCGCGCGGTGAACGAGGACGACCACAAGCTGACCCCCGAGATCCGCGCGGTCGCGATCGTCGTGATCGCCGGGGCGATCATGTCGATCCTCGACACGACGATCGTCAACGTCGCGCTCGAGACGCTCTCGCGCGACCTGCACGCCGACCTGTCGACGATCCAGTGGGTGTCGACGGGCTACCTGCTCGCGCTGGCGACGGTGATCCCGCTGACCGGCTGGGCCGCCGAGCAGTTCGGCCCCAAGCGCGTGTGGATGACGGCGGTCGCCGCCTTCGCGCTGAGCAGCGCGCTGTGCGGCCTGGCGTGGAGCGCCGAGTCGCTCATCTGCTTCCGCGTGATCCAGGGGCTCGCCGGCGGGATGATCATGCCGGTCGGGATGATCACGCTCGTCCAGGCCGCCGGGCCGAGCCGGATGGGCCGCGTGATGAGCGTCGTCGGCGTGCCGATGCTGCTGGCGCCCGTGATCGGGCCCGTGCTCGGCGGGCTCATCGTCGAGCACCTCTCGTGGCGCTGGATCTTCTACGTGAACCTGCCGGTCGGCGTGCTCGGACTCACGCTGGCCGCCCGGCTGCTGCCCGGCGGGCGCGCCGAGGGCCGCGCGGGAGCCGACGTGCGCACGAAGCTCGACTGGAGGGGCCTGACGATGCTCTCCCCCGGCGTCGCGCTCCTCGTGTTCGGGCTCAGCGAGACCGGGTCGCACGGCAGCGTCCACGCGACCGACGTCGTATGGATGGCGGCCGGCCTGGCGCTCATCGCGGGCTTCGTGGTCCACGCACTGCACACCGAGCACCCGCTCGTCGACATCCGCCTGGTCCGCAAGCGCGGCTTTGCCGCGGCCTCGGCCACGACGTTCTTCGTCGGCAGCGCGCTCTTCGGGGCGATGCTGATCCTGCCGCTGTACTTCCAGGTGGCGCGCGGCGAGTCACCGCTGCACGCGGGCCTGCTCATGGCGCCCCAGGGCCTGGGTGCCGGGATCGGCATGCGCCTCAGCGGGCGGATGACGGACCGCATCGGCGGTGGGCGCGTGGTGATCTTCGGGCTGATCGTGCTGCTGGTCGGCACGCTGCCGTTCACCATGGTCAGCGCGACGACGTCCTACTGGCTGCTGGGGTTCGCCGTCGCCGTGCGAGGCGTCGGGCTGGGCTTCACGATGATGCCGGCGATGGCCGCGGCCTACGCGACGCTCGAGCGCAACCAGGTCCCGCGCGCGACGCCGATGCTCAACGTCGTGCAGCGCATCGGCGGGTCGCTGGGCACCGCGGTGCTCGCCGTCGTCCTGCAGCAGCAGCTCATCAGCGCAGTGGCCGGCGTGGGCGCCCGCGCCGGCGCCGGGCTGGCGGGCGTGGGCACGCTGCCCCCGGCGGCCCGCGCCCGCGTCGCCGAGCCGGTCGCCTCGGCCTTCGCCCACACGTACTGGTGGAGCTTCGCGCTGACGGCCGTCGCCCTCGTCCCCGCCGCGATCCTGGCGATCGCCGAGCGCGGCGCCCGGCGCACCCCCGCACCCGCGCAGGCCTCCGCACCGATCCCGGGCTGAGGCCCTAAAATGCTGCGCCCCGCCGACGTAGCTCAGCTGGTAGAGCACTTCACTCGTAATGAAGGGGTCCCCGGTTCGAGTCCGGGCGTCGGCTTTAGCGAGACCCGGCTAACGCGTGGTTTCTCGTTTTCGCGGCGAGCTCGTCGACCGCGTCGCCGGTGCCCGCCGGCGCGCTGGTGCCCACTCGAGCTCCTCGAGACGCCTGCGCGACCGCGCCGAACGGCGGCCGTTGCGGACCGCCTTGGCGTACAGCCCCAGCGTCATCGACGGGTCCGTGTGGCCCATCTGCGCCATGACATTGGTGCTGCCCCTCTGACTGTCGCTTTGACGGAGACCAACATGAGGGAAGCACCGGACGCAATCGCTTTGCGGCTGAGCGGCAGAACGAATGACACCGCCGTAGTGTCACGGCGTTGCCGCTAAGGAGCGCAGCCCGGCGGCGGCGCGATCGGCCTCGCGCACCGGGGGGCCAGTCCGGTGCTCGCCGCCGTTGTCGCCACCCACGCTCCCCCGGCCCGCCTCAGCGCCCGAGCGTGAGCGCCTGGCGCGGGGTTTCCGTACTCAGTAGAAGACGTAGCGGAAGCGGGTGCCGTTGCAGAACCGGCGCAGCTTGATGCCCATCGTCGAGCCGTGCGAGCGGTTCTCGCCGCTGGGCACGTACGCCACGTCGGCCATCC
>JAOPZW010000129.1 GCA_025963905.1 Solirubrobacterales bacterium | reverse complement strand
GCGAGGTGGCGGCGAAGAGGCGCGCGGTCTGAACCGGGTCCTGCACGATGCGGAACACCAGCGCGCCGAGCAGCCCGTCGCCGGTCGTCTGCTGCCAGCTCGCCCCGCCGTCGGTCGACTTGAGGATTCCGACGCCCGCGTAGGAGTCGCTGCTGGTGTTGGCCTCGCCGGTGCCGGCCCACACGGTCTTGCCGCTCGGGTCGGTGGCGACGGCGCCGATGCTCAGCGTCGGCTGATCGTCGAACGTCGGGGCCCAGGTCGCGCCCGCGTCCGTGGACTTCCACACGCCGCCGTCGGCTGCGCCCGCGTAGACGGTTCTGCCGTCGGCCGCCGCGGCCAGCGCCGTGATGCGCCCGCTCACGAGGCCGGCGCCGGCGCCCGAGTTGCTGAAGATGGGATCGATGTAGTTGGGGTCGTCGCTCTGGTACTGGATCGGTCCGACCTCGTGCCACGGCGTCGTCGTGGCGGATCGCACGCCGGCGGCGTACTTCGCGCCCGCGAGATAGCCCGGCGCCGAGGGCTCCACGGCCGGCGCGGAGCGCTGCTCGTTGAACTGGGCCATCGACTCGGCAAGCGCTTGCGACTCGCCTCCAGGTTCGTCCTTGGGCGCCGGGGCCGCGAGGGCGGCGGCGCCGAAGCAGAGGCAGGCCAGCAGCGCGGCAACGAGCGCAGTCAGGCCCGCGCGCGACAGTGATCGCGACAAGGCTTCTTCCTCCGTGATGGGAATGGCTGGACTCCGCCGGCCCCCGGCGACGGTCGCTCGGGACCCTAACGGACGAGGGGCAGGCGCACCACGTTCCGGTCGCATATGTACGGCCCGCGATCCGGACACCTGGCCTTCTCAACGGGCTCCGGGCGGTGGTTTACTCGGTCGCGGGATGCGTCCGGGTGCCGTGGATGATCTCGGGGAGCTCATCGGGGCTGCGCGCGGCGCCGTCGAAGCCGACCTGCTGCTGCGCGGGGGCCGGGTGGTGAACGTGTTCACGCACGAGATCGTGGAGACCTCGGTCGCGCTGCGCGGTGATCGCATCGTCGGCCTCGGGGACCTGCCGGCGCGGGAGGTCATCGATCTCGCGGGCCGATACGTGTGCCCGGGGCTGATCGACGCCCACGTCCACATCGAGATCTCGATGCTCCCGCCGCATCGGTTCGCCGACGCGGTGCTGCCGCACGGCGTGACGTCCGTGGTGTGCGATCCGCACGAGATCGCGAACGTCCTGGGCGTCGAGGGGGTTCGCTACATGCTCGACGTCAGCGAAGGGCTGGATCTGTCGGTGCTCGTGATGGCCCCGTCGTGCGTCCCGACGTCGTCGATGGAGACGTCCGGCGCGGAGCTCGGCGCGGAGGACCTCGTCGCGCTCGCGGATCACCCGCGGGTGCTCGGCCTCGCGGAGATGATGAACTTCCCGGGAGTCCTGGCCGGAAGCGAAGACGTGCTGGACAAGCTGCGGGGGTTTGCGGGGCGGCCGCTGGACGGGCATGTGCCGGGCCTGACCGGTCCGGACCTCCAGGCGTATGCCGGCGCCGGTATCTCGAGCGATCACGAGTCGGTCACGGCGGACGAGGCGCGCGAGAAGCTGCGGCTCGGCATGACGGTGTTCCTACGTGAGGCGTCCAACGCCCGCAACCTGATCGATGTGCTGCCGGCGGTGGACCGATACACCGCTCGCCGGTGCGCATTCGCGACGGATGACCGGGTGCCCGGTGAGCTGTTGCGCGACGGATCGATCGACTCGCTCGTGCGTCTGGCCATTCGCGGCGGTCTCGATCCTGTAACCGCCCTGACCATGGCGACGCACAACCCGGCGGAGCACTACGGGCTGCGCGACCGCGGGGCCGTGGCGCCCGGGCGGCGCGCCGACCTCCTCGTGACCTCGGATCTGCGCGAGCTGCCCGTCGAGCTCGTGATCGCCGGCGGGCGGCTCGTCGCGCGCGACGGGCGACGGCTGCGCGACAGCGTCGCGCCGGCGGCGCCGCTTCCCGACACGTTCCACGTCGCCTGGCCGGCGGACCTGCGGCTGCCGGCGGGGGGACGCCGCGCCCGCGTCATCGGCATCGTCGAGGACCAGCTCGTCACCACGGCGCACGTGGAGGAGGTGCGCGTCGAGGACGGCGTGGCCGTCGCCGATCCCGACCGGGACATGTTGCGCCTGAGCGTCATCGAGCGCCACCACGCGACCGGCAACGTCGGGATGGGGTTCGTGCGCGGCTTCGGCCTCCGGCGCGGCGCGATGGCCTCGAGCGTCGCGAACGACTGTCACAACCTCGTCGTCGTCGCCGTCGACGATGACGACGGCTTGGTGGCGGCGCGCGCGGTCGCCGACATGGGCGGGGGGATCGCGGTGACCGAGGGCGGCGAGCTGCGAGCGACGATCGCGTTGCCGCTCGCCGGGCTCATGGCCGACCGGGCACCGGAGGTGGTGGCCGACCAGCTCGACGCCGTGACGTCCGCGGTCCGGCAGCTCGGCTGCGCGGTTCCGGCTCCGTTCATGGCCATGAGCTTCCTCGCGCTGCCCGTGATCCCGCACCTCAAGCTGACCGACCGCGGGCTCGTGGACGTCGACGCGTTCGCCTTCACGGACGTCTTCGTCGACGGCCTCCCGCCGCAGGCCGGATAGCCCGGTCGTCGCCGGCTCGGTCTTGGGGACGAGCGCCACGCCCCTCGTGACGCGGGGCGTCGACCTCCGTCGCTGCGGGCGGCGGCGGCCCGGGCGACAGCGGGATCTCGGCGCGGATGTGCGTCCCGTCCCCGGAGTGGCTCGACACCGTCAGCGTGCCGTCGAGCGCCGCGAGGCGGTCGGAGAGCCCGGCGAGGCCACCGCCGTCGGAGGGTCGCGCGCCGCCGATCCCATCGTCGTCGACCATCAGGACGAGATGGCTCGCCGTCCCCGTGGTCATCACCCGGACGGTTGACGCCTGCGCATACTTGGCGACGTTCGTGAGGGCCTCCGCCACCACGAAATAGGCGGCCGATTCCACGGAGGCCGGATAGCGGTCGTCGGCGATCTCGACCACGACTGGCAGGGACGCCCGGTTCGCCAGCGCCTGCACCGCGGCAGCGAGACCGCCATGGGTCAGCGTCGCCGGATGGATGCCGCGCGCCAGGTCGCGGAGCTCGTCGATCGCCGAACGCGTGGTGTCGAGCGCGTCGCCGATCAGCGTTCGCACCTCGCCCGGGATCTCCCCACCCCGGAGGGCGAGCTGGAGTGCCATGACGACGCGCACGAGACCCTGCTGAGCGCCGTCATGGAGATCGCGGACCACCCGGCGGCGCTGCTCGTCGGCGGCCGCGACGATCCTGGCCCGCGACGCACGGACCTCGCCGAGACGCGCCCGCGCGACCTCGAGCCGCCGGCGCTCGTCCTCGGCCTGGACGCTCGCGGTCAGGTCATGGAACGTCATCGCGGTCCCCATCCGGCCGTCGATCTCCAGCGGGACGCAGTGGATCGAGATCGGGACCAGGCTGCCGTCCTTGCGCACCCACCAGTCGCGCTCGATGCGGATCGGCTCGCCGCGCTGCGTGGCGTGGGTGATCGGGCAATCCTCCGCCGGGTATGGCGACCCGTCCGGGTGCTTGTAGTGGATCGAGTCGTGGCTCGGACGGCCGATCAGCTCGTCGTCGCTGTCGAACCCCAGGATCCGGACGGCCGCGTCGTTGACGAACGCGATCCGGTCGTCGCCGTCCACCAGCCACAACGGGATCTGCCCGCTGATCACGAGCGCCTCCTGCACGTCCCCGGCGCTCCAGCGCCGCCGCCGCCGCGGCCGGTCCGACCTGACGCGTCGATCAGCCACCCGGCCGAGTAAACCACCGCCGCTCGTGGCGCGAAAGGCAAGACCAGCAGGTCGGTCAGAAGGCCGCAACGCCGGCCTCGGCCACCTCTTGGTCCTGATCGACGCTACCGCCGCTGACGCCGATCGCGCCCACCACGCGGGCGCCAAAGACGAGCGGAATCCCGCCGGGGAACACGATCACGCGCCCATGGTTGCTGGCCTCGATCCCGTACAGCGGGCCGCCCGGCTGGGCGAGCGGCGCCAGGTCCTTGGTCGGCATGTCGAACGCCCGCGCCGTGTAGGCCTTGCCCTGCGCGATGTCGATCGAGCCCAGCCACGCGTCGTCCATGCGGGCGAAGGCGACGAGATTCCCACCTTCGTCGACGACGGCGATGTTCATCGGCACGCCGATCTGGCTGGCCTTTGTCCGGGCGGCCTCGACAACGGCCTGACCGGCACTGAGCGTGACGGTGCGGTCCGACTGCGCCACAGTCGCGCCGTCGCTGGGGTTGGTGGAGCGTGCCAATGCTGCCTCCTGGTGGTTGCTCCCGATCGTCGCAGGGTGGCGGAGCCAGGCCAATGTCCCTGGGGTTGGGCCCTGCCGGTCAGGCGGGCAGCCGTGCGGCGTCGCCGCGTATGGGCTTCAGGCCGCCGGCGCCGGCGCCGGCGCCGGCAGCGAGACGACGGCGAGCGAGCGAGCCGGGAGGTCGATCGCGAGGCGGCCGTTCCGGGGGCAGACGCGTGTCGTGGAGCGCCGTCGCGCGGTGGCCACCCAGACCTCGCCGCAGCGCGCATGACGGAGCGCCACCCCGGCCCGCACGGCGCGCCGCGCGATGAGCGCGACTCGGACGGTCCGCGCCCGGTCGATCGTCGCCCAGGCGCGCAACGGCCCGGGCTTCCCGCGGGTCACGACGAGCCGGCTTCCGGGCGGTGCCGCGCGCGCGAAGGCCAGCATCGCGGTCAGCGGCGGCCGCGGACGCGCACGCGTCCCGGATACGTCGAACGGCGCGTAGCGGGCGTGCGCCCAGGTGTGGATATCGGCCTGGTCGAGTCCCTGGCGCACGAGCGCGAAGAGCGTGTCGGTCAACCAGAGCGCCGCCACGAACGAGTCGCTCAGCCCGGGCCTGCCGCCGCACGGCGCCGAGTTGAGCTCGGTCAGGCCGACCGGCAGCCCGTGCCGGCGGCCCAGGGCCACCAGCGGCGCCATTGTCGCCGCGCGTCCGCGCGAGGCGGCGGTCGTCAACAGCCACGACGAAGGCGACGCCGGAGCGTCACAGCTGGGTAGCGCGTAGAGGTGGCCGCTCATCGCACCCACGCGGCCGTGCCCGGCCGCAATCAGACCGGGGAGCGAGCTCCACCACGCGGGACCCGCGAAGCCGGCGACCGCGAGCCGCGGCGCGGGCCGCGGCCGCCTGGAGAGCACGTCGAGATAAGGGATCACGTCGCGCCGGTAGGCGCGCGCGTCGTACCGCACTCGCTTTCGGAGGCGCCGGTGGACGTGACCGGGCACGCGAAAGACGCGCGCGCGCGTGTAGAGATCCGGCTCGTTGCCGATCTCCAGCGTGTCCAGGGCGCCGGGCGGGAGACGGCGCTGCGCCGCTCGCGCCAACGCCCGCGCGTTGCTGGGATCGCGGAGCGCCAGGTTGACGTCGAGCGTCACCGGTCCGCGCAGGCTGCGCGCCAGCCATGCGACGGCGGCGAGCGTCGCGGGCGTGACGTCCTGCAGGACGGTGGCCGGCCGTCGCCTCCCGCGGGGATTCCACCACGCCTGATCCGCCGTGTCGCCGCCGACGCGCAACGAGAGGCCGCCCGTCGCGCGCACCAGCGGCGCGAGCAGCGCCCGCAACCCGGTGCTGCGGTGTCCGCGCGTGCCGGCGTAGGGCTCGACGCTGTCCCACTCGATCGACAGCCCGAGGAACGACCGCGGAACCCTGGCGCCGACGCGCGTGGCGTCGACCCGCACCAGCGCGTGAGCCGGTCGGCCGTGGCGCGGCCGGGCCGCGTCGTCCGTCGCGCCGCGGGTGGCGAGGATGGTGATCGCGGCGATCACCGCGACGAGCGCGGGGAGTCGGCCAAACCTCACCGGACAAGCATGCCAGCGTCCGGCCGGGCGGCAGAGCCGTCAGTCGCCGAGACCGCCCGCCGGCGAGGCAGTGCTGAGCAGGCCGGCGCTGGCGGGCGGCAAGCTGAACGCGTAGCGCCCGGCGGCCGGTACGACGGCCGCGGCGCGATCGCGCCCGTGCAGCCTGCCGTCGGCGCCGATGGCGCGGCCGCCGAGGGAGACGCCGTGCTGCGCGCGCAATCCGGGTGCGCGCATGAGCCGCAGCACCGCCGGGCGTGCGGTCGCGCCGCGCACGGCGACCGTCACGCGGGCCGCGCTCGTGGAGCTCGGGTTGACCGCGACGACCCGCAGGCCGCCGGAGCGGGTCAGCGTCGCCCATGCTCGCACGCCCGAATCGGTGGTCACCTGGGTCGGCAGCAGCCGGCTGCCGTGCCCCGCGGCCTGGGCGAAGAGCAGCAGCCCGTAGAACAGCGGCCGCGCGTGCGCGCGCGCTACGCCGGCGCGCGAGCTCGTGAAGGAGAAGGGCGCGTAGGGCGCCCGGGGCCAGGAGTGCAGGGCCACTCCGCTGACCCCCGCCCGCGCCATCTCGAAGAGCGCGCCGGGAGCCCAGAGGGCCGAGGCGAACGCGTCGCTGATGCCGGGAACGCCCCCGCAGGTGGCGGAGTTCATCTCGGTGACATGGACCCCAACGCCCGCCCGCCGTCCGATCGCGACCATGCGCGCGACGCCGTCGGCGAGCCCGCGGCTGGCGGCGTCGGAGAACAGCCGGCGCAGCTGCTTCCCGCGCGCCGCGTGCCCCGGACAGCCGTCCAGCGCGTAGGCGTGAGCGCTCAGCGCACGGATGCGCCCGCGCTCGTTCCGCAGGAGCGGGGCGAGCGCCGCATCCCACGCGACGCCGCCGAAGCCGCCGGCGGCCAGCGCCGGATCGCGTCCCAGTCCGCGGGAGAGCAGCGCGGCGTACCGGTGCACGTCCGCCGTGTAGCGCGACTGGTCGTAGCGCGCTCGGGGGGCGATGTGCCGCACGACGACGCGGCCGGCGTGGAACGCGATGCTGCGGCTGTAGAGGTCGGGCTCGTTGCCGATGTCCACCGTCCGCAACGCCCCGTGCGGCAGCGCGTCCCGGACCGCGCGCGAGAACGCCAGCGCCCGCGCGGGGTCACGGTTGGCGAGGTTGGCGCCGAGCGTGACGGGCGAGCGGACGACGCGCGCGAGCCACGCGAGCCGCCCGAGCCAGCGGTCGCCGACGAGATAGTGCGCCGTACGCGGGCGCACGCCGCGACTCGGCGCGCCGGGGGCCCAGAAGGACTCGTCGCTCGAGTTGCCGCCGATCCGCAGCGCGACCGGCGAGCCCTGAACGGCGCCGAGCGTCGTCAGCAGCTGTGCCAACGCCAGGTTGGGGCGCGCCGCGCTTCCGGCGTAGTCGGCGACCGCCGGGACCTCGAGCGAGAAGCCCAGGAACGACGGCGGCACGGCCCCTCCGGGATGGGCGGCGTCGACCGTGACCGCGACGCGCGGCATGCCGCCGTCGTCGCGCACGGCGAGCGCAGCCGCCGCCGTCATCGCCGTCGCCGCGACCCCGGCCAGCACGAGCGTTCGCCGCCACGTCATGGGGCCATCGTGGGCCGCCGCCCACGTGGTGAGGATGTCTGTCGTGTTGGCAGTCGGTTAGGAGAGACACGAGCATGCCGACCACCGGTCGAACGTCGCGTAGCCGTTCTCCGACCGGCGGTCGAGCACGAACCGCTCGATAGACTCGTTTCCGGTTGTATGCGCAACGGGCTCCTTCCCGGGACCCTCCCGGCGAGCCGGCGACGGTGCGCGGGAGCGCGCCGACACGACTCAAGGAAACCCAGTGACCACCAATCTCAGCCGCCGGCGATTCCTCGCCACAGGCGCTCTGACCGCTGCGGGCACCGTGCTGCCCGCCGCCGCGGACGCGAAGACCACCAAGAAGAAGACCACCAAGCGGCGCGTCAAGCGCGCCGACGTCGTCGTGGTCGGCGGCGGCCTGGCGGGCCTCACCGCCGCCCGCGAGCTCGTCAAGGCCGGGCGATCGGTCGTGGTGCTCGAGGCGCGCGACCGCGTCGGCGGGCGCACGCTCAACCACGATCTCGGCGGCGGGAAGATCGTCGAGGTCGGCGGGCAGTTCGTCGGTCCGACCCAGGACCGGATCCTGAACCTCGCAGACGAGGTCGGCGTCGCGCGCTTCCCGACGTATGCGACCGGTGAGAACGTGTATGTCGCCGACGGCCGGGCGACGCGCTACAGCGGGGACATCCCGCCGGACCCGCAGGCCCTCGCCGACCTCGCGTTGCTCGTCACGCGGCTGGACTCGATGGCCGCACAGGTGCCCGTCGACGCGCCGTGGACCGCGCCGAGCGCGGCAGAGTGGGATCGCCAGACCGCCGAGAGCTGGATCCGCGCCAACAGCGTCAACGCCGAGCGCACGCTCGGCCTCGTCAACCTCTTCTTCGACTCCGCCTACGGCGGCAAGGCCAGCGACGTGTCGTTCCTCTACGTCCTCGCGCAGATCGCCGGCTTCGGTGACGCCCAGAACCCTGGCACGCTCGAACGCGGGATCGGCACCAAGGGCGGCGCGCAAGACAGCCGCCTGGTCGGCGGCAGCCAGCTGATCTCGATCAACGCCGCCAAGGCGCTGGGCCGCCGGGTCGTCCTGAACGCGCCGGTGCGGCGGATCGAGCAGCACGGCAGCTCGGTGACGGTCGTGTCCGATCGTGGCAGCTGGAAGGCGAAGCGGGTCATCGTCGCGACGCCACCGCAGCTCGCGGCCGAGATCGAGTGGGCGCCGCTGCTGCCTGTCCAGCACGACGCGCTGCGCCGGCGGATGCCGCTCGGCACGCTGATGAAGTGCCACGCGATCTACGACGAGCCGTTCTGGCGCAAGGACGGCCTCAGCGGAATGGCGCTCAAGATCGACGGCGTCGCCCCCGAGATGTTCGACAACTCCCCGCCCGATGGGAGCCCGGGGATCCTGATGGGCTTCCACGGCGGCCACGAGTGGCGCCTCTACGCCGGGCGCCCGGAAGAGCGGCGCAAGGCCGTCCTGGCTTGCTTCGCCGATGCGTTCGGGCCGAAGGCGCTCGAGCCGCGCGACTACTTCGAGCAGGACTGGACGACCGAGCGCTGGTCGCGCGGCGGCCCGGTCAGCCAGCTCTCGCCCGGCACCGTCACCGAGTTCCTGCCCGTTCTCACCCAGCCGTTTGGCACCGTCCACTGGGCCGGGACCGAGACCGCCGGCTACTGGAACGGCTACATGGACGGCGCGGTCAGCTCGGGCGAGCGCGCGGCCAAGGAGATCCTCGGCGAGCTCTGAGCGGGCGCGGCGTTCGACCGCGCGCGCTCAGGCGCCCGGGCCCGGCACCGCGGTCCCGAGCGTCGACCTGATGAAGGCGGGCCACGCGACCGGGTCGTGACCGGGGACGATCGGGTACCCGGTCTCCGCCGCGAGCGCGTTGAGGGCGAGGATCGGCTCGAGCGCCTGCTCCGCGCTGCAGCGGACGAACCCGCCCGGAGGGATCTCGCGCTCGTAGTTCTCGGTCAGATCGCCGGCATCGAACGGCAGGATCACGCCCCCGCCGTCGGGCAGGTCGATGACGAACGACTGATGGCCGGGCGTATGGCCGGGCGTGAAGACCGCCCGGATCCCCGGGGCGAGCTCGGTGTCGCCGTCCATCAGCTGCCACGGGATCTTCGGGTCGTCGAAGTCAATCCGGTACATCCCGTGCTCCTCGGGGAACGGATGCCCGCCCATCCCGTACTCGTACTCGATGCGCTGCACCCAGACGGGCACCTTGCAGTCGAACAGCCGAAGCCCGCCCGCGTGATCGTTGTGCAGATGCGACAGGTAGATCCGCGTGACGTCCTCGACGCCGACTCCGTGCACCGCCATTTCCTCGACGAGCGACTCGCCCCCGCCCGCGAGAATCGGGGTGATGTCGTGGTTGCGCCCGTGCGTGCGACGGTAGAGGTGCGCGTCGCGGATCAGGACCGTGTTGATCCCGGTGTCGAGCAGGGTCCAGCCTTCGTCCGTGTCGAGCAGGACGGCGGGGACCGGCTCGACGAGCATCTCGCCGGACGTGTCGCCGTGTAGGCTGAAGGACTTCGGCAGCCGCTCGTAGCCGACGATGAGCGGGATCAAGCGGCGAACGCTGGTCATGGGGAGCTCTCCTGACGAGGTCGTGACCGCGCTCACGCGGCCGGCTTGAGCGAGGCGAGGTCGACCATCCACGGGTAGTTCGGCACGTGGGACAGCCCGGTGACCTTCTTCGAGAAGACGATCGTGTCCTTGACGTTCGCGAGGATCAGATCGGCGCTGCTCGAGATGATCCGCTGACCGACCTGACGGTACGTCGCATCGGCGCTCGTCTCGTCCGGCGCCGACCGCGCCTTCGCGAGCAACGAGTCGATCGTCTTGTCGACGTGGCTCAGCAGGTTCGTGCCGCCGGTCGAGCCGTAGTTGATCCCCGCCCACGTGTCGGGATGGTTGGCATCCGGGTTGTTCGTCAGAAGGACCATGTCCGGGCCGTTCTCCGGATGCTGCGAGTAGGAGTACATCTGGGCATGCGGGATCTGCTGGATCTTCACGTCGAAGCCCACCTTGCCCAGCTCGACCTGGAGCAGCTCCGACACCCGGCCGAGCGTGGCGACCTCGTCGGCGGCGTACTGGATCAGGACCTTCGCGCCCTTGCCGGCGTTCGCCGGGGCGCCGCCGCCGTAGCCGAGCGCCGGCTGGGCGGCCAGCTCACCCGCCGGGTACGGACCCGCGGGCAGGCTCGCGGTCGGCCCGTACTGGGCGACGAGCGCCTTGAGGTCGATCGCCTTCGCGACCGCCTGGCGCGCTGCGAGCGAGTCGAACGGCGCCTTGTGCGTGTTCAGGTACGCGATCAGCGTCTGCCCGGTCGGGTAGAGCGCGACGTTCAGATCGGGATTCGACCTCGCCTGCGCCAGGTCCGACGCCGGGTAGGCATGGAGCATCATCTGCAGGTCGCCGCCGCGCAGCCGCAGCTCTTGCGTCCCGATGTCCGGCGTGATGAGGACGTTGACGGTCGTGTACCAGGGCTTCGCCCCCCAGTAGCCGGGGAAGGCGCGCAGCACGTACTGGCGGCCGCGGTCGAACGCGGCGAGCGTGTACGGGCCGGTGCCGTCGTCGTGCGTGCCTAGCCACTTCTGGGAGTGGTCGCTGCCCGCGTGCGCCACCAGCGCGTCCGGCCCGATCACGCGCGGCCCCCAGAGCGAGGCGAGGTAGTCCATGAACGGCAGCTCGGGCGTCTTGAGGTGGACGACGAAGGTCTGCGGGTCGGGCGTGTCCATGCTCGCGACGCCCGCAACCATGTAGACCGAGCCCTGCTTGATCGCCTGGCGGCGCGCGAAGCTGCGCTTGACGTCGGCGGACGTCATCGCCGAGCCGTCGTGGAACTTCACGCCCTGCCTCAGCTTGAACGTGTACGTCTTCTTGTCCGCCGAGACGGTCCACGAGGTCGCCAGGTACGGCACGATCTTGGCCGAGCCGGGGGCGTAGCGGACGAGCCCCTGGTAGACCGACTGGGTGACCTCGCCGCCCTCCGTGTCGTAGAAGACGTCCGGGTCGGGCACGCTCATGTCCGCGACGAACGGGATGTTCAGGGTGCGGCTCGCCGAGCTCGCCGACTGCTTCTTGGCGGCGCCGCAGGCGCCGAGCGCCGTAGCGGCGACGACCGCGAGCGCGGAGCTGAGGAGCGTTCGTGAAGCGGGCAATCGGGCCTCCGTCGTGGTGCCGGTCGAGGGCACGGGAGGCTGACCCAGCGCGGGCGCCGCGGGCATGGACAGGCAGTCCCGACCGCGGTGTTCGCACCTGGCCCGACTGTCGCCACGACGGCACGCCGAGACTGGCCGTTCGGCACCGTCAGCTCAGACGGTACACGACTGCGGCCGATCGGACAAGTGCCCTGAGATCGCCCCTGCGCACGCCCGGCGAAAGCCCGCTGTTTGCAGGGCCAATCTTCGGCCCGCGCGATCCGCCCGCGGGTCCATCCCAATAGGACAACTGCGTGGCTATCGTCGCGCGCACCGTGAGGAAGACCGCGCCTCTCGATCGCACGAGCCCCGTGCCGCTCTACTACCAGTTGCAGGAGGCGATCCACCAGCAGATCGAGTCCGGCGTCTGGCGGTCCGGTGAGCCGCTCCCGACCGAGCACGAGCTCTGCCGCCTCCACGGCGTGAGCCGCGCGTGCGTGCGCCAGGCGCTCGCGCTCCTCGAGGCCGACCGGGCGATCGTCCGTCGCCGCGGGCTCGGCACCTTCGTCGCGCCGGTGCGGAACGTCGCGGGCGTCCGGGGGCTCGTGCGAACACTCGTCACACCGGGTCCCTACGCGCCGCGGATCCGCGTGATCGACCGCCACCTCGGGGGCATCGAGGAGTCGGTCAGCCGGACGCTCCAGGCGGCGCCCGAGGGCATCCTGCGGCTCACGACGCTCTGGCGCGACGACCCGGCCGCGCTCGCGATCGGCGTGTCGTTCGTGCGTCTCGACGCGGTCCCCTGGCTCGACGGCGCGGCGGCGCCGGGCCGCGAGCTGACGCTCTCGTCGCCGCCGCCGCCGATTGCATTCGGTGAGGCCGAGGTCGCGATCGAGACGTCGGCCTGCGGAGCATTCGAGGCGGCATTGCTCGGCATCGACGAGAACGCGACGCTGATGGTCACGGCCTCCGTGCATTGGGCGGCGGGCCGCCCGATCGAGGTGATGCGCCTGAGCTTTCCCGGCGACCGCGTGCAGCTGCACTTCCGTGGAACGCCCGTCACGGACGCGCAGCCTGCCGCGTGGGCCTTCGGGCCACGCTGATCGGCTCGCCGGGCACGCAACGCGCAGGCCGAGTAGCGACGGCTGCGCGTGACGCGCCGCCGATCAGGAAGCCCACGAGGTCATCGCGCCAGAGCGCTCGCTCCTGCCGCTCTTCCACGACCTCGCCGTCGCGGTAGACGCGGTACGCGTATGCCTCCGGCAGGACGACCGGGTCGCCTGCACACGGGCCGGGGCGAGACCGGCGGTGGAGCCGGTCCAGTCGCCGGCGCGGATCGCCGCGGTGCCGAGGCGAGGGTGTCGCGGTCGAGCGCCACCATGGGCAGGGCATTCCCGCGCCGGTGGTTGCGAACCGTCCGCGCGCGAACTCGGTCATCGACGGACCGGCGCCCGGGCCCGGCTCAGGAGCGCGAGATCCCCAGCCCGGCGATCAGCGGACGCATCGAGGCCTTGATCGTCGCCAGGCTCACACCGGCGTCACGGCGCAGGTGGCGGACGAGCTTCCCGTCGAGCGCGCTCAACAGGAGCTGCGCGATCACCGGAGCGTCGAGCGCCGGGGAGATCTCCCTGATGAGGCTCTCGGCGTGCAGGGAGAGCGCCACGTAGCCCCCGATCGGCGCGCCCCACCGATCCTTCTCGAGGGCGAGCGTCAGCTCGAGCTGACCGTCGTGCAGGTCGAGCAGCCCGTCCAGGAACGCGGCCAGGCGCTCCTGGGCGGGCGCCCCGGGCCCCAGCGGCGGGGGGCCGAACAGGAACGCGTCTTGGAACGCCCGCAGGTGCTCGTCCAGGAGCGCCTGGAAGAGGCCCGACCGGTCGCCGAAGCGGCGGAAGACCGTTCCCTTCCCGACGCCCGCCTCGCACGCGACGGCATCGATCGACGTGCCCGCGGCGCCTCGCTCGGCCAGGACGCGGACCGCGGCCTCGAGGATGCGCACGCGGTTGGCCGCGGCGTCCGCGCGCTCGTGGCGCGCGCCCGCGATCGGCAGCGCCCGGGGGTCGTCTACGTCCACGATCTCATCGATCCTCGCGCGGCCATCGTCGCGCTGATCCTACGGGCGTGCGACGCCCCTGCCGGAGCCGAACCCGTCCGCGGGAACGGCTCCGCCTGGATGGGAGTCCCGTCAGGCGCTGACCGGATCCAGCGCGTCGGACGACGCCTCACGGACCGTCTTCATCGCCCCGGCCCACGACTCGAGCTGGTCGAACAGGACGACCGCCGACTCGGTGTGCTGGGGTCCCGGCGCGAACGTCGAGAAGTTCTCGAAGTCGGTGAACATCGAGAAGCTGAGCTGCTGGCGCACGTGCGCGACCTGGAGCTCGCTCATGATGGCCCGCAGGTGCTCGATGGCGCGGGCGCCACCCAGCGAGCCGTAGCTGACGAACGCCGCCGCCTTGTTGTTCCACTCGGCGTAGAGGTAGTCGATGGCGTTCTTGAGCACGCCCGAGGTGGAGTGGTTGTACTCCGGCGTGACGAAGATGAAGCCGTCGTAGGACCCGATCTTCGCCGCCCACGCCTTGGTGTGGTCGCCGGCGTACTGGCCCATCGTGGGCGGGAGGGGCTCGTCGATGTGCGGCAGCGGGTGATCCACGAGATCGACGAGCTCGTAGCGCGCCGGCGCACGAGCCGCCGCCTGCTCGGCGACCCAGTCGGCGACGGCCTTGCCGTTTCGGCCGGGGCGCGTGCTCCCGAGGATGATGGCGATGTTCAGGTCGGGCATGGAGGTCCTTTCGGTCGAGCGTGTCGCCGCGCCGGCGGACGGCGGCGGCGCTGGTTGCCTGGGCGCTCTGCGACGCCGCGGATCGGAAGCTACCATAAGCGGACCGTCGGTCCGATTGTGGAAGCGCGAGGCGCCACCCCTTAGCCTGGATCCGCCGATCATCGTGGATGAATCCCTGTCGTGGGCGCGGTCCAGGGTCGATCGGCGGCGCACCCACAGGGTGGTCCCTTTGGAAGCCGCCGATCGGCGCCGGACCGTGATCCACGACTGGGATTCGCCGCGAGAATCGGTGGATCCAGGCTCAGGAGGTACCGTCGGCCGGGTGCACACGATCCGCCTTGATCCGCTGGGCGAGGAGCATCTCGACGGGCTCGCGGCGCTCGTCGACGACCCGGACGTGCAGCGCTTCACGCGCGTCCCGGTGCCGCCGCCCCCCGACATGCCGCGGCGCTGGCTCGCGCGGTACGAGCAGGGCCGCCTCGACGGGAGCTGCGAGGGATTCGCCGTCGTGGACCGCGGGACCGGGGCGTTCCTCGGCCTGGCGCTCGCGCCGGCGATCGACCAGGAGGGCAGGACGGCGGAGCTCGGCTACGTCGTCGCGCCGGGCGCGCGCGGCCGGGGCGTCGCGTCCGCTGCCCTCTCGCAGCTGACGGACTGGGCCCTCTCGGAGCTCGGCGCTCTGCGGCTCGAGCTGATCATCGACGTCGACAACGCCGCCTCGAAGCGCGTCGCCGGGCGGTGCGGGTACGAGCGCGAGGGGATGCTGCGCTCGGTCCACGTCAAGCAGGGGCTCCGGGCCGACGTCGAGATGTGGGCGCGCCTGGCGGAGCGCCGGATCGGCTACACGCAGGCCGAGTAGCGACGGCTGATGGTGACGCGCCGCCCGTGCCGATCGACACCCGTGATCCGCACGGCCACGGCGCGCTTGCGCGCCCGTGCCGGGATGACGACGACTCGTCGCCCGTGGTCGCGCGTCGTCCTGGCCCGCCTGCCCGCGACGGTCACGCGCACGTGGCGCAGCCCGCGCGGCACGGCGACCCGGACCTTCGCGCACCGCGACGCGGTCCGCCCCGCGACCCGCGCCGCGGGGAGCGGCGGGCACTTCGCCGGAGCGGCGCCGCACGCAGGCTCCGCAGCGCGTGTGTTGAGCAGCAACTGCGATGGATGGTCGGAGTCGTGGAAGATCAGATTGCGCCCCGCGACTTGGAGGGGCTCGTGGGTCGGCGTGTCGGCCGAGCTCAGCCACAGGCGCAGGCGATGGCCGGGGGCGAGCGTGTAGGCCGTGTCCCAGATGTCCATCCGGTACCCGATGTCCTCGCCGACCGTCACGGGCGTGTCGCGATCGTCGGTGAGATAGGGGGCGCCGGGGCGCGACCGCTCGGGGTCGACGTGGCGGAAGCTCCCGCGCAGCCACCCCTGCGTGATCAGCGACGTCGAGCCGTCGGGCGCGACGTCGATCAGCCGCCCGACCCACGCCATGTCGCTGGCCTCGGTGACCGCCCAGAAGCGCAGCTCGGCCGG
>JAOPZW010000113.1 GCA_025963905.1 Solirubrobacterales bacterium | reverse complement strand
GCCGCTGGCGCTTGGGGTCCCAGCCGCCGAAGTCGTCGCGGAAGGAGAAGATGCGCTCCTTGGCCCGCGCGCGCTCCTCGTCGCGGCGCGCGCCGCCGAACGCGGCGTCGAAGCCGTGCTCCTCGATCGCGTCCAGCAGCGTCGTGGTCTGCAGGCGGTTGCGCGAGGCGCGCGGGCCGGTCTCCTCGGTCACGCGCCCGGCGTCGATCGACTCCTGCACGCTGGCGATCACGAGTCGCTCGCCGAGCTCGGCCACGCGGCGGTCGCGGAACTCGATGACCTCGGGGAAGTTGTGGCCGGTGTCGACGTGCATCAGCGGGAACGGGAAGCGCCCGGGGCGGAAGGCCTTCTCGGCCAGGCGCAGCAGCACGATCGAGTCCTTGCCGCCGCTGAACAGCAGGACGGGGCTCTCGAGCTCGGCGGCGACCTCGCGCATGACGTGGATCGCCTCGGCCTCCAGCGCGCGGATGTGGGTCAGCTCGCGCGTCATGCGCGCTCGGGAGCCGGGAGGGCGACGGGAACGCGCAGGCGCAGGCGCAGGCGGTGAACGACGGCGGCCAGGACGCCGACGGCGGCCGGGACGCCGACGATCGCCGCGGGCGGGATGTCGGCGCCGGCCTTGCTGAGCACGCCCAGCGCCGAGGCGAGCAGCACGCAGCCCAGCGCGGGGCGCAGGCCGGCCGCGGGAACGCGCGTGAGGAGGCTCGTGCCGATCCAGACGCCGGGCAGCGAGCCGATCAGGATGTTGGCCATCAGCGTCAGGTCGACGTTGCCGCTGACCCAGTGGGCGAGCCCGGCGGTCCACAGCAGGATCGCCGCGTGGAAGACGTCGGTGCCCACGACGCGGTGGGGCGTGAGGCGGAAGACGAGGATCAGGGCCAGCCCGATGAGCGCGCCGCTGCCGACGGACGTCATCCCGACCAGCAGGCCGAGCACGAGGCCGATCGACGCGGCGCCGATACGGACGCGGGTCGTGAGCTCGACCGTGTCGCGCTCGCGGGCGACGAGCGCGGGCATGAACAGCGCGCGCCCCAGGATCGAGACCGCCACGACGAGCAGGGCGGCGGCGATCGTGATCAGCAGCGTGTCGTCGAAGCTGGAGCCGTAGGTGTGGTGCAGCCGGTTGACCCCCACGACGCCGACCAGCGACCCGGGAACCGAGCCGACGGCCAGCCACCTCGAGACGCCGAGATCAACCGTCCCCTGGCGCAGGTTGCGCCAGCCGCCCAGGGTCTTGGTGATGGCGCCGTAGGCGAGGTCGGTGCCGATCGCCACGACCGGGTGCACCCCGGCGAACAGCACCAGGAGCGGCGTCATCAGCGAGCCGCCGCCGATCCCGGTCAGCCCGATCAGGACCCCGACGCCGAGGCCGAAGGCGATGACCAGCGGGTCCATCAGGCCGTGGGCTCCACGACGTGGATCCCGCACTCGGTCTTCTCGCTGCCGGCCCAGCGCCCGTCGCGCCCGCTGCCCGGGCGCGTGCACGGCGCGCAGCCGATCGACGCATAGCCCTGGTCGTGGAGCGGGTGGTAGGGGAGGTCGCGCTCGTGGATGCGCCGCCACAGGTCCTGCTCGGTCCACTCCACGAGCGGGTTGAACTTCCAGAGCCCGCGGCGCTCGTCGAACTCGATCGGCTCGGCTGCGGCGCGGGTCGGCGACTGCTCGCGGCGGATGCCGGTGATCCACGCGTCGGAGCCCTCGAGCGCGCGCTCCAGCGCGGCGACCTTCGCCTCGCCGCAGCAGTGCTCGGCGCTCCACTCGCCGCGGGCCTCCTCGACCTCGATCCGGACGCCGAAGCGCTCCTCGAAGGCGCGCCACGTCGCAAGCGTCTCGGGGAACAGCACGCCGGTGTCGATCGTGACCAGCCGGACGTCCGGCGCGATCTGCACCAACGCGTCGACCAGCACCGACTCCTCCTTCTGGAAGGAGCACAGCATCACCAGCCGCGGGTGGTGCTCGGCGACCGCCTTCGCGAGGACCTCCTCGGCGCTCAGACCGCGCATTCGCCTTCGCCCCGGATCACCTGGAACGGCACGTTGCGGTTCCAGTCGATGAAGTGGTTCATCGTCTCCAGGCCGAATTCGACCGGCATCGCGAGGTCGCGGACCTCGTCCTCGAAGGCCTTCGTACCGACGCGGGCGGCGAAGGCGTTGAACTCCTCGCCCTCCTCGCGCGCGGACTCGTAGAAGCGCAGCCAGCGCTCGACGGCCTCGGGCGCCCGCTTGGCCGGCAGGCGGACCTTCAGGCGCTGGCCGTACACGATGTCGCCGCCTTCGAAGTTGCCGGCGATATGCGCAACGTAGGCCGGGATCGTGTGCTCGCCGACCTTGATCGACGCGCCGTAGAACCCGATGTTCGCGATGTGGTGCTGGCTGCAGCCGTTGGGGCAGCCGCTCATCTTGATGTGGATGCGCTTGGTGAGCGGGTCGGTGATGTTCATCGCCGCCAGCTGCTCGCGGACCGCGGCGTTGAGGCCCATCGAGCTCGTGATGCCGAGCTTGCAGGAGTCGGTCCCCGGGCACGAGACGACGTCGCCGACCTCGTCGGCGCCGGCGTCGCCGAGGCCGAGAGCGACGAGCTCGCGCCAGACCGCGTAGACCGACTCGTCGCGCACCCAGCGCAGCAGGAGGTTCTGGTGCACCGTGGTGCGCACCCAGCCGCCGGAGTAGCGGCGCGCGATGTCGGCCAGGGCGCGTAGCTGCTCGGGGTCGAGGTCGCCGCGCGGCACCGCGACCTGCACGGCGGAGAAGCCGTCCTGGCGCTGCGCGCGGACGTTGGACGCGAGGAAGCGGTCGAACTCGCTCGTGTCGCCGTTGGGCGAGGGCGCGGCGACGGGCGCCTCCGGCGCCGAGGCCTCCTCGTCGACGTCCAGGCGCAGTCCGGCGACGTCGAAGTCGCGCTCCTGGACCCAGTCGCCCTGGAGCTCCTCCTCGACCTGGCGGCGCAGCTCGTCGATGCCGAACTTGTCGACGAAGACCTTCAGGCGCGCGCGGGCGCGGTTGGCGCGCAGCCACTCCTGGCGGTCGAAGATGCGGAAGACCGCCTCGGCCACCTTGAGGTACTCGCCGTCGTCGAGCCCGACGAACTCGTACAGCGTGGGGGCGATGCGCGGCATGATCGACGTGCCGCCGCCGACGCGCACCTCGACGCCGCGCACGCCGTCGCGCGCGCGCGCGATGAAGGCGATGTCGTGGATGCCGGTCAGCGAGCGGTCGGACGAGGGCGAGCCCTCGAACGCCGTCTTGACCTTGCGCGGCATGAGCTGCGTCGTGGGGTGGCGCACGAAGTAGCGCACGTAGGCGCCCGCGTAGGGCGTGAGGTCGAACAGCTCGTCGGGGGCGATGCCGGCCCACGGGTCGCCCGTCACGTTGCGCACCGTGTTGCCGCAGCCCTCGCGGCTGGAGAGCCCGGCGTCGGACAGCTCGCGGATGACCTTCGCGGCGTCGGTCAGCGGCATGTGGTGCATCTGGATGTTCTGCCGCGTCGTGATGTGCCCCTTCTTCAGCGGCACGTACTTCTCGATGACGTCGGCGAAGGCCTCGAGCTGGTCGGGCGTGATGCCGCCCATCGGCAGCTTCACCCGGATCATCTGGACGTCGGCCTGGCGCTGGCCGTAGACGCCCTGCTTCAGGCGGAACCCGATGAACTCGGTCTCGGGCGTCTCGCCCGCAAGGAAGCGCGTCGCCTCGGTGTCGAAGTCGTCGAACTCGCGCTCGAGGATCGGGATGACGTGCCCGGGTACGTTCTCGTGCACCTCGGGGTTCGCGAGCGAGCCCTTCCGCCCGCTCCCGGTCGCGGGCTGCTCGGTCGCGCTGCCGGCTGATGGCTCCATGTGAACGTCGTCTCCAGTAGGGCGTTCTAAGCGAGCTCGTCAATATAGCCAAACCGGACCGCGATTCGGTCATTTCGGCCTGCTGCGCCGAACATGGCCGCTGGAGAACGGCATGGGGGGCGGTCCTTGCACGCACGTCGACACCAGTTCAGGAGGTGCCGACACAGTTGAACACTGGTTGAGCCGGTGTCAGCGGTACCCTGGATCAGGCATGGCCACAGCCGCGGACCGATCGGGTGACGATCCGGCGTTCGTCTTCGCCGGAGGCCGTCCGAGCCTGGACCTCGTCGCGACCCTCGGGCGGCGACACGCAACGCCCGTCGAGCGCATCCCGGACGCCGCCGCGCTCGCGCGGTGGTTCGTCGCCGCCGGGCTCCTCCCGACCTCGCCGGCAGTGAGCGATGCGCAGCTCATGCGGGCCCGCCGGCTGCGGGAGGCGATCAGCAGCCTCGTGCGATCGGTGATGTCCGGCAGTCCCGTGTCCGGCGAACCGCTCGCCATCGTCAACGGGCACGCCATGCGGCCCGACCTCACGCCTCAGCTGGTGCTCGAGGACGGCAGACCGGTCGTCACGACGGCCCCCGGAGCAGACGTGGCGTCCGCGCTGGCGGCCATCGCCCGCGACGCCGTGCGCCTCCTCGGGGGACCGCAGGCAGCGCGGATCAAGGAGTGCGAGCACGCCGACTGCTCACTGCTGTTCGTGGACGAGACGCAGTCCGGCCGCCGGCGGTGGTGCTCGATGGGCCGATGCGGGAACCTCGTGAAGACCGCCGCGTACCGGGCGCGTCGTCAGCCGCCAGGCGGCTAGCCCGCGGCCGGCGCGGTCCGCGACGCCGTGTCGGTGCGCGTCATCCGCACCGACGCCTCGAGCTCGGCGGTCGCCCCGCCGCGGTAGACGCCCTTGATGGGCGGCACGTCGGAGTAGTGCCGGCCGTGGCCGATCTTGACGTGGCGCTCGCCGGCGAGCCCGCGGTTCGTCGGGTCGGCGGCGACCCACACCGGCTCGCCCTCCGCGGCGGGGATGAGCGCCTCGATCCACGCGTGCGTGTCGACCTCGGCCGAGTCCGCCCCCTCGTCGCCGGCGGGCGGCGCGAACAGGTAGCCCGAGACGTAGCGCGCCGCCACGCCGTGGCGGCGCAGCAGCACGAGCGCGAGATGCGCGAAGTCCTGGCAGACGCCCGCGCCCGCCGTGAGCAGGTCCTCGACGGTCGAGCCGACGTACGTGACACCGGGGCGGTACTCGAAGCGGTCGGGGATCAGCTCCGTGACGGCCTGCAGCGTCGCCGCGGGCGTGGCGGCGCGCGACAGCCCGACGAGCTCGTCGATCGCGATGTCGTCGGGCTCGGCGCCGAACGCCAGCAGGTACTCGCCGCCGTGTGCCGCGTACTCCGCCGTCACGGCGGGCTCCCAGTCGGCCTCAGGCGGTGGCGCCGCGGGCGTCGTGACGACGCGCGCGCGGACGTCGATTGCGAGCTGCTCGTGCGGCTTGGAGATGCCGAACTCGATCACCGTCGTGCCGTAGTAGTCGAGGTGCTGGGTCAGCCGCGTCTCTGGCTCAACCCGCACGGCGAAGTCGTCGACGCGCTGGCATGGCGTCGTCGCGGGCTTCACGCGCAGGGCGTTGAGGTTGTCGGTGACCGGCTCGCGGTAGCGGTACTCGGTCAGGTAGCGGATCGCGAAATGCATTCAGAGCGTGGCGAGTCTAGGCACCGGCGGGGACGCGCCTCCGAAGTAGCGCTGGGCGATGTCCGCGTCGACCTGCGCGAGCTCGTGCTGCACCTGGCCGAGCATCTGGGTCACGCCGCCCGCGTCGCCGTCGAGCGCGCGGGAGCGGAAGTCCAGGTCCGCCTGCAGGCGGCCGAGGCGCAGGACCGGGGCGGAGTTGCGGTAGTTCGGGTCGGCCTCCGAGAGCGCGCCGTGCAGCGCTTCCACCGACGCGGCGACGGAGTCGGGATAGGCGCGCTCGTAGAGCAGGAAGCGGCCGACCGGGCGGGCGTTCGGCGGCGCCGGCACCGCGCGGCGGAACGCCTGGAAGCCGCCGACCGCCTGCAACAGCGCGAGCGCTTGGCCGTCGTGCGCATGGTGGTCGCCGTCGTCCTCGCCCGGCAGCGCGACCCGGAGCATCCGGAGCACCATGTCGGCGGCCTCGATCCGCGCGCCGGCCTGCAGGAACGCGTGCGCCTCGTCGCGCAGCATCGTGCGGCCGGTGACGCCCCAGAACAGGCCGCAGCGCTCCTTCACGAAGGCGTAGACCGAATAGGGGCCGGTGCGCAGCGCGGCGGAGTTGTCGCGCCGCAGGAGGCCGAGGTGGAACGTGTTGATGGCCTCCCACATCTCGGCGGAGAAGACGTCGCGGACGGTGCGCGCCCCCTCGCGCGCCTGGGTGACGTAGCTCGCCACCGAGGCGGGGTTCGTGCGGTCCAGCGTCAGCCGCTGGACGACCTCGTCGCGCGTCGGCGCGTGGTCGGGCCGCTCGGCGCCCATGATCGCCAGCAGCGCGTCCCACGACAGGCGGACGCCGTCGTCGTCGCGGCCACCCTGGACGTCGGCGTGGAAGACGCCGTCGAGCATGCGAGCGGTGTGCTCGGCGCGGGAGAGCTGGCGGCCGATCCAGTACAGCTCGTGGGCGATGCGGGCGAGCATCAGGTCTGTTGCTGTTGCTGCTGCTGGCCGGACCACTCGCCGCCTTGGCGCAGGCCGGGCAGCTCGGGTGGCGACCACGCGGCTGCGGGCGCGGCCGCCCGCGTCGTCTCGCCGGCGTCGTCCTCGAGCACCCACGTGTCCTTCGAGCCGCCGCCCTGCGAGGAGTTGACGATCATCGAGCCCTCGCGCAGCGCGACGCGCGTGAGGCCGCCGGGCACGATGTGGATGTCCTCCCCGAACACCGCGAACGGCCGCAGGTCGACGTGGCGCGCAACGAGCTCACCCTCGGGCGAGGCCGTCGGGCAGGTCGAGAGGCGCACGAGCTCCTGCGCGATCCAGCGCTCGGGCCGGCGCCGGATTTCGTCGGCCTGGATCGCGATCTGCTGGTCGCTCGCCGTGGGGCCGATGAACACGCCCTTGCCGCCCGACTCGTCGACCGGCTTGACGACGAGCTCGCCGAGCCGCGCGAGTGCCGCGTGGCGCTCGTCGGCGTCGGCCATCAGGTAGGTCTGCACATTCTGGAGGATCGGCTCCTCGTTCAGGTAGAAGCGGATCATCTCCGGGACATGCGGATAGACCGCCTTGTCGTCGGCGACGCCGGTGCCCACCGCGTTGACGATCGCCACCGTCCCGGCCCGGTAGGCCCGCATCAGGCCCGGCACGCCGAGCAGCGAGTCGGGGCGGAACTCCAGCGGATCCATGAAGGCGTCGTCGATCCGCCGGTAGATCGCGTGGACCCGCTGCAGGCCGTTGGTGGTGCGGATGTAGCACGTCGCGTCGCGCACCACGAGGTCGGACGCCTCCACGAGCTCGACGCCCATCTGCCGCGCGAGGAAGGCGTGCTCGAAGTAGGCGGAGTTGAACGGCCCCGGCGTCCAGACCACGACCGTCGCATCCTCGTCGGCGGTCGTGGGGGCGACCTCGGTAAGCGCGCCGCGCAGCAGCGCGGGGTAATGATCGACCGGGCGGACGCGGTAGGAGCTGAACAGCCCGGGGAGGACGCGCGTCATCGCGACGCGGTTCTCCAGCACGTAGCTGATCCCGCTCGGGGTGCGGACGTTGTCCTCCAGCACCTTCCACGACCCGTCGGCGTCGCGCACGAGGTCACAGCCCGACACGTGGCAGTAGACGCCGCCCGGCGGCCGGATGCCGTGCGCGGCACGCGCGAACGCCGACCGCGACACGATCAGCTCCCACGGCACGATCCCCGCATGCACGATCTCGCGCGCGTGGTAGACGTCATCGACGAACGCGTTGAGCGCCCGGATCCGCTGGGCCAGCCCGCGCTTGATGTCGGTCCACTCCGCGGCGGGGATGATCCGCGGGATCAGGTCCAGTGGGAACGGACGATCGCGCACCGGGCCGTCGGCGTCGGGGCCGCCGGCGTCGAACGTGATGCCCTGCTGCATGAAGATCGAGTCGCGCATCCGCCCGGCGTTCGACAGCGCGTCGGGCCCGAGCTCCGCGAGCGCGGCCGCCAGCGCGACGGCGTGCTCGCGGGGGCGGCCGGGTTCTGCGAAGACCTCGTCGTAGCCGTCCGGCATCGCCGCGCATCCTCACATGGGGTGGGCTGATCGCCTAGCGCCGCGGGGTCGAGCCGGGCGGCGGGGGCTTCGCCCCGAGGGCCAGCGGCGGCACGTCGGGGTGCTCGAGCTCCACCGCGTCGGAGCCTCGCGCGTGCGGGTATCGCGCCTGTGCACCGTGTTCACTGCGTCGAGCGGCGTGGTGCTTGTGCTGGTCGTCCAATACGGCGGTGAGCTCGCGCCACGCGAGGCCAACGGTGACCCGGGGTGCCGATCGGGCTTGTCCCACGCACCGTTCTGCGCCGTCCGTCGTGGGCAATTGCATGGGTGAGCGCGTCGCCCGGCTCCGGGTGTGATGCCCACCGTTAGCGCGCGACTCGCGCAGCTGGTTCCAGCACCCACCGTGCGAAGTCGGCAGGGCCAACGTTGCTTCCGCACAGGATCGTGGTGACGCGCCGCCCGGCGAACCGCTCAGGCTGCTCGAGGACCGCGGCGATCCCGAGCGCTGCCGACGGCTCGACGACGAGCCCCGCGTGCTCATAGAGCGCACGCATGCCGGCCGTGATCGAGTCCTCGCGCACGAGCACGACGTCGTCGAGCACGACGAGCAGGTCATCCAGCACCTCGGGGATCGGATAGCGCCCGGTGATGCCGTCGGCGATCGTGTCGATGCGGTCCGTCTCGACAACCGTTCCCTGACGCCACGACAGCGCCATCGCGGGCGCACCGACCGGCTGGATTCCGATTACCTCCACGTGGTCGGCGAGCGAGCGCACGGCGTAGCCCACCCCGCTGGCCATCGCGCCGCCACCGAGCGCGACGAGGACGACCTCGAGTCTCGGATCGTCTCGGACCAGCTCGAGGCCGATCGTGGCGGCGCCCTCGCAGGTGGCGAGGTCCAAGCTGTCCTCGACCAGGTAGGCACCGTCCGCGTCGGCGATCTCCCGCGCCAGCACGCGGGCGTCTTCGATGTCCTCGCCTTCGAGCCGGATGTCGGCGCCGAACGCGGCGATCTGGCGCAGCTTGAGCGAGTTGGCGGTTCTCGCGACCACGACGGTGACCTCCAGGCCTCGACGCGGGCCGCTGTAGGCGAGCGCCTGACCGAGATTCCCGGCGCTCGCGCACACCACTCGCGACGCTCCTTTGCGCCGGGCCATGGCTGCCACCGTCTCCGTTCCGCGTCCTTTGAAGCTCCGGACCGGGTTGAGCGTTTCGACCTTCAGCGTCACCGAGCATCCGAGCATGTGACCGAGCGGCGGGCACGGCAGCGCCGGCGTGTCGAGGAACACCGGATCGATCGCGTTGACGGCGCCGCGGACCTGATCGAGCTGGAGCCGAACGCGGTTGACGCCGCTCACGGCAACGCAGCATGCCATGCCCGCCGGGTCGAAGGCGCGCCGCGGGCACGCGGCAAGCGTCCCGAACCGCGGTCGACGCTCGCTCTGGACGAGCACCGGACGCGCCACGCGGCTCGACGGGGTCGATGCGGCGCATAGGCACGACAACGGCGGGCGCAAGATTGCGGCCGGACGAGACTCGGACACCGTTGCTATCGCAATGCGCGAGAGGCGGCAGCAAGGCCACCGCCGGCTACGACTGCTCGTATTCGTCCGCGGCAGGCGCGTCCCCGACCGTCACTCGGGCGCTCGCACTCCGGCGCAAGCGGGCGCGTGGCGCCCCGTTTTCCGCGCATAGGGGTCGAGCGCCGCGCGGCGAGATGCCCGTTGGGACGCCACAGGAGGTCCTGCAACGCACGCTCACGAGAATGGCCAGTGCGCTTCGAGGCAGTCGCTTCGCTTTCGGAGCCGACTCGAGCGTCGTCTCAGCGCCGGCGGCGACGCCCGCACCTCGCGCGAAAGCGGGAGCCAGCCGGCGATGACGTCGGAGTAAACCTGCGACACGCGCGTGGTGCGCCTGCTTGTCGCTGGCTGCTCTCAAGGCGCTGTCCCGGATGCCCGCCCGACTGCGCGCGGGCATCCGGGCCTTTCGGAACGTCAGCGGCCCCGCTATGCCTCGCGGATGACCTCGTAGAGAAGGTGGGCGAGGCTCTCACCGACGGGCCGAGTGCCAACGAGGCGCATGGACTTCTTCTCGCTGGTTTCGCCGAAGAGGCGCTCGCCAGTGCCGAGCACGAACGGGAAGACCATCAGTCGCACCTCGTCGACCAGATCGTGCTCCATCAGCGTGTGCACGAGCTGACGGCTGGCGTAGACGACGATTTCCCCGTCTAGCTCTTGCTTCAACGTCGAGGCCTCTTGGACCACGTCGCCCTTGAGGACCGTCGAATTGCTCCAGTGGGCGTCTACGAGAGTGGAGGACACGACGTACTTGGGCAGGCTGTTCAACCTGTCCGCCCACTCGCCGCTCCGGCCCACCCACCGTGGTCCGAAATACTCGTCGCTCCGCCGACCCAACAGCAGGGCCTCGGCGCCCAGCGCCTCCTCGAACTCGACCTTGGCCCACTCTGCGAGTTCCTTCTCCCCGATCTGGCTGAACCAGCCGCCGTGCCTGAAGCCCTCCTCACCGGTCGGGTCCTGGACGACTCCGTCAAGCGTGACGTTCTCGCTGATCACGATCTTTCCCATCTCAGTTCTCCTTTGATCGGACTGTTACCTGCTGCGTGTGCTGAGGCGCCGGCCGCGACCAAAACTGAGCGGCGAATTTCGAGCCGCCCCGACGTCATTAGTTCTGATGTCGGTGAAAGGAAGGGTCTGTGGGGGGATGCGAGCGTGACCGAGCGAACCCTCGCGCGTGCGCGTTCTGGCGACGAGGACGCGTTCCGCGAACTGACCGACCCGCACCGGCGTGAGCTCCAGGTGCACATCTACCGGATCGTCGGCTCGGCTCAGGACGCCGAGGACCTCCTCCAGGAGACGCTGCTCGGGGCTTGGCGGGGGCTTGAGCAGTTCGAGGGACGCGCGTCGGTCCGTGCCTGGCTGTACCGGATCGCCACCAACCGCTCCCTGGATGCCCTGCGGGCGAGCCGGCACCGCCTGGAGGACCAGCGGATGACCCAGATGCCTGAGCCGACGCGCTGGAGCGAGCCGGTCTGGCTCCAGCCCTACCCGGACCTTCTCATCGACGGGATCCCGGACGAGGCTCCCGGACCGGAGGCGCGCTACGAGACCAAGGAGGCGATCGCGCTGGCATTCATCGTCGGCCTTCAGCATCTCCCGCCGCAGCAGCGCGCGGTGCTCGTGCTGCGCGACGTGCTGGGGTACCGCGCCGGGGAGGTCGCCGAGATGCTCGAGACCAGCGAGGCGTCGGTCAACAGCCTGCTGCGCCGCGCGCGTGCCGCGTTCGAATCCCGCTTGCCGGCCGCCGGACGCGAACGAGCGCCGCTCCCGAACTCCAAGCTCGAGCGCGACATCGTCGGCCGCTTCGCCGAAACGGTCGAGAACGGCGACATCGACGGAATGGTCGCCCTCCTGACCGACGACGCCTGCCTCACGATGCCGCCCCTCCCGCACGCCTACCAGGGACGCAACGCGATCAGCGCGTTCCTACGTGGCGCTGAGGAGCGCCGAGGCGCGCCGATGCGGTTGGTCCCGACGCGCGCCAACACACAGCCAGCGTTCGGCTGCTACCTCTCAGCGCCAGAGACCGACGTCGCGCGCGCGTTCTCGCTATTTGTGCTGACCATTGAGGGCGACCACATCTCTGCCATTACCTGGTTCGCCGACAGCAGCGTCCTTCCGCAGTTCGGACTGCCGCGGATGCTGCGGTAGAAGGGCGGGCGATGCCCACGCGGATGCGGATGGGCGGCGCGTCGCCGTGCACCGTGACATAACACGCGATTGCTCTGTTCGCGGCACACGGCGACGACCTCGTACCCCGGTCCAGCGCGAGCTGAACCCTGTACTTGCCCAGCTTGCCGGATGCACCGACGATGCAGAGCCTCACGGTGCCGCCACCACCGGCGCGGCCACCTCCGGTGCCGCGAGCAGGGGGGTCAGCGGGCCGTCCACGCCGGCGCGGCGCCCGTCGTCGTAGAGGATGGGTGACGGCTTGAAGCCCTTGACGATGAGGTAGATGCCCAGCGACAGCTCCCAGACCGCCTCCGGCAGGGTCAGGAAGAATGAGGCTGCAGCGCTCTGCTTGTAGGCGCCGAACAAGACCAGCAGCGCCGTGACCAGGGCGAGGGAGCCGCCGGCGACGCCGAGCAGGGCGAGGCGCCGTGGCACCAGTCCGGACCGCAGCATCAGGTAGCCGAGGATGAGCCCGTTGCCGATCGCCGCGCAGAACGCTGGGCCAAGCAGGAACGTCGCGTCATGCACGGCGACCAGCGACCGGGCGCTGAGGATGAGCGACGCGTTGTCGGTCCCGGCGGCGCCGGCGAGGTCGCGGCGCAGCGTCACCACCGCGAGCAGGCTGACGATGCCGACCGCGATCAGGCAGGACTCAACGACGCGGACCGTCACATAGCCCAGCGCGAGGCCTTCGCTCTGGCGCCTGAGGACGGGGTACAGCGTGACCGCCATGCCAATGCCGGCGATGAGAGTGAGGATCTCAAACAGCGCCCCCACATACACGCGCGCGTCGCCGCCGCCGGCGCCGAGGACGAAGTTCGTGTGGTGGAGCACCTGGTCATACAGCAGGAGCGCCGGGATGGAGATGAAGGTGATGACCATGAAGATGCCCGCGATCCGCGCGACCCGCCTCGACGGCGGGTCCCCGGGTCGAGCAAGTGGTGCGCGGAGCGCCTGCTCCGGCGGTGCGGAAAGCGTCATTACCGGCTCCTGCGTGTAGGAGGCGCGGACCGCAAAGGGTCGACGTGCCAAAGGCCGGCCAGGAGTGGGAGCCGCAAGGGCGACCCCGCGCCGCATGGGGGCACGGGGCTTCAGTCCAACGATACAGCCGCGGGGGCGCGAGCGGAGAAGGCTCGACACACCGCGGTGCTGAACTTGCCACAGAGGTGTGTCACTCGCACGACCCGAGCACAATCCAGCGCATGAGCGCGCCGACGACAGCAGCGCACGAGATCGCGCTCGCCGCGCTCGCGGCGCGTCTGGACCCCGGCGAGCTTCGGGCGGTGATCGCCGAACTCGAACCCCACCCGCGACAGCATGCGCCGGGCTGGGAGAACTACGAGGAAGTTGCGGGCCTCGTCCTGCTTTCGCTCAACCGCCGCTGGTAGGGCGGCATCCCGCCGGGCCCGGACGCCTATTGTTCGGACGGTCAGGTACCGAGCAGCGACCCCGATCGGCTGCTGGAGAGCCGAATGCCGGGCAGCTCCTATTTCTGCGGCGCGATGCTGGCAAGGACGCGGCGCAGAGCGTCGAGGTCCTTTGCGCTGAGCGCGCTGAGGGCGGCGGGTGGGGTGCTGAGGATCTCGTTGGCCCGCCTGGCGAGCGTCTTGCCCTTGCGGGTGGCCTCGACCATCTTGGTTCGACGGTCGGTCGGGTGCGGTCCGCGCCGAACGAGACCCTGCGCTTCGAGGTCGTCGACGAGCACGGTGGCGTTGGGACGGTCGATCCCGAGCGACGCCGCCAGGTCGCCCATCGAGACGGGCTCGTCCGCCACGCGCCGGACAGCGCGGGCGCGCGAGAAGCTCAACCCGACGGCCGCGGAGACCTCGCGCCGTCGTTGATGGTCGAGGACGAGGTCTGACATCCGCAGCCAGACCTCGCGAGCGGTTTCCGACGCCTCGTGGCGTGCGCTGTCGTTGTGGCTCTCGCTCATGTCACGAGCAACCTAAGCGGCCAGAGGCTCGGGATTGAGCCGTGTTGCGGTTTGCCGTGCTGAGTCGGTCGCCCGGCGGCCGGTTGCCAGGACTCCGAGCACGAGCACGACGGCGCCCAGGGCGGTGAGGGTCCACCAGGCGGGATGGGTGGCCGACGAGAGCGCGGCTGCGGTCGAGGCCCCGGCGGTGGAGGCCACGATCGCGCCGACGATCGCCACGCCGATGGCCTGACCGAACTGCCGTGACGTGGTGGCGATGGCCGCGGCGACGCCGGCCTGCTCGCGCGGCATGCCGGAGACGGCCGCGTTGGCCGCACGCCTTTCACGGGCGTACGCCGGCGAACGCTAGCTACCTGATGTTGGGCCGCGTGCGGCATGGCGTGAGCCTTATCGCCTGCTCGCGCTGGAGCACCTCGTCGGGGCACCATCGCGGGACAGGATTTGCGTCGATTTGACGCGCTAGTCGCACCAGATCCACCGAAGCCGGCTTCCCACACTGTGTGGGTGTGAGATTCCAGGAAGTCGCTCAGCTTTACCAGTCAGACGGCCGCGGATTCCAGCCGGACGCGCCGCGGGTATTGGTGGGTCGCTGTGCGGCAGGGTCCCGCACGGCTCCCTGTCGAACCATCCGAGTGGGAGGGTCCGCATGCAAAGGAGTCTGAGATCGCGACTGGGGCGGTCGTGGTTGTTGCCGCTGTGCGTGGCGGCAGGGTTCGTCGTGCCCGCCAACGCGAGCGCGATCACGTCGGCGGAGTGCGATGCCCAGGTCAACGACACCCCGGGCAAGCTCATTCCCTGCATCCAGCAGGACGACCTCTGGCACCACATGCAGCAGTTCC
>JAOPZW010000097.1 GCA_025963905.1 Solirubrobacterales bacterium | reverse complement strand
TGCGACCGCGCCACCGTCCTGCGCGACGGTCGCGCCGTCGGCACCCTGACGCCGAGCCAGGGCGCCGAGGGCAAGATCGTCGAGCTCATGCTCGGCCAGTCCCACGAGGCCATCGCCGAGGAGGTCGAGGCGGTCGCCGAGGCCGAGACCCGGACGGAGGGGTCGCCGGCGCTCTCGGTGCGGGGGCTGCGCCTCTCCGACGAGTCGCCCGACGGCGTGGACTTCGAGGTTCGCGCCGGCGAGATCGTCGGGGTCGCGGCGCTCGAGGGCCAGGGGCAGGACGTCCTCTTCGACCTGCTGTCGGGCCAGCAGCGGATCCGCCACGGCACGATCGAGCGGTCGGGCAAGACCACGCGCCCGCGCGACCCCTACGACGCGATCAAGGCCGGGATGGTCCTGGTGCCGTCGGACCGCCTCCTCGCGCTGCTGCCCCAGCGCTCGATCCGCGAGAACATCGCCGCGCCGCTGTACAGCCCGATTCGCCGCTGGGGCCCGATCAACGTCCGCCGCGAGCGCACCCGGGTCGACGACGCGATCGCCCGCCTGCAGATCGACACGCGCGCCCAGCGCCAGGCCCGGCGGCTGAGCGGCGGCAACCAGCAGAAGCTCACGATCGCCCGCTGGCTGGCGAGCGGCTTCGACGTGCTGCTGTGCTTCGACCCGACGCGCGGCATCGACGTCGGCACCAAGCGCCAGATCTACGCGCTCCTGCGCGAGGTGGCCGCCGCGGGCTCCGCCGTGCTGCTGTTCACCAGCGAGCTGCCCGAGATCCAGCTCGTCTGCGACCGGGTCGTGGTGCTGCATCGCGGCGCGGTCAGCGATCGCCTGCCCGCCTCCCAGGCGACGGAGGCCCGGCTGCTGCGCTCCGCGCACGGCCTCGTCGAGGAGGCGGCGCTGTCATGAGCACGATGAGCCAGGCCGCGCCGTCGCCGTCGCCGTCGCCGTCGCGGCCGCGCAACGTGAAGCTCCGCCGGTTCGCCGCCCGTCAGGGCTGGACGGTCGGCGTGCTCGGGATCCTGATCGCGCTGCTGATCGTCGAGGCGAACGTCGCGCCGAACTTCACGTCGTTCGATGTCCAGTCGCTGGTGATCGCCGGGATGCCGCTGGCCTTCGCCGCGATGGCGCAGGCCGTCGTCGTCATCTCGCGGGGCGTCGACCTGTCGGTCGGCTCGGTGATGGCCCTCACGAACGTCATCGCCGCGCGGCTCATGGAGCACCACAGCATGGGCACCGCGCTGGGCATCTCGCTGCTCGTGCTCGTCATCGGCATGGTGATCGGGACGCTCACGGGCGTGGCCGTCGTCACCACCGGCGTGCCCGACATCATCGTCACGCTGGCGCTCGGCTTCGTCTGGGCGGGCGTGGCGCTGGTGGTCCTGCCGACGCCGGGCGGCGGCTCCCCGCCGTCCTACCAGACGCTCTCCAGCGGCTCGTCGCTGTGGCAGTGGACCCCCAACGGCCTGCTGGTCCTCGCGGCGGCCTACGCGCTGGTCTGGGTGCCGTTGCGCTCGCGCCGGCTGGGCCTCGCGATCTACGCCGTCGGCAGCGACCGCGACGCCGCCTACCTGAGCGGCGTGCGGGTCCCGCGCACGCGCATCCTGGCCTACACCGTGGGCGGGCTGTTCGCCGCGCTCGGGGGCCTGGCGCTGACGTCGACGACGAGCATCGGCAGCCCGCTGTCCGGCAACTTCTACACCTTGACCTCGGTGGCGGCGGTCGTCATCGGCGGCGTGAGCCTGGCCGGGGGGAAGGGTGGCCTGGTGGGCCCGATGCTCGCCGCGTTCATCCTCTCGGCGGCGGTGACCGTGCTGACCTTCCTCGGCGCCGACGCGAACTACGGACAGGTCATCCAGGGGGCGCTCATCGTCGCAATGGTCATGCTCGGCGGCCTGCTCCTGCGGAGGCGCGAGGCATGAGCGTCAGCGCCCCGTCCCCCGCATCGACCCGCGAGCAGGAGCCGCGCGAGCTGGCCCGCGCGCGCCGCGCGCTGGTCGACCACCCGCTGCTGATGCTCGGACTGATCCTGGTCCTGCTCGTCGCCGCGTGCACGATCGTCAAGTCGAGCTACCTGTCCGGTGACCAGGCGGGCGCGATCCTGCGCTACGCCGCGCCGCTGGCGATCATGGCCGCCGGCCAGACGCTCGTCATGCTCACCGCGGGCATCGACCTGTCGATGGGCGCGACCGCCACCGCGGCGGCCTACGTCATGGCCGGCCAGTCCTCGCACGGCACGGTCAGCGCGATCCTCTACGGCCTGGCGGTCGGGCTCGCCGTCGGCCTCGTCAACGGCATCGGCGTGGGGATCTTCCGGGTCCAGCCGCTGATCATGACGCTCGGCATCGCCGGGGTCGTCACGGGCCTGCTCACGGTCCGGGCGGCCTCGAACCGCACCGCGGGCCAGAACGTGCCGCACTTCGTGCGCCAGGTGGGTGGCGAGCCGCTGGTCGGGTTCATCCCCAACAGCCTGATCCTGTGGATCGTGCTGTCGGTCGTCGTGATCGTGGGGTTGCGCAGATCGGGCTACGGAAGGATGTTGTACGCCTACGGCGACAACCCGATGGCGATGCGGCTGGCGGGCGTGCGCTCGTGGCAGCTGCTGACCGTCACCTACACCCTGTGCGGGCTGCTGGCCGCGGTCGCGGGCATCGTGCTCGCCGGGCTGATCAACGCCGCCGACCTCGGCCTGGCCGACTCGTTCCTGCTGCCGTCGGTCGCCGCGGTGGTGCTCGGCGGGACGTCGCTGTTCGGCGGCGTGGGGACGTACTCGGGGACGATCATGGGCGCCCTGATCCTGACCGTCCTGGACTCGTTCCTCACCCTGCTCAACGCCGACGACTCGATCCGCCAGATCCTCTACGGGCTGATCATCCTGGCGCTCGCCGCGCTGTATGCACGTGTCCAGCGAAGCGCTTAGCCGGGCTGGGTCATGACGGAGACCACTGAGCGCGCGACGCTGCCGGGAGCCGAGCTGGCCCGGGTGTCGGCGACCCAGCTCGCGCAGCGGATCCGTGAGCGCGAGCTGTCGGCGGTGGAGGCCCTCGAGGCGGTGATCGCCCGCATCGACGAGCGCAACCCGAGCCTCAACGCGCTCGTCTACCTCGCCTTCGACGAGGCCCGCGAGCGCGCGCAGGCCGCCGATGCGGCGCTGGCCGCCGGCGAGGCGCTCGGGCCGCTGCACGGCGTCCCGACGGCGATCAAGGACCTGTTCGACTTCAAGCCCGGCTGGCCCGCGACGCTGGGCGGCATCCCGGCGCTGCGCGACCACGTCATCGACGCGCGCGGCATGTGGGCGGAGCGGATGGAGGCCGCCGGGGCGATCGTCGTCGGCAAGACGAACAGCCCGGTGATGGGCTTCCGCGGCACCTGCGACAACCCGCTGTTCGGGCCGACCCGCAACCCGTTCGACCTGACGCGCAACAGCGGCGGCTCGTCGGGCGGGGCGGCCGCCGCGGTGGCCGACGGGCTGCTGTCCTTCGCCGAGGGCACCGACGCCGGCGGCTCGATCCGCATCCCGGCCGCGTGGTGCAACGTGTACGGGTTCAAGCAGTCGTTTGGCCGCGCCCCGCTGGCCGTGCGTCCGAACGCCTTCGGCGGCGTGTCGCCGTTCATCTTCGAGGGGTTCGTGACGCGCACGGTGGCCGACGCGGCGCTCGCGCTGACCGCGCTCTCGGGTCCCGACCCGCGCGACCCGCTGAGCTTCGCGTTCCACGACGACCCGATCGCCGCGGTGCGGCGCTCCGTGCGGGGGATGCGGATCGGCTACAGCCCGGACATGGGCGGCTTCCCGGTCGATCCGGCCGTCGCCGCGGTGGTGGACGAGGCGGTCCAGGCGCTGGCCGCCGCCGGTGCGCACGTCGAGCCGGTCGAGATCCGCCTGCCGTGCGACCAGCGCGAGCTCAGCGACCTGTGGTCGCGGCTCCTGACCCCGCTGAACCTCGACGCGCTGCAGGGGCTCGAGGCCGCCGGCTACGACCTGCTGGGCGAGCACCGCGACCAGCTGCCGCCGCAGTACCTGCGCTGGATGGACGAGGGCCTGCGCGCGACGGAGCGGGACGTCGCCCGCGACCAGCAACTGCGCACCCGGGTGCTCGAGGCGATCCAGGCCGTCTTCGACGATCACGACCTCCTGGTCACGCCGACGTTGGGGTGCCTGCCCGTGCCCAACGCCGAGGTCGCCGGCGAGACCGTCGGCCCGAGCGAGATCGAGGGCGTCGCGGTCGACGAGCTCATCGGCTGGTGCCTGACCTATCCGATCAACTTCACCGGGCATCCCGCGGCGTCCGTCCCGGCGGGGCTGGCGGACGGCCGCTACCCCGTCGGCATGCAGATCGTCGGGCGCCTGGGCGCCGACGTCGACGTCCTGGCCGCCAGCGCGGCGCTCGAGCGCGTGCGCCCGTGGGCCGGCGCCTACGCGCTCTGCGACGAGCGGGCGCTGTCGTAGTGACGGCGCCACCGCAGGCCATCGTGCGCACCGTGCGCGGCGACATCGACCCGGCCGAGCTGGGACCCACCGATGCGCACGAGCACCTCTTCCTCGAGACGCCGCTGCAGCCCGGCGACACCTTCCAGGACGTCGACCGCGCGATCGCGGAGGCCGCGACGGTCGTGGCGGCCGGCGCGCGGGGGCTCGTGGATTGGACGCCGCTCGGGCTGGGCCGGCGGGCGGACGGCCTGGTCGCGGTCAGCGAGGCGACCGGGCTGCACATCGTCGCCGCGACGGGGCTGCACCGGGACGCGCACTACCCCCCCGACTCGTGGGCGCGCAGCGCGAGCGTGGCGCTGCTGGCGCAGCGGTTCGCCGGCGAGCTCACGCAGGGCATGGACACCACCCAGGCCCGGGCGGGCGTCATCAAGGTCGGCGCGGGCTACCACGCCGTCAGCCTGCTGGAGGCGACCGCGTTCGAGGCCGCCGCCGCCGCCCACGCCGCCACCGGCGCACCCGTCTGCGTGCACACCCAGCACGGGACGATGGGCGAGAGGCTCGTCGAGCGCCTGCGCGGCCTGGGCGTGGCCCCGGCGGCGGTCATCCTGGCGCACCTCGACCGCAACCCGGACGCCGGCGAGCACGCGGCGATCGCCGAGACCGGCGCCTGGCTGCAGTACGACGGCCCGGGACGGACGAAGTACTGGCCGGACTCGACGATCCTGGCGCTGATCGCCGACGTCGCCGCGCGCGGGCACGGCGGCCGGCTGCTCGTCGGCGGCGACGTCGGGCGCGCGAGCATGATGCGCGCCTACGGCGGCGGGCCGGGGATGGACTACGTCTTCGCGCGCTTCCGCCCGCGCCTCGCGCGCGAGCTCGGCGACGACCTGGCATCGGCGATCTTCGAGGACAACCCGGCGCGGGCGTTCGCGTTCGTGCCCACCGACGACGAGGGGAGGACGGCGTGACGCACGCCGGCGAGATGCGGGCCGCGGTCGTGGGGACCGGCTTCATCGGCCTGGTCCATGTCGAGGCCCTGCGGCGGCTGGGGGTGGAGGTCACCGGCATCGTCGGCTCCTCGCCGGAGCGCGTGCGGGAGAAGGCGCGCAGCTACCCGCTCCCCGAGCCCTACGAGAGCTACGAGGCGATGCTCGCCGACCCGCGCGTCGACGTCGTGCACATCACCTCGCCCAACCACCTCCACCACCCGCAGGCCAAGGCCGCGCTGGAGGCCGGCAAGCACGTCGTGTGCGAGAAGCCGCTGGGCCTGGACGCCGCGCAGACCGCAGAGCTCCTGTCCCTGGCCCGAGCCTCGGGCCTGGTCCACGCGGTGAACTTCAACATCCGCTTCTACCCGCAGTGCCGCGAGGCGCGCGAGCGCGTCGCCGCGGGGGCGCTGGGCGACGTGCGGCTCGTGACGGGGTCCTACCTGCAGGACTGGCTGATGTACGACACGGATTGGAACTGGCGCCTGGAGCACGACAGCGGCGGCGCGCTGCGCGCGGTCGGCGACATCGGCTCGCACTGGATCGACCTGACGACGTACATCACCGGCCGCCACGTCGAGTCGGTGATGGCCGACCTGACGACGTTCATCCCGGTGCGCCGGCAGCCCACCGGTCCGGTGGAGACGTTCTCGACGCAGGCAGCCGCCCCGTCCGAGACGGTGGCCCGCGAGATCCGCACCGAGGACACGGCCAGCATCCTCCTGCGCTTCGAGGGCGGCGCGCGCGGGGCGGTCACCGTCTCGCAGCTCAGCGCCGGGCGCAAGAACGCGCTGAGCTTCGAGATCGACGGGTCGCGCAGCGCGCTGGCGTGGATGGGGGAGCGCCCCGACGAGCTGTGGATCGGCCACCGCGACGAGCCCAACCAGCTGCTGCTGCGCGACCC
>JAOPZW010000095.1 GCA_025963905.1 Solirubrobacterales bacterium | reverse complement strand
GGCCGGGCGCGCGCGCAAGTTCGCCCGCCTGCGGGCGTGGTGGAACCGGTAGACACGCCGGCCTTAGGAGCCGGTGGCTTCGGCCGTGGGGGTTCGAATCCCTCCGCCCGCATCGTGAAGCCAGAGACGATCCCCTACCCGCGCCTGAAGGCGCTGCTCGCCGACGGCGCCCAGCTCGTCGAGGTGCTACCGCCCGAGGAGTACGCCGAGCTGCATCTCCCCGGCGCGGTCAGCATCCCCCTCAAGGCCCTCGACGCGCAGACCACGGCCCAGCTGGACCGCCGCCGGGCGGTGGTCGTCTACTGCTGGGACGGCCTCTGAGACCTCAGCCCACGAGCCGCGTGCCGGCTCGCAACGCTTGGCTTCGAGCACGTCTACGACTACATGCCGGGGAAGGTGGACTGGATGGCCCGTGCGCTCCCGCTGGAGGGCGACAAGGCGGGCGAGCCGCGTGCCATTGACCTCGCCGGCCGCGATGTGGTCACGTGCGGCCTGGAGGAGACGATGGGAGCGCTGCGGGAACGGGTCGCGCGGTCGGGGTTCGGCTTCGCGTTCGTGGTCAGCGACGACGGCGTGCTGCTCGGGCGCCTGCGCAGGGCGGTGCTGGAGGGCGATGCCGGGGCGCGGGCGGAGGACGTCATGGAGCCGGGACCCTCGACCAGCCGGCCGGACATGCCTCCGGGTCAGCTCCTGGCCAAGCTCGACCGGGCGCACCTGAGCACCGCGGTGCTGTCCGATCCCGACGGCCGGCTGCTCGGCGTCGTCCGGCGCGCCGATCTGGCCTCATTTGCAGGAGATCCCGCGTGACGAACGGGCGTTCGCACAGGAGGCGGGCCGGGTAAAGCTCCGGATGTGAGAGTCGGATTGGTCCTCGGAGCCGGCGGCGTCTTGGGCGCTTCGTGGCTGATCGGCGCGCTCGATGCGGTCGAATCGGAGACGGGCTGGTGCGCCGCGGATGCCGACCGCATCGTCGGGACCTCGGCCGGCTCGGTCATCGGAGCGCTGGTGGCCGCGGGCGTCGAGCCGGCGGCGATGGCCGCCTACGCATCGGGGGCCTCGCTCGACGGGTTCGCCGAGGCCGAAGCGCGCGCCGGCGCGGTCGCCGAGCGGATCTCCGGCTCGGAGTACCGCTTCCAGGTCTCCATGCCGCCGATCGGGCCGGGGTCGTGGCGGCTGGCGTTCAGCACGCTGATGCATCCGAAGCGCCACGCCCCGTCGGTGATGCTCGCGGGCTGGCTGCCGCGCGGGTTCATCTCCACGGCGCCGATCCAGGAGCTGGTCGAGCGGTTCATCCCGGACCCCTGGCCCGGGCACCCGAGCTACTGGGCGGTGGCCGCCGACTACGCCAGTGGCCGGCGGGTCGCCTTCGGCCGGGAGGGGGCGCCGGCCGCGAGCGTGGGGGAGGCGGTCGCGGCCTCGTGCGCGATCCCGGCCTTCTACCACCCGGTGACGGTCGCCGGCCGTCGGTACGTCGACGGCGGGATCTGCTCGGTCTCGAACCTCGACCTCCTCCGCGGCGACGAGCTGGACCTCGTGATCTGCCTCAACCCGATGTCGTCGATCGCCCAGGCCACCGGCGGGTCCCCGGCCGACCGGTTCGCCGCCGTCATGCGCGCCGCCGCCGGCCGGCGCCTCGGCCACGAGGCGCGCAAGCTGCGCGAGGAGGGCACGAAGGTCCTGCTCCTGCAGCCCGGCAGCGACGACTGCTCGCTCATGGGCCTCAACCTCATGAGCGGCACACGGCGAGTCGAGGTCATGGAGCAGGCCCGCCAGTCCGTCGCCCGCGACCTCCGCCGCGTCCGTGCCAAGGACGGCCTGCTTCCCTGCCGCAGCGACGGCGCGCGCGCGCCGGCCCGGCGGCGCCCGGCCGCATCGCGCCGCGCGGCCTGAGCGAGGCCGGCACGACTCACGCGGGCGGGCGGCCGGCCCACCGGAGCGCCCGGGCTTCGAGGTCGCCCATGTAGCGCTCCTTGCCGGCGATGTACGCGAGGCGGTCCTGCGGGTGCTTGCGCACGAGATCGCGCTTGAGCGCCGCGTACCGGGCGGCCTCGTCGCCGTTCGCGCGCAGGAAGTCGCGGACGGCCAGATGGCGGGCTTCGTGCTCGCTCCCCGACTGGCAGACGTGGAGGTGATGCGACCTGGGGCGGGACGGCGGGCGGGCGAAGAAGTGGAAGTCGGGCGAGTCCGGCTCCGGCACGAACAGGTAGCCCAATCGCTCGAGCGGGCCGACGTACCGGGCGCGCGGCTCGAGGGCGGCGACCGAGAGCTGGAGGTCCATGATGGGCTTGGCGGCCAGACCAGGCACAACGGTGGAGCCGACGTGGTCCAGGCGTACGGCCACCGGGCCGAGCGCCTCCGCGAGGCGGTGCAGCTCGTCCTGCGCGCGGACGGCCCACGCAGGGTCGTGCTCGATGATGAGCACGGCGGGGTCGAAGCGGTCGTCGAGCGATGGGTGTCGCTTGAGGGGCTCGTCGCCGGGCACGCTCACGCGCGCAACCGTAGTCGCCGGCGGTCCGCGGTGCGTCTCCTTCCGCGCGTGGTCACGCCTCGATGCGACGCGAGGCGCGCGTCCGGCGGGAGCGGCAGCCGGTCACCGCGCGCTCCCGCCGGACCCGCGCCTCGCAACGCCGGTTCCAGCCGTGCGCGCATGCTGCCGCGGATGGCGCTTGCTGCCCCTGCCCACCGGAGCCGTCTTCACCTGACCCGCGCTGCGCGCCATCCGACGCGGGGTCGGACGCTCAGGACTTGAGGCCGACAAACTCGTCCAGCAGCGCGACGCTCGCCCGGTGGGAGACGCTGATGTTGCGAGGGTTGGACTGCGTCCACCTCACGCCCATCGCGTCGCACGTCCGGCAGAAGAGGCCCCGGATGTCGGCCGACAGGTTCGAGAAGAACCAGCGGGGATAGGCATACTCCGCGACCCTGCCGCTGGGCAGCCTCGTCGTGAAGCGGTTGATCGAACGGCAGCCGTCGGAGTGGAGCAGGCCCCGAAGGAAGAGCCACGGGAAACGGTCGACGACCGACTGCTGCCAGGGCTCGAGCGCTATGACGCGCTCGTGCTTGCGTCCCGGGCCGGCCTGGGGGAAGAGGTCGGGCCACCATTTGGAGCCGCTGTCGACCCATGCCCGGCGGTGCACCTTGTCCCACCGCGCGTTGGGCCGTGCGTCTGGCAGGCTCAGCCGCAAGTACGTGCAGCAGTCTTCGATGATGCCGGGATAGAGAGCGTCGAGCGTGATACGGAGCTGGTACGTGCCCCCGATGGGAAGAATGTGCCCGTCGCCGAGGTACATGCCCAGCAAGTAGCTGTAGGAGAAGGCGTCTGCGGGGCGTCGCGGCACGAACACATGTTCCCTTGCTCGCCGGACGGAACGACCGCCCGGGCGCTAGGATGACCGCGCTGAGGGGGAGTGAGTTAACGGCTATACGCGTGGTCTCCAAAACCATGAATCCGGGTTCGAATCCCGGCTCCCCCGTCCCGGAAGCCCGCCCTCAGCGGGCTTCTTCGTGCCTCCCGTGACGGCTCCCTCGGAGATCTTCGCCCCCGATGCGCTCGCCGGGCGCGTGGTGCTCGTGACCGGGGGTGGGACGAATCTCGGAAAGCACGCCGCGATCGAGCTCGCGGCGGCCGGGGCGCAGGTGGTCGTCGCGGGGCGCCGGCTCGAGGTGCTCGAGACCGCCGCGGCGGAGATCGGCATCGACCGCTGCTCGGTCGCGGCCGGCGACATCCGCGAGCCGCGAGACGCCGAGCGGATCGTGACGACGGTCATCGAGCGCCACGGGCGCCTGGACGTGCTCGTCAACAACGCCGGCGGCCAGTACTTCGTCCCCGCCGAGGACGTCGGCGCCAAGGGCTGGCGGGCCGTCATGCGCCTGAACGTCGATGGCACGCTGATGATGACCCACGCCGCCGCGGAGCACGGCTTCGCCGCCACCGACGGCGGGGGCACGGTCGTCAACGTCACCGTCTCGCCGCACCACGGGATGCCGGCGATGGTCCACACCGGCGCAGCGCGCGCGGCCGTCGAGGCGGTCTCGCGCGAGCTCGCGCGGGACTGGGCCGAGCGGGACATCGCCGTCGTCGCGGCTGCCATCGGCCGGTTCGACACCGAGTCGCTGCGCAAGTACCCCGAGGTCGTCTGGCGCGGCGCTGCGCGCTCGGTCCCGCTGCAGCGCCTGGGGACGATGCAGGAGTTCGGCTGGCTCATCGCCCTGCTCGCCTCGCCGCTGGGGCGCGCGTTCAGCGGCTCGACCGTCACGCTGGACGGCGCCGCCGACAACTGGTTCGGCCCGTGGCCGCCGCGCGACCTCGTGGATGACACCGGCGCGGTGCCCACCGAGCAACGCCGGGCGGCGCCGCCGGCCCCGGCTTAGGGCCCGAAACCCGAAACCTGGACTTTCTCGGGCCGGATCCTGGTCGAACGTCCAGCGCGACCGAGTCTACGATCGCCCCATCGCTACCGACGCTCCTGGGCTGCCCGGCATGAGACGCGTCCCCGAGGTCACGGTCGTGATCCCGACGCGCAACCGCGCGCCGCTCCTGTGCGGCGCGCTCTCGTCGGCGCTGGTCCAGGAGGAGGTCGACGTCGAGGTCATCGTCATCGACGACGGCTCGACCGACGACACGCAGGCCCGCCTGGACCGGATCGGCGACCCGCGGCTGCGCCGGTTGCGCAATCCGGCGCCGGAGGGCGTCGCCCGCGCCCGCAACGCCGGGCTCGCGCTGGCCGCGGGGGAGTGGGTCGCGTTCCTCGACGACGACGACCTCTGGGCCCCGCGCAAGCTGCGCCGGCAGCTCGACGCGGCCGCCGCCGCCGGCGCCTCGTTCGCCTACGGGGCGGCCATCGTGGTCGATGAGGGCGAGGGCTTGCGCGAGGAGGTCCCGGCCCCGCCGGCCGACACCATCGCCCGCGACATCCTGGCCCGCAACGTCATCCCGGGGGGATGCTCGAACGCGATCGCCAGGGCCGAGCTGGTGCGGGCGGTGGGCGGCTTCGACGAGGGCCTGGCGATGCTCGCCCACTGGGACCTGTGGATCCGCCTGCTCCAGCGCTGCCCGGCGGCCGCCTGCCCGGAGGTCGTCGTCGCCCACCGGCCCCACGGTGCGGCGGTGCTCGACGCGCGCTCCGAGCTCGAGACGCCGGCGTGCGAGCAGGACGGCCTCGTCGCGGCGGATCGGGGCGCGCACCCCATCGCCCGGACTGCGAGGTGGGGCGCCCTCCCGGCGTCGCCCCGCCATGGCTGACCCGCGTCCCGTCGCGGCGGCCCCCATCGCGCAGCGCCGGCTCGATCCCTACGTCCCGCGAGTCCTGCTGCGCCACCTCGCCGAGACGCCGGACGCGGTGCTGCAGACCGTCGACGCGACGGTGGTCTTCGCCGACATCTCGGGCTTCACCAAGCTCTCGGAGCGACTCGCCCGGCTGGGCCGTGAAGGCGCCGAAGAGCTCGTCGAGACCATCGGCGCCTGCTTCGGCTCGCTGCTGGCGGTGGCCTATGAGAACGGCGGCAGCCTCCTGAAGTTCGGCGGCGATGCGCTCCTGCTGCTGTTCGAGGGCGAGGACCACGTCGGCCGGGGGTGCCGGTCGGCCATCGGCATGCGCGGAGCGCTGCGCACCGCAGGCCGCCTCACCACGTCGGCGGGGAAGGTCGCGCTGCGCATGTCCCAAGGGGTGCACAGCGGCGACTTCCACCTGTTCCTCGTCGGCGACTCCCATCGCGAGCTGCTCGTGGCCGGGCCGGCGGCGACGCTTGTCGTCCAGATGGAGAAGGCGGCCGATGCGGGCGAGATCGTCGTGAGCGCCGGAACCGCCGCGCGGCTCCCGCGCGCGTGCACGGGCCCCCCGAAGGGCCCCGGGCGCTTCCTGGCCGGCGCACCCGACCGGCGCGACGCGGAGCGGTGGGAGCTGCGCCGGTCCCCGGACCTCAGCCTGGTCGCCGACTGCCTCTCGACCGAGGTGCGCACGCACGTCCTGTCCGGCCCCCAGCCGGCCGAGCATCGCAACGTGACCACCGCGTTCGTGCGCTTCGAGGGCACCGACGGGCTCATCCGGCGCGAGGGCCCGGCCGCGGCGGCGAAGGCGCTCGGGGAGCTGGTCTCCGCCGTCCAACACGCCGTCGACGACCATCAGGTCTGCTTCCTGGAGTCCGACGTGGACGCCGACGGCGGCAAGCTGATGCTGACGGCGGGCGCCCCGCGGATCCTCGGCGACGACGAGGAGCGGATGCTCCTGGCACTGCGCCGGATCCTCGACGCGCGGCTGCCGCTCGACGTCCGCATCGGCGTCAACCGGGGCAGCGTCTTCTCCGGCGACGTCGGGCCGCCGTTCCGCCGCAGCTACAGCGTCATGGGCGACGCCGTGAACCTCGCGGCGCGGCTCATGGCCAAGGCGCCGCCGGGCGAGATCTATGCGACGGCCGGCGTGCTCGACCGCTCGGCCACGCGCTTCGCGCTCGCCGAGCTGCAGCCGTTCGCTGTCAAGGGCAAGGCGCGCCCGGTCCAGGCCTGGTCGGTCGGGCGCCCGCTCGGGCGGCGGGCCCGCGAGGGCGTCGCCGTGCGCTTCCCGCTCGTCGGCCGCGAGCGCGAGCTCGCCGTGCTCGAGGAGGCCCTCGCCGCCGCGCGATCCGGCCGCGGCTGGCTGGTGGACATCGCCGGCGAGCCGGGGATCGGCAAGACGCGGCTCATGGAGGAGCTGCGCGGGCGCGCCCCCGACCTGCGCCGCCTGCACGCGACGTGCGAGCCGTACACCGCCTCGACGCCATACGCGGTCTGGCGCGAGCTCCTGCGCCCGCTCCTGGGGATCGGCTCCGACGCTCCCAAGGACGTCGCGCGGGAGCGCCTGCGCTCGTACGTCGAGCGCGTCGACCCCGAGCTGGCGGCGTGGCTGCCGCTGCTCGGCATCCCGCTCGGCCTCAGCCTGGCGCCGACGCGCGAGGTCGAGGAGCTCGCCGAGGACTTCCGGCAGGCGAAGCTCCACGACGTCGTCCTGCGGCTCCTGTCGGCCGGCCTGCCCGCGGCGACGCTGATCGAGATCGACGACGCCCACCTCATGGACGCGGCGTCGGCAGATCTCCTCCACGCGATGACCGGCGCGCTGGAGCGGGTTCCGTGGCTCCTGGTGGTCACGCGCCGCGACGGCGAGTCCGGCTTCGCCCCGTCCGGCTCGCCGGCCGTGCTGCGCGTGTGGCCGTCGCTCCTCGGGCGACAGGAGACGCTCGCCCTCGCCGAGGCCGTGACCGACGATGCCCCGCTGGCGCCCCACGTGCTCGAGCTCGCGGCCGAGCGGTCCGCCGGGAACCCGCAGTTCCTGCGCGATCTCCTGCGCGAGGCCGCCGTCGACGGCGGCGCGTCGCTGCCGGAGTCGATCGAGGCCGCCGCGATGGCGCGCATCGATCGCCTCCTGCCCGGTGACCGGGCGATCGTCCGCCGCGCTGCGGTCCTCGGGCTCAGCTTCGCCTCGCGGTTCCTCGAGGACGTGCTGGCGGGCGACGTGGCACCTCCCGACGAGCAGGCGTGGCAGCGCCTGGACGGGCTCTTCGTCGCCGACGGCGAGGGCCACATGCGCTTCCGCCGCGCGGTGATGCGCGAGGCAGCCTACGCGGGGCTTCCGTTCCGGACGCGGCGGCGCCTGCACGCGGTGGTCGGAGCGCATCTCGAGGCGGAGGCCGGCGACTCGCCCGAGCAGCCGGCGCCCATCCTCTCCCTGCACTTCCTGCGCGCCGGCGACCACGCGCGGGCGTGGCGCTACGCCCGGATGGCAGGCGACGGCGCGCGCGACCGCTTCGCGTACGTCGACGCGGCGGCCCACTACCGCCGGGCGATCGACGCCGCCAGGGGCCTGATCGTGCCGCGCGGCGACCTCGCCGGCGTGTGGGAGGCACTCGGCGAGGCGCGCGCCCACACGGGCGATCTCACCGGTGCCATGGAGGCGTTCACCGCCGCGCGCCGCCTGGTCCGGGATGACCCGGTGGGCGAGGCGCACCTCCTGCACCGCCACGCGCTGGTCTCGCTCGACGCGGGGCGCGTCCGGCCCGCCGTCCGCTGGGTGCTGCGGGCCCTCAGGGCCCTGGAGGGCGTCGACGGCCGGCCGGCCGCCGCCTGCCGCGCGCATCTCGTCTCGACGCTCGCCACCGTGCGCCAGCGCCAGGGGCGCATGGCCGACGCGATCGTGCTGTGCCACCGCGCGATCGAGGAGGCCGAGGCGGCCGGCAACGACACCGCCCTCGCGCACTCGTGCTACGTCCTGGACTGGGCGCTCGTGGAGTCCGGTCGGGCCGCGGATGCAACGCATTCCGCCCGCGCGCTGGAGATCTACACCCGGCTGGGCGACCTCGACCGCCAGGCCGCCATCTTCAACAACCTCGGCGGCTTCGCCTACTTCGACGGCCGCTGGGCCGACGCGGTGGCGCTGTACCTCCAGGGCGCCGAGGCCAGCGTCCGGGCGGGCGACGCGGCCAACGCGGCCTTCGGCGACTGCAACGTCGGCGAGGTGCTCGCCGACCAGGGTCACCTCGCCGACGCCGAAGCGCGGCTGCGGCGCGCGCTGCGGGTCTGGCGTGCCACGGGCTACGAGTGGGGCGTGGCGTTCTGCACGGCGCTGCTGGGGCGCGTGGCGGTGCGCGACGGGCGCGACGCCGACGCGCTCAGGCTGCTGGAGGACGCGCTCGCCCGCTTCCGTACGCTGCGCGTGGAGGGCGATGCCGGGTTCGTCGAGGCGCTGCTGGCCGAGGCATGGGTGTTCGGCGGCCACGCCGAGCTCGCGCTGGACACCGTCGACCGCCTGCGCGAGGAGGCCGCCGGCGGCGGCCGGGCCGGCGCGCTGCTGGACCGCGTGCGCGGGTTTGCCCAGGCCCAGCAGGGCGATCTCGGCGCAGCCGTGCCGGCGCTGCAGGCATCCATCGCTTCTGCCCGCGCGCGCGGGGACGACTACGAGGTCGCCGTCGGCCTGGACGCGCTCGAGGCGCTCGCCCAGAGCGTCGGGGCGGGCGACGAAGCCCGGCGCCGCGAGCGCGACGCGATCCTCGACCGGCTGGACGTCGTGGCCCTGCCACCGGCGCCGATCGGCACCTGAGCACGCGCGCGATCATCCAGCGATGAGCTCGGCGGATCCGGATCGACGGCGTGACGAGGTCAGCCGTCGCCGCGCAGCAGATCCGTCAGGTGCGCGAGGTCGTGTTCCGCCCACGCGGCGCTGAGGGCGGCGACGAGTCCCACCGAGATGGGAAGGATCAGTGCCAGTCGCGAGCCGCGGGCGGGTGTGGTGGCCAGCAGCGCGTCCACGCGACCGGAGACGCTCCGCATGGCGAAGCCCGCCTGCCGGAGCCGCTCGTCGCCAGGCGGTTCCGCGACCGCGGCGCGAGCCAGCGCGCGAGCAGCCAGCCGCCGGCTTCCGACCGTCCTGGCGGCTTCCTCGTCGGCCCACCGCTCCAGGAGGAAGTCCACGGCGCCGAGCGCCGGGCGCACGAGGGGGTTGACCTGGGCCGCGACGCGGGCGAGCCGGCGGTAGCGATCGTGACGGTGGCGCAGATGCGCGCGCTCGTGGGCCAGCAGCACACGACGCTCGTCGGCATCGAGGGCGCGCAGCATGCCCTCCGACACCAGGATCCGGCCGGGCGTGTCCCGTGTCGCCGGGAGCGCGAGCGCCACAACCGCGGGCGATCGCAGGACGACGAGGTCGCCTGCGTGAGCGTGCGCCTGCAACGCCCGGAGCTGGGCCGCCGCGGCCGCTGCGGTGCGCCGGTCGGCAAGCGCGACGACGGCGACGGCGCACAGCGCGATGGCGGCGACCACGCTGACGGGCAGCGGCACCGGGTGGGGACCGGCCGCTTCGGCTCGCCAGCCGAGGACGCGGGCGAGCGGATCGGCGTCCAGGAGCCGCGCGCCGACCAGGAACATGAGCGCGGAGTCGACGGCGAGCGCGGCGGCGAGCACCGCTGGGACGAGCGTCGCAGCTCCGAGCCTGGGAGGTGCTCGCCGGGCGATGGCCGGTGCGCCCGCGGCGAGCGCGAGCGCGCAGAGCAGCGGGACGTAGACCATCAGGCGCATCTATCTACGGCTGCTCTTCGCGCCGGCGGTCCTCGTCGCTGAGCAACGCCCGCAACGCCCGCTCCTCGTCGGGGGAGAGCTCGCCGACGAAGCCCTGGAGGACCGCGTCGCGGTCGTGGCCTCGGTCGAGCATGGTGCGAAAGCGACGAGCGGCGAGGTCGGCCTCCCGCACGCTGGGCGAGTACGAATAGCTCCGCCCGGAACGCCGGCGGGCGACGAGCCCCTTCTCGAACAGCCGGGCCAGCGTCGTCATGACCGTCGTGTAGGCGAGCGAGCCGCCGAGCTCCTTGAGCACGTCGCCCGGCGTCATCGGCTGCGATGACGCCCACAGCGCCGCGAGGATCTCGCTCTCGAGCTCGCCGGCCTCTCGACGGGGCCGAAGGTTCATTACGACACCTATAGTAGCCCGGGACGTGAGCGCATCGTCCTGGACACGTTCCGGTGCCCGGCAGGTGGCTGCCCTGTTGCCGCTGCTCGTCCTCTTCGTCATCGCCGCGCGAGTCACCGATCCCGGCCCGCGGCCGGTGGGGGACGAGGGGCCGCTCGTGCGCTACGCGGCGAGGCTGCTGGACGGCGGCTACGCGCTTCCGGGCACCCACGACCCGACGGCGTTCCTGTGGCACGGTCCGGGCCTTCCCGCCCTCATGGCGCCGTTCCTCGCCATGCACGCCGGCCTCGAGGTCATCCGCATGCTCGGGCCGGTGCTGCTGTTCGCGGCGGTCGTCGTGTTCCACCGCGTCCTGA
>JAOPZW010000049.1 GCA_025963905.1 Solirubrobacterales bacterium | reverse complement strand
AGGCCACGCCCGCCGCCACGCCGGCGAGGTCCTCGCCGGTGCGGATGCCCAGGCGGCCGAGCGCGCCGGCGACCGCCGACCCCGCCGAGCGCAGCCAGGAGCCGCCGAGCAGCGCGAGCACGAGCTCCGACCCCGGGAGGCTCGCCGAGCGCAGGAGGGGATGGACCTCGCGGCCCAGGCCACCGCTGGACACGAGGACCAGGCGCTCGATCCGCTCGGGGAACTGGTAGGCGAACTGCATCGCGATGCCCCCGCCCAGCGAGTGTCCGGCGACGGTGGCCCGCTCGTGGCCGAGCGCCACGAGCAGGTCGCGAACGCCGCTGGCATAGGCGCCCAGCGAGTAGTCGCCGCGCGGCTTGGCCGACGCGCCATGGCCGAGCATGTCGGGAGCGATGATCGTGTTGCGGCGCGCCAGGGCGTGCGCGACGGGCGCCCACGTGTCGGCGGTGCTGGCGATGCCGTGCAGGAGCACCAGCGGTGGCCCTCCGCCGCTGAGGTGGTAGCGGACGGGGTGGCCGTGCAGGGTGATCTCGCGGTCGGCGAAGGTCGTCATGCGGGCTCCTGAATTGGGAACTCCATGTTTCCAGATACCCCGTCCCTGCTGTACGGTCACACCGTGACCCAGCGGATCGCAGCCCGCAAGGGCCGCCGCTACGCCGGGATGCCTCCCGGCGCGCGCCTGGCCGCACGGCGCGAGCGCCTGCTCGACGCGGGCCTGGAGCTGTTCGGCACCCGCGGTTACGGGGCCACTTCGATCGGCGCGCTGTGCCGCGCCGCCAAGGTGGCGCCGCGCTCGTTCTACGAGGCGTTCCCGGGCCGCGAGGCGCTGCTCGCGGCGCTACTGGACCGCCTCGCCCGCGAGCAGCTTGAGGCCGTGGCCGACGCGATCGCCCGCCGCCCCCCCGATGACGTCGAGGCGCGCGCCCGGGCCGGCCTCGACGCGTTCGCGCGCGTGCTGACCGGCGACGAGCGCAAGGCCCGCGTGCAGCTGGTGGAGGCCGTCGGGGTCAGCCCGGCGCTCGAGCGCCGCCGGCGCGCGGCGATCCACGCCTTCGCCGACCTGGTCGCCGCCGAGATCATCCGGCTGGGCCGGGCCCGGGCGATCCCGGGCCGCCCGGACGAGGACGTCGCGCTCGCCGCGCTGGCGCTCGTGGGGGCGGCCGGCGAGCTGCTGGTCGACTGGGTCCACGCGCCGCCCGGCGCGCGGCTGCCGGTCGAGCGCCTCGTCGGCGAGTGCGTCCGCCTCTTCGTCGCCTCGGCCGGCGCCGGCGGCGCCTGAGGTCCGTCACTCGTCTGTCGCGCGCGCGAGGAACAGCTCCGTCGCCTGGGTGAAGCCCTTGAGCCGGACTTCGCCGATGAGCTCGAACTCGAGGTGCGGGCCCGACGCCTCGACCACGGGCCGGGTCGCGAGGACCTCGCCGCCCGCCGCGCGCGCGGCGACGCGGGAGGCCTGGTTGACCTCGCGCCCGTAGTAGTCGCCGTCGCGGTAGATCACCTCGCCGAAGTGCACGCCGATGCGCGGGAGCGGGCGTTCGGCGACGAGCTGCTGGAAGCCGACGGCCCAGTCGACGAGCGCCGCGGGATCGCTCCCGACGATCATCACCTCGTCGCCGATGGTCTTGATGACGCGCGCGTCGTCGGGCAGCGTGTGCGACACGTTGTCGATGAACCGCTCGACGGCGCTGACCGCCTCCTCCTCGCCCTCCTCCTCGGTCAGGCGCGTATATCCGGCGAGGTCGGCGAAGGCGATCGCCACCCGCAGGCGCCCGAGGTCGACCCCGGCGCCGGCGGGATCGGTCTCCATGTGCCCGATGACGTCCTGCTCGACGAAATGGGCGAGGAAGCGCTGGTGGACGTGATCCATGATCGGCGAGGCGAGCGGAAGCAGCTCGGCCGCGAGCCCCTCCATCTCCTCGGCGATGTCGATGCCGGCGACGCCGTCGCGCATGAGCGGCTCGTGCACGTAGAGGTGGAAGAGGCGCACCTCCGCGTCGGCGATCTGGGCGAGGGCCTGGCCGTAGACGCGCACGAGCTGCAGCAGGGCGACGAGCGGGAAGCCGGCCGCCAGCACCGCGGCGATGTACCGCAGCAGCTGGAGGTCGTCCTGGGAGATCCGCTGCAGCGCCACGGCGTTGTAGCCCATCGCCGTGTAGATCCGCTCGATCAGGGCCTCCTCCAGGCCCGTCTCGTCGGCGGCCTGCTCGAGCGTGACGTGCGACTCCGCCCCGGGCAGCAGGTCCTCGACGGAGCCGAAGGCCAGCCTCCCCTCGTGGGTCGCCTTGCGGATCTCCTCGAGGGCGTGGCCGCGCTCGCGCAGGCGGGCGACGGTGCGCGCCTGCGCGATCGCCGACGCGGTCCAGCCGCCGTTGGCGGCCTGCGGGACGAGCCCGGCCTCCACCCACCGGCGCAGCGTCGCCGGCGCCACGCCGGCCCGCCGGGCCGCCTCGCTGCGGGAGAGGCCGCTCACCGCGCGTGCCCCCGCACCGAAATCAGCGGCGGGACCCCATCGGGAGCCCCGCCGCGCGCGGGCTTAACGTCCCGCCACGTCGGCCGTCGGCGCTCGTCGCGTGACCGGCGGCGCCTTGCGAGCGGCGAACCGCCCACTCTTCGGCCTGGTGCCTTGCTTGTGATGAGAGTGCTACTGCTCGGGCGCATTGGCTGTCAACGTCAAACACTTAACCGGTCAAACCTTCAGGTGCGGGTACTCCGCGGTCACGAGATCGCGGTAGCGCTCGTAGATCGGCTTCGTCACCGGGATGAGCGACAGCGCGGCCTTCACGTCGCCGCCCGCCTTGATCCGCCGCCGCGCGATCGCGATCGCGACGTTCTCCTTGCCCTGGAAGTACTTGTTCGCCGTCTCGGAGGACATCTCCATGCGGACCCTGGGCTCCCAGTCGACGTCGTCGGTCCACACCCAGACGAGGTTCTCCTCCCCCGTGCTCCCGGCGCGCACGTTGACCACCATGTCGACGTCGTCGAACTCGAACCGCTGCGGGACGTCGGCGTCGCGGAGCTTGGGCCCCATCGCCGGGTCGTCGCTCATCATCGTGAAGATCCGGTCCATGACCTCGCGGAACTCCGCGGGCGACCGGTACTGGGCTGCCATCTAGAACGCTCCCTCCCTCGTGACCAGGTTCTCGTAGACCTTCTGCTGGATGCGCCCGCGGACCAGTTCGGACAGCTCCAGGACCAGCGCTCGATCGTCGGCCGCCTCGGGCCCGTACCCGCTCAGCTCGATCGGCTCGGCGAACTCGATCCGCCACCGGGACGGCAGCGGGACGAGCCCCAGCGGCCCCAGCAGCGGGAACGTCGGCGTGAGCGGCATGTAGGGCGCGCCGAAGAGCCGCGCGACGCCCGGCAGCTCGGCGAGCTTGGGGTAGATCTCCTCGCTGCCCACCACCGCGCACGGCACGATCGGCGCGCCCGCGCGCAGCGCGAGCTCGACGAAGCCGCCGCGGCCGAAGCGCTCCAGGCGGTAGCGCCGGGAGAACGGCTTGCCCACGCCCTTGGCGCCCTCCGGGAAGACCATCACGGCGTGGTCCTGCTCGAGCAGGCGCAGGGCGTTGAACGGCGAGGCCGGGACGCCGCCGAAGCGCCGTACGGCGACCGAGATCCACGGCAGCTCGAAGGCCCAGTTGAGGACCAGGAAGCGCGGCCGGCGACCGACGCCCCGGTGGATCGCCGTCGCCATCATGCTCGCGTCCCAGGGCAGCACGCCGGCGTGGTTGGCGACGACGAGCGCCCGGCCGGCGCGTGGCACGTGTTCGACGCCAGTCGCCGTCACCCGCCACCAGCGGTCGTAGAGGAAGGACAGCAGGGGGTCGACGGCATCGGCGAAGCCGGCGTCGTAGCCCCACTCGTCCTCCTCCCAGTCACCGCGCAGGCGGTGGGCGGCGGCGTCCACGGCGGCGCGCAGGTCGCGTGCGACGGCGGGCAGCCCGAAAGGCGTCACGCGGCCGCCTTGGGCCGCTCGCCGTCGGCCAGGACGCGCTCGATCGCCTGCAGGGTCGAGAGCCGCGGAGCGAAGCCGAGCTCGTCGCGCATGCGCGTCGTGTCGACACCGCGCCCGTAGCGCACGTACTGCACGATGTCCGGCGTCACGCCGCGCAGCCCGGACAGGCTCCTCGTCGCCGAGATCACGGGCGCGTAGAGCGGGTGGGCGATCGGCATCGCCGGGCGCCCGAAGCGGTGCAGGGCGCGACGGAGCGAGACGACGTCCGGCGCGGACACGTTGACCGCCCCGCGCACGGGGTGGAGCGCAGCGCGATGCAGGGCCGCCACCGAGTCCCCGGCGTCGAGCAGCTGCACCCGGGGGTCGAAGCCCAGCACCGTCGGGACCACGGGCAGCCGCATCAGGCGGGTGACGGGCGTGTCGAGCCCGGGGCCGACCACCGGCTGCAGGCGCAGCATCGTGCACGTGACGCGCGGGTGGCGGCGCTCGAACGCCTCGACGAGGTTCTCGAGCTCGCCGACGTCGCGCTGGAACCGCGTGCGCAGCGGATAGCGGCGCGCCATCGCCTCCGTGAAGAACGCCGGCGCGCTCGCCTCGGATCCGTAGATCGAGGCCGAGCCGCGCACGACCACGGCCTGCAGCGCCGGCAGCGCGTCGCACGCGGTGAGCAGCTGGAGCGTGCCGATGACGTTGAGCTCGTGCAGCCGGCCGGCGGAACGCCCGGGCTCGGGGAACTGCACGATGTCGTTGTGCACGACGACGTCGGGCGCCGCGGCACGGATCAGCGGCCCGAGCGTCGCGTCGAGGAGGTCCGCCTCGAGGAAGTCGATGCGCCCTGCCAGGGCCGGGCCGGGCGGGCGCGTGTCGACCCCGGTGACGTGGGCGACGGCGGGGTCGGCGGCCAGGCGTGCGGCCAGCCGGGCGCCCCAGAAGTTCGAGACGCCGGTGATGAGGATGCGCCGTCCTGCCACGGGCTCGTCGCGGCCGCTCAGGACGACGAGCGGCCCGGGCGCTTGGCCGCCGGCGGGGTCGCGCGCTTCTTCGCCGCCGGGCGCCGCTTCGCCGGCGCGCGCGCCTCCTCCAGCGCCTTCACGCGCGCCTGGAGGTTGCGGACCTCGGCCTGCAGCTCGCGGACGTCGTCGCCGGAGGGCGGGCGCAGCTCGTCGAGCGCGTCGCGCACCCGCCCCGCCGCGCCGGCGAGCTCGTCGGCGAGCTCCTGCGCGCGCTCGCGCGTCATCTGGGCCTGTCCGGCCGTCGCGGAGAAGGCTTGCGCGGCCGCGGCGCGCACCGACTCCGCGCGCGTCTGCCTCTGCTTGTCCGCGTTCTTCGCCACCCGCGCGGGAGTCTATCCTCGCCCGCGGTGGCCCCGCACGCGCTTCACATCCATCCGACGGCGGCGCTGGCCGAGCGCGTGCTTCTGCCCGGCGACCCCGGCCGCGCCCTGGCGCTGGCGCAGGTGCTGCTCGCCGAGCCGAAGATGTTCAACCACAACCGCGGCCTGTGGGGCTACACGGGAGAGGCCGCCGACGGCGCGCTGCTCACGATCCAGAGCACCGGGATGGGCGGGCCGAGCGCCGCGATCGTCGTCGAGGAACTGTGCGACCTCGGGCTGCGCCGCGCCGTACGCATCGGGACCTGCGGGGCGCTGAACGGACGGCTGGCGCTCGGCGACGTCGTCGCCGCCCGCGAGGTCATCCCCGCCGACGGCACCAGCCGGGCGCTGGGCGCAGGCGAGCGCCTCCGGCCCGACCCGGGGTTGCAGGCGGTGCTCGAGGCGCACGCCGACCACGCCGGGCCCGTGGTGTCCACCGACCTCTTCTACGACCCGCGGGCCGAGCTGCCCGGCCAGTGGCTGGCCGCCGGCGCCCTGGCCGTCGAGATGGAGGCGGCGACCGTGCTGGCCGTCGCCGCGCGACGCGGCGTGCGCGCCGCGTGCCTGCTGGTGGTCAGCGACACCCAGGCCGGCGGCGGCGAGCGCATCGCCGCCGACCGCCTCGCCGAGGCCTCCGAGCGAGTCGGCCGCGCCGCGCTCGCGGCGCTCGAGGCCTAGCGCGGTGCCAGGATCGGTCCAGGCCGGCCTGCTGCTGGCGCTCGGCACCGCGTTCGTGTCGATCCTCGGCTTCCTGCTGAAGCAGCGGGGCGCGGTCCAGACGCCCCCGATCAGCATGCGGGCCCCGCTGCGCAGCACGGCGGCGCTGTTCTCGAACCGCTGGTGGCTGCTGGGCCTCGCGGTCGCCACCGCCAGCTGGTTCCTGCACGTCGGCGCGCTGGCGCTGGCTCCGATCACGCTCGTCCAGACGGTCATGGCCGGCGGGCTCGTCCTCCTCACGGTGATCGCCGAGCGCCTGTTCGGGTTCCACGTCACCCGGCGGGAGTGGATCGGCGTGGCCCTGACGGCTGCGGGCCTCGCCTTCCTGGCGGCGACGCTGGGCCACAGCGCCGACGGGCGCCACAGCGACTACGCCGCAGGGACGCTGGCGCTCTACGTCGGCGGCCTGACGGCGGTCTCGCTGGCGCTCATGGCGGCCGTCCCCCGCGCCGGCGCGCACGCGGGCACGGCGCTCGCGGCCGCGGCGGGGCTCCAGTGGGGCGGCTCGGACATCACCATCAAGGCGCTGTCGGGCCACCTCGGCGCCGACGGCCTGCTCGTGCTCTTCACCCCGCTGGCGGCGGCGATCACCGTGCTGTCGCTGCTGGGCCTGCTCGTCAGCGCGCGGTCGCTCCAGGTCGGCGCGGCGATCGGCGTGATCGCGACGACCTCGGCCGCCGCCAACCTGTCGACGATCGCCGCCGGGCTCGTGGTCTTCGGCGAGCCGCTGCCCGGCGGGACCCCGGCCGTCGCGGCGCGCCTGGTCGCCTTCTCGCTCGTCGTCGGCGCCGCGGTGCTCACCCCGGGCCCCGCCCGCCTGGGGGCGCCGGCCCCCGCGACGCCCTAATTGGTCGCCGCGGCCGGCTTGGGCTTCGGCTTCGGCTTCGGGCGGGAGGCGTTCGCCGGCTTGGCCGCCCGGGCGAGGTCGGCGGCGATCTCATCCAGCCGCTGCTCGATGGCGCCGAGGCGCTCGTCGAGGCCGCCCACCGCCGCCAGCGCGGCCAGCCGCTCGTCGAGGCGGTCGACGCCGTCCTCGATGCCCTCCATCCGCTGCGCCACGGACCGCACGCGCCGGGTCAGGCGCTCGATGTCGGCGGCCGAGGGAAGGTTGAGCGCGCCCATCGCGACCTCCTGGGCCGCGGCCGCCTTCTCGCGGGCCTCGAAGACCCGGCTGATCGCGCCCGTCACGAACGGGTTCTCGAGCAGGTCCTGGGCGAGCTTGCCCACCGCGTCCTCCCCCGACTTCGCGAGGCGCTCGCGCAGGCCGTCGCCGGCAATGTCGTCGCTCATGACGCCGAACGCTAGCGCAGCCGTGGAGGAGGGTGACCGCGAGAGATCATCTAACCCTCTACTGGAGGCTTAGGTCATGCTTCCGGCGCTTCACGGGGCCATCGATTGCCCCCATCGCCCGCGAGTTTCGGTCCGCATGCACGTTGATGCCTTCAAGGACCCGGGTCGCCCGGCCGATGGGAAGGAGGCGCCGCCCCCGTCCAGGGGCGGTGGACCACTGTCTTGCACGCTCGCCTTCAAGGGACCGTTCTCCGTTGCATTCGCCGAAATCAGCCAGTACCGTCCGCCCTGTGGGGCACGAGGGCCGTGGTAGGTTCTTCCGCCGCGGCCCTGTCCAGCAGCGGGGTCGCCTCCGGGGGGAATCGCAGGAACGCATGAAGAAGCGCAAGCTCCTTATCGGTCTCACCACGGCTGGGCTCTTCCTGGCCGGCTTCGGCGCGGCCGTCCTCCCGGCCTCGGCCGAGCAGCGCAACCTCATCGTCACCCTCGCGACGGGCGAGACGATCCCCGTCACCGTCGACGTCCCGCCCGGGACTCCGCTGAGCGACATCAAGATCCCGGGCATCACGGGGACCATCGTCGGCGTCTCGGAGGTCGGCGGCCCGCCGCCCGTCACGGTGCCGCCGGCGCCGGTCGACGTTCCCTCCACGCCGGTCACCACCGATCAGACGCAGACCGGCACGCAGCCCCAGCCGCAGGACCAGGGCGCCGGCTCCGCCACGACGCCGAGCGCCCAGCCCAGCCCGGGCGCGCAGCAGTCGCAGCCGACCACCGGCGGCAAGACGAAGCCTCAAGAAGTGATTCAGGGTTCTGACACGAGCGTCCGCGACCCCGCCCATAAGGCCGCCAAGACGCGCAAGCAGCAGCAGGACTCGCAGCTTCGATCCTCCACCGGCGTGCCGCAGCCGACGAACCCCACCTTCTCGCTGGCGCTGCCCGGCCCGGCCCCGATCGGCGTCCCGAACTTCTTCATCGACAAGTTCCGGATTCCGCCGTTCCTCCTGCCGATCTACCAGGCCGCCGGCATCCAGTACGGCGTGCGGTGGGAGATCCTCGCCGCGATCAACGAGATCGAGACCGACTACGGGCGCAACCTCAACGTCTCCACCGCCGGCGCCGTGGGCTGGATGCAGTTCCTGCCCTCGACCTGGAAGCGCTGGGGCGTGGACGCCAACGGCGACG
>JAOPZW010000027.1 GCA_025963905.1 Solirubrobacterales bacterium | reverse complement strand
GACGCCGGCTTCTGCGGCGCGGCGCAGCGTCTCCTCCGCGTCGCGGACGTCGGCCGTGAGCGGGCGGATGACGTTGCCGTGGTCGGCGAACGCGCGCAGGGTCGCCTCAGGCATCGTGTTGACGATGTCGGGGGCGATCAACTGCTCGACGTAGAGGACATCCGAGTAGGCGGGGTCTTTGGTGCCGGTGCTGGCCCACAGAGGCCGCTGGGGGCGAGCGCCGGCGGCGCCTAGCGCGTCCCAGCGATCGTCGCCGAACCGTTGCCGATACCGCCCGTACGCGCAATGCGCATTGGCGATGGCCACGCGCCCGGGCAGATCGGAGCCGGCGGGCAACCCGGCGTCGGCCTTCGTGTCGACCCGTGAGACGAAGAACGAGGCCACCGAGGCGATCGCGTCGATGCGCTCGCCGCCGGCCAGGCGTCGTTCGAGGCCCGCGACGTAGGCGTCGATCACCTGCTCATACCGCGCGAGGGAGAACAGGAGCGTGACGTTGACGTTGACGCCGCGGGCGGTGAGCTCCTCGATCGCGGGGATCCCGGCCGCGGTGGCGGGGACCTTGATCATCACGTTCGGCCGCGCCAGGCGCCGCCAAAGGTCGACCGCCTGCTCGATGGTGGCCGGCGTGTCGTCGGCGAGATCCGGAGTGCACTCGAACGACACGAAGCCGTCGTGCCCATCGCTCGCGTCGTAGGCGGGCCGCAGCAGGTCGGCGGCGCGCCGGACGTCGTCGAGTGCGAGCGCGAAGAACAGCTCCTGCGGGTCGTGGACGCCGGAGGCGACAACAGAGCGCAGCTGGTCGTCGTATCGGTCCGAGCCGGTGATGGCCTTGGCGAAGATTGTCGGGTTCGACGTCGCACCGGTCACCGCGGAGTCGGCGATCATGCTCATGAAGGCGCCGCTGTCCAGCAGGTCGCGCGAGAGCGTGTCCAGCCAGATCGAGACCCCGGCGTCGTGCAGCGCTCTGAGGCGGTTCATGCGACGCCGCCTTCCTGGACGGGCGCGAGGTCGTCGAGCGGGACATCGGGATCGGCGAGGCGCCGGTCATCGACCGCCGCGCGGCTTCGGATGAGGCGCTGGATGGGGTCGGTCACGTCCCACACGTTGACGTTCATCCCCGCCACCACGCGGTCGTCGGCCACCCAGAACGCGATGAACTCCCTGCTCGCCGGGTCGCCCCGGAAGACGACCCGGTCCCACGAGCGGGCCAGGCCCGAGTACTCCATGCCGACGTCGTACTGGTCGGAGAAGAAGTAGGGCAGGCGGTCGTACGGCTCGTCGCGCCCGAGCATGTTGCGCGCGGCGGCCGGTCCCTGGTCGAGGGCGTTGGCCCAGTGCTCGACGCGGATCGGCTCGCCGTAGAAGGGGTGATGGGCCCTCGCGACGTCGCCCGCGGCGAACACGCCGGGGACGGAGGCCCGGAGGTGCTCGTCGACGAGGACCCCGTCGTCGACGCCCAGGCCGGCGTGGGCGGCGAGTCCCGTGCGCGGCTTCACGCCGACGCCCACGACGACGAAGTCGCACTCCAGCGCGTGCCCCCCGGTGGTGCGGACGCGCCCGACGGCGCCGTCGCCCTCGAACGCCTCGACGCCCGTGCTCGTCAGCATCCGCACGCCGTGGTCGGCGTGGACGTCGCGGTAGAACGCGCCCAGCTCGCTGCCCAGCACGCGCTCCAGCGGGAAGGTCAGCGGGTCCAGGACCGTGACGTCGAGGCCGAGCGTGCGCGCTGAGGCGGCGACCTCGCAGCCGATCCATCCCGCGCCCACCACGACCACCGTGCCACCGTGCTCCAGCCGGCCGCGCAGGGCGTCGGAGTCCTCGACGGTGCGCAGGTACATGACCCCGTCCAGCTCGCTGCCGGGGACCGAGAGGCGCCGCGGCTCGGCCCCGGTGGTGAGCAGGAGCCGGTCGTAGCGCATGCGCTCGCCGTCGTCGAGGAGCAGCTCGCTGTTCGACGGGCTCAGGCTCGCCACCGTGCGGCCGAGGCGCAGCTCGATGTCGTGCGAGGCGTAGAAGCCCTCGTCGTGGACGTAGACCTTCTCGCGCCCGACCTCGCCGCGCAGGTACTCCTTCGACAGCGGCGGGCGCTCGTAGGGGCGCTCGTCCTCGGCGCCGATGAGCACCACGCGCCCGTCGAAGCCCTCGGTGCGCAGCGTCTCGGCCGCCTTGGCGCCGGCGAGGCTTGCGCCGGCGATCACGAACGTCTGGTCATTGGTCATGGGATGTCCTCATCGTCAGTGCCAGGAACTCCTGGCGTGTGCGGGCGTCGTCGCGCACAAGGCCGTGCAGCGCGGAGGTCACAGTCTTGGCGCCGAGCTTCTGGACGCCGCGGAGCGACATACATAGGTGCTCGGCCTCCAGGACGACCCCGACGCCTTGTGGTCCCAGCTCGTGCTGCAGCCAGCCGGCGATCTGGGTGGTCAGCCGCTCCTGGATCTGCAGGTCGCGGGCGAAGAGCTCCACGACGCGGCCGAGCTTGCTGAGGCCGATGATCCGCTCACCAGGGATGTACCCCACGTGCGCAACTCCGTGGAAGGGGAGCAGGTGGTGCATGCACAGCGAGTGGAAGGGGATCGCGCGCGCCACGATGAGCTCGTCATAGCCGTCGACGTTGGGAAAGGTCGTCGCACGAAACGGCTGCGGAGTCAAGAGCTCGGCGTAGGCGTCAGCCATCCGGCGCGGCGTCTCCTGGAGGGCCTCGGCGTCGACGTCGGCGCCCAGCGCCAACAGCAGCCCGCGGGCCGCGAGCTGCACGGCGGCACGGTCGATCTGGTGGGAGGCGCGGCCCGCCGGCGGCGCCGCCGGCGCAAGGGCGGCGACTCGCGGAGATGGTGGGTTCATGCCGGGTTAGCGGCGCCGCGACGCGATGTCTTACGGCGGCCGGCAAGGTAAGATGGGGATGGCTGCGATCGCCAACCGGTCATGAGTGCTCGCTGCGAGCTGTTACCGTCGCCGGGCCCCCGCCGACCGGCGGACCGCCATGCACGAGGCATCGCTCTCCGACCATCGACGCGCCCCCGACGCCGAGTCGCTGGCGTGGCTGGGGGCGCTCTCGGGCGCGGGGCCCTCGCGCGACGACGCGCTCGAGCGCCTGCACGCCCTGCTCCTGCGCGCCTCGCGGTTCGAGATCGCCCGCCGTCGCCGTGCCTTCGGTGCCGGTCACGCAGGCGAGGTCGACGACCTCGCGACCCAGGCGGCCGACGACGCGCTGATGGCCATCATGGGCAAGCTGCACACCTACCGCGGGGACAGCCGCTTCACCACCTGGGCATACAAGTTCGCGCTGCTCGAGGCCGCCGTGACGGTCCGGCGCCGCGCATGGCACGGCCGTGAGGTCCCGCTCGAGACGGACGGCTGGGCGCAGCTGGCCGACCGTCGGGCGTCGCCGGGTGCCGACGCGGAGACCGCCGAGCTGCTGCGGGCCGTGCGCGCGGGCATCGCCGAGGCGCTGACCGCGCACCAGCGCGACGTGCTCGTCGCGATCACCCTGAACGACGTGCCGATCGACGTCCTCGCCGCACGGCTCGCGACGACGCGCGGCGCGCTCTACAAGACCCTTCACGACGCCCGGCGGAAGCTGCGGGCGCGGCTCGCCGAGGACGGGCTCGCCCCCGAGCCGGCACGAGAAGGAGGCATGTCGTGAGCGATCACGATCCGCTGCCGCCGGCCGAGATGCTGGCTCGCCTGCTCGGCCCGGCAGGCCCGGAACTGACGTGCGACGCGTGCTTCGACGAGCTCGATCGCTACGTCGAGCTCGAGCTGGCCGGGCGTGACGCCGACGCCGAGGTGCCGGGCATGCGAGCGCACCTCGAGGGCTGTCCGGCCTGCGCTGAGGACCACGACAGCCTCGCGGCGTGGCTCTCCGCCTGATCGCCGAGCCGCTCGCGCCTCGGCACCTCGACGACCTCGAGCGCCTGCTCGGCGACCCCCGCGTGGGCGCGACGCTCGGGGGCACGAGCTCCCGGGCCCAGGCCGCCGAGTCGATTGCCGAGCACGAGGGCCACCGTGCCCGCCACGGCTTCTCCTACTGCGCGTTCTTCGAGCCCGTAACGGACGCGTTCGTCGGGCGCGGGGGGTTGTGCCGCTTCGTCGCGAATGGTCGCGAGGAGGTGGAGGTGGGCTGGGCCGTCGTGCCCGAGCGCTGGGGCCAGGGCATCGGCACGGCGATCGCGCAGCACTCCGTGGAGGAGGCCTTCGGCGAGCACGGCCTGGCCGACGTGATCGCGCTCACGCTGCCCCACAACGTCGCCTCGCGGCGGGTCATGGAGAAGGCGGCGTTCGCCTACGAGGCCGACGTGATGCACGCGGGCATGGCCCACGTCCTCTACCGGCGCTCGTCAGGTGGCCGCTGACTGCGCTCGAGCGTCGGGGTCCAGTCCGGGGAGCTCGTCGCCGCGCTCGGGGATCGCGAAGACGATGTGGTGGCGCGAGACGGCGATGAAGCCGTGGCGCGTCCCGGGGCCATCGTGGCCGATGAGCTCGACGACGCAGTCGGTGAGCGAGATGAACTCGCGCTCGGAGGCGTTGAGGAAGTCCGAGATGCGGCTGCGGTAGCCCTCCTCGGGGAGCGTCAGGAGCCCCGAGATCCGGTGGCGCATGGTCTCGATGTAGATGCGTTCGTGGCGGTGCTGCAACGTGTCTCCCTCCCGCTGACCCACGGCAGACTAGTGGTCACGATCGAGTCGCCTGGACACCCGATCCACGGAAGCGAAACGAGCGGCGGGATGTTCCCGCCGCTCGTCCGCCTTCCCCGATGGTGCGAGTGGGCCCCTACCGGCCGGCGGCTCGTGAGAGCCGCCGGCCGGAGGCACTCAGCACCCCCCGAGCTGCAGGCGCATCGTCACCGTGCGGGCCTTGCCCGTGCGCGGCGACAGCTTGATGCGCAAGGTGTGTGCGCCGGGCTTGAGGCCCGCGGAGCGGATCGACGCGCTGAAGGGCGACTTGCGCGGGTGGCGCAGGACCGTGCCGTCGAGACGGTACGTCACGCTCTTCATCTTGCCCTTGGGCGCCTTGAGCGAGAGCTTGAACGGCGACTTGCCGTTCAGGCCGGCCGTCAGGCGCAGCGTCGCGGTGAACTTGCCCATCCGGACCCGCTTGGGCTTGGGCAGCGCGGTCAGGCGGCCGCACTGGGCGCTGGAGACGTCCGCGCCGAGGACGATGGGCGACTCCGTGCCGCTCGTGCCCGCGGTCGTCGTCGAGGAGCTCCCCGTGGTGTCGCCGGTCGTGGCGGGGCTACCACCGTCGCCCACGGTCGGGCCGGTCCCGCCGTCTCCGCCGGTGCCCGGGGCCACCGGGACCCCCGGGACGAAGTCGGTCGGGTCCGACAGGGCCCCCGTGGAGTTGCCGTACACGTTCGTGCCCGTCTCCGTGAGCTGCAGCTGCTGGCCGACGTCGGCATCGGTCACCGTGTAGCTCGTCGACGTCGCGCCGTCGATGTCCGCGCAGTCGCCGTTGACGTCGCAGCGCGACCACTGGTAGGTGAACGTCAGGCCGATGGACGGGTTCCACGTGCCCGGCGTGCCGATCAGCACGTCACCCGGATGCGGCGGGCTCGGAGCCGTCACGGTCGGGGGCGTCACGTTGACGGGGTAGTGCGACGCGGCGAACTCCGCGGCGAACTGCCCCTTGCTCAGCTCGAAGCTGAACAGCGCGACCTCGTCGACAGTGCCCTTGAAGTGGCCGAGCGGCCCGTCGCCGACGACCAGCTGGTCGTTGTCGGCGCTCGGCGCGGAGCCCTGCATGGTGACCAACTTGGCCTGCGCGCCGCCGTTGGTGTAGAAGCGGACCTTGTTGGAGCTCCAGGTCACCAGGACCATCGTCCACGCGTTCGTCGGCAGGCTCATCCGTGAGCGGGTGTTGTTGGCGTCGGTCCTGAAGACGAGCTTCTTCTTGCTCGTCGTGCCGATCGTCCAGCCGCCGGCGCCGGGGGTGCCGTAGGTGGCGATGCTCTGCTGGACGTTGTTGACTGCGGGCTTGACCCACAGCTCGATCGAGTGCGCGGCGGGCAGCGGCGAAGCCGTCACCGTGCCGGCGGTGTCGAGGTTGACCGCCGTGCCGGCGTCCGAGAACGGGGCCTGCGCGGCGAGCAGCGCGCCGCCGGCATAGGCGCCGGCGACATGACCGGCGGCATCGGCTGCGACCGTGCCGGAGGTCTCGTTGAGCTGGTAGTACTCCTGCGGGCTGTCCGCGAGGACGGCCGTGTTGTAGGGACTGGCCTGTGCCGCCGTAGGGGCGGCGAGTGCGCACGCCACGGCCGCGGCCGGGACGAGACGAAGGACTGAGCGCATGATGGGGGCCTCCTTGCCGGGACTTGCGGACCATCCGTGGTCCGCGTGTCATGGGGGAGAGCCGGCGGCCGAGCTGTCTGCGAGAGACCTCTAGCTTTGCGTCCCCGCCTCGCGACGGGTTTGCCATGAGCGACTCGAACTGCGTCACGCATCGACGTGACAGGGAGCAAGGTAGCGCCGCTCGTCGCACCGCTGGACGGGTGTTCGACCGACGGACGGCATGGGTCGGGCGATGAGCGGCGGGTCTGCGCCAACGGGCGGTGCCGTCGAGAGCCCGCAAGTCTCGCGGCGCGGCTGCGTTGAAGCCATCAGAGCCGCGCCGGGCCCGGCGCGGCACGTTCCCCAAGAGGCAGGAGATCCGATGACGTCGCGCTCCCGAGCGGCCACCCTCGCCGCCGTCCTGACCGCCGCGCTGATCGCCGCCGCGCCGGCCGTGGCCGCCCCCTCGTGGGCGCCCGCCTCGAGCGCCACCGTGCATCCCGGCGTGATGACCTACACGAACGGCGCCCAGTGCACCGCGAACTTCGTCCTCTACGACGCCTCGAGCGTCTACATCGGCCAGGCCGCCCACTGCTCTGGGACCGGCGCTGCAACGGCCACCAACGGCTGTACCTCCGGCTCGCTGCCGATCGGCACGCCGGTGCAGGTCAGCGGTGCCAGCCGGCCGGGGACGCTGGCCTACAACTCCTGGCTGACGATGCAGCAGCTCGGCGAGACCGATCCCAACACGTGCCAGTACAACGACCTTGCCCTCGTCAGGCTCGATCCGGCGGATGTGAGCGCCACCAACCCGTCGATCCCGTTCTGGGGCGGGCCGACGGGGATCAACACCACCGGTACCCAGACGGGCGACAACGTGCTCAGTTACGGCAACTCTTCGCTGCGGGCCGGCATCACGGCGCTCAGCCCCAAGGAGGGCGTGAGCCTCGGGACCGACAGCGGCGGCTGGAACCACTCCGTCTACACCGTCACGCCCGGCATCCCGGGCGACTCGGGCAGCGCCTTCCTCGACGGCCAGGGCAAGGCCCTGGGCGTTCTGAGCACGGTCGCCATCGCGCCGCTGCCGGCCAGCAACGGCGTCGGCGATTTCAGCCACGAGCTCAACTACCTCAACCAGAAGACGTCGTTCGCCGTCACCCTGGCGACCGGCACCGAGCCGTTCCGCGGGCCGCTGCTTCCGTAGGTCCAACCCCGCTCCCGGGCCGCGGCGAGCTCGTCGCGGCCCAGGGTAGGCTCGCGCTGATGACCGTGGTGAGCGACCTCGAGCTGCCGGCCTTCGACTACAGCGATCCATCGCTGCGCGGCGAGCGATTCCACGCCACGATGGCCGAGCTGCGGGCCCAGGGCTGGCTCGCCTCCATGCCGCTGGGGTTCGTCGTGCTGGACCGCGAGGCGGGGGAGTTCTTCCTGCGTTCCAAGCGCCTGACGTTCCCCGGCATGAAGATCGCCGAGGTCTTCGGCATCGAGGACGGGCCGCTGTACGAGGAGATCCGGCGCAACATCCTGCATGTCAACGGCGACGACCACCGCCGGCTGCGAAACCTCGTCAACCCGGCGTTCACCCCGCGCGCGGTCGAGCGCTACCGGCCCGCGATGCGCGCCTACCTGGGGGAGCTGCTCGACGCGGTCGCCACCGACGGACGCTGCGACCTCGTCGCCGCGGTCGCCAAGCCGTACCCGTCGATGGTCATCGCCACCGTGATGGGCGCCCCCGTCGCGGACGCCGGGCGCCTGTGGCACTGGTCGAACCTCATCCAGCGCCAGTTCGGCATGAGCCTCTTCGAGGAGCGCGAGGCGATCGAGCGGGCCGTGGTCGAGTTCTACGCCTATTGCGCCGAGCTGCTCGCGGGTCGTCGCGCATCGCCCGGCGACGACCTCATCTCGACCCTGATCGCCGCCGAGCAGGACGGGGACCGCCTGTCGGACGTCGAGCTGGTCAACCTCGTGCTCAACGTCCTCATCGGCGGCGTGGACACCACCCAGAGCCAGCTGGCCCACGCGGTGCGCCTGCTCGCCGGCCATCCCGATCAGTGGGAGCTGCTGGCCGCCGATCCGTCGCTGGCACCGGCCGCCGTCGACGAGGTGCTGCGCTTCGAGCCGATCACGCCGTTCACGGCGCGCATCGCGCTGGAGGACGTCGAGTACCGCGACGTCACGTTCCCCGAGGGGACGGTCGTGCTCGTCTCGGCCTTCAACGGCAATCGCGACCCCGGCGCCTACGACGGCCCCGACCGCTTCGACATCACCGCCGCTCGCGGCACGGCGAAGCCCCTGACGTTCGGCGCGGGCATCCACTACTGCCTGGGCGCGAACCTCGCGCGCGCGGAGTTGCAGGAGGCGCTGGTCCTGCTCTCGGCGCGCTGGACGGACCTGGCGCTGGACGGCGAGCCGGCCTACGGCACCATCGACGGGATCTACGGGCTGGACGCCCTGCCCGTCCGCTTCCGGGAGCGTTGACCGCCGCTAAGCCCGGCGGCCCTCCACGCGAGCCTTGAGATCCTCCACCGCGGTGCTCATCAGGTGCTCGGCGGCGCGGCGCTTCACCTCACCCGGGACGAAGCGACCGAGGCGGCCCACGTCCACCGCGAGGCGGTACGTGACGTCGGTGGCGCCGTCGTGCTCGGCGAAGCGATAGTCGCCTTCGACGGAGCGCGCGTCGCCCTCGACGTAGTCCCATGAGATCAGCGTGAACGGCTCGTAGGCGTAGCGGAGCACGTAGCGGATCGTCCTCACGCGCGCGTCGACGACCGTCTCGACGAGCGAGCCGCGTCCATCGGGGTCGCGCTCAAGGACCCGCGTCTCCTTCACCGAGTCCTGCCACTCGGGGTAGGACTCGAAGTCGAGCAGCGCCTCGAAGCACGCCAGCGCCGGGGCGGCGATCCGCACGCTGCGCTCCCCGCGCTCCACTCCCATGAGGGGAACGTACCGCCACCGAGGAGGGGGTGCATGCCGGGTCGGCGGCCGGGGTAAGGGCTTGGGCAGGCTGTCCCAAAGCGGTCCGGCTGTACGGGAGGAGGGGCTCATGCTGAGGCTCGATGCGAGCGCGCTCGACTACGCCATCCTGGCGATCTACTTCCTCGTGGTACTCGGGATCGGCGCGGTCGCTCGCCTGTCGGTGAAGACCGACATCGACTTCTTCCTGTCGGGCCGCTCGCTGCCGGCGTGGATCACCGGCCTTGCGTTCATCGCGGCCAACCTCGGCGCCCTGGAGATCCTGGGCATGGCCGCCAACGGGGCGCAGTACGGCGTGGCGACCGTGCACTTCTACTGGATCGGCGCGGTCCCGGCCATGGTCTTCCTGGGCATCGTGATGATGCCCTTCTACTACAAGGCGAAGGTGCGATCGGTCCCCGAGTACCTGCGCCTGCGGTTCAACAACCCGACCCACGCGCTCAACGCGGGGACCTTCGCCGTGGCGACGATCCTCATCGCCGGCGTCAACCTCTACGCGCTCGCGCTCATCGTCCACCTCATGCTCGGCTGGTCGATCAGCGTGGCGATCGTCGTCGCCGCGCTCATCGTCCTGGCCTACATCACGCTCGGCGGCCT
>JAOPZW010000026.1 GCA_025963905.1 Solirubrobacterales bacterium | reverse complement strand
GCGGCAGGTACCGCTGCTTCTGCTCCTCGGTGCCCCACTTGAGGATCGTCGAGCAGACGAGCGACGTCTGGACCGAGATGACCGTGCGCATCGCCGAGCAGCCGCGGCCGATCTCCTCGGCGAGGATCCCGTAGGTGATGTAGTCGAGGCCGGCGCCGCCGTACTCGCGCGGCACGATCGCTCCGAGGTAGCCCTGGTCGGCGATCTTGCGGACGAGATCGAGGTCGAAGTGGTGGTTGCGCGCGTTCTCGGTCGCGCGGGGGGCGACCTCCTTGTCGGAGAACGCGCGCGCGGTCTCGCGGATGAGCTGCTGCTCGTCGGTGAGCTCGAAGTCCATGTGGGTCCTTGGTCGTGGGGCCGGCGAGGGTAATGCAACCGGATTGCGTCCCGCGCCGTCCATCGGGTACCGTCGCGCGCCATGTCCGTCTCGGCCGACGCCCTCCGCCAGGTCCCGCTGCTCAAGGCGCTGGACGACAAGCAGCTCAAGCGACTGGCCGGAGACTTCAAGGAGCGTCAGGTGGAGGCGGGCGGCGAGATCATGTCCGCCGGTCGCGGCGGCGTCGCGTTCTTCATCCTGCTCGAGGGCGAGGCCGCCGTGACGGTCGACGGCCACGAGCGCCGCCGGCTGAAGGGCGGCGACTACGTGGGGGAGATCGCGATGATCGACCCCGACGCCCCACGGTCGGCGACCGTCACGGCCGTCACCGACGTGCGCCTGGCGCACCTGTCGGCCTGGGACTTCCGGCCGTTCGTGGTCGAGCACCCCGAGGTCGCGTGGGACCTTCTGCGCACGCTGGCCAAGCGGCTGCGCGAGGCCGAGCAGCGCTCCGCCGGCACGTAGGCCACGCCGCCGCCGGGTAGCACCTGGTCGAGGTCCCTCGCGACGACGACCGAAGGAGGTCGAGATGCGGACGCTCGAAGACGTGAAGACCTGGCGCGGGATGACCATGGTGGACGCCGACGGCGACAAGATCGGCACCATCCAGGACATCTACCTCGACCGCCAGACCGGCGAGCCCGAGTGGGCGAGCGTGAAGACCGGCCTGTTCGGTCTGAAGTCCACGTTCGTGCCGATCGCCGGCGCCGAGCTGACCGGCGAGAACCAGGTGCGGGTGCCGTTCCAGAAGGAGCAGGTCAAGGACGCCCCCAAGGTCGACGCCGACGGCGAGCTGTCACCCGAAGAGGAGCGCCGGCTCTACGAGTACTACGGCCGGTCCGACTACGACGATTGGCGGGGAGACGACCGCACGGCGGCGCTCGGCCTGCCCGCCGAGCGCGAGGGCCGCTTCCAGCGCCCGGGCGAAGCCGGCATGGAGCCCGGCGGGGACATGCCGCCGATCGCCGGCGTCCGGCTGCGCCGCTACGTCATCGTGACCGGGGTCTCCGGCGCGGAGGGCGAGCGCCCCGACCGGTAGCCCGTTACAGCGTCGTCTCGTCGCCCAGCACGAGCGTGCACTGGCTGGACAGGACGCCGCCGTTGCCGTGGGCGACGGCGAGGTGGGCGCCGGCGACCTGGCGCTCGCCGCACTCGCCGCGCAGCTGGCGTACGGCCTCGACGATCGCCAGCAGCCCGTACATCCCCGGGTGGCAGTAGGACAGGCCGCCGCCGTTCGTGTTCAGCGCCACCTCGCCGCCGGGCGCGATGCGGCCGCCCTCCACGAACGCGCCGCCCTCGCCCTTGGCGCAGAAGCCGAGGTCCTCCAGGAACAGGATCGGCGTGATGGTGAACGCGTCGTAGAGCTCCAGCACGTCGATGTCGGCCGGCCGCACGCCCGCCTCGCCGAAGGCCCGCGCGCCGGACTCGGCGGCCGCCGTGCGCACCAGGTCGGGCATCGAGGAGATGTGCCGGTGGCTGTGGGCCTCGCCCGCGCCCAGGACGTGGACCGGCGGCCGCCGCAGGGTGCGCGCCCGTTGCGCCGAGACGACGACCACCGCGCCGCCGCCGTCGGTGACCAGGCAGCAGTCGCGCACCGTGAGCGGGTCGCAGACCATCGGCGAGCGCAGCACGTCGTCGATGCTCAGCGCCCCGCGCGACCATGCCTTCGGGTTGAGCTGCGCCCAGGCCCGCGCCGCGACCGCGACCTCGGCGAGCTGCTCGCGCGTCGTGCCGAACTCGTGCATGTGGCGCGACGTGGCCAGCGCGTAGCCGGTGACGGGCAGCAGCGGGCGGTAGGGCGCCTCGTAGGGGGCGACCTCCTGGACCGAGGCGCTGGAGCGCCCGACGGAGCGCTGCGTGCTGCCGTAGGCCACGAGCGCGACGTCGCACAGGCTCGCGGCGATCGCGGCCCGCGCGTGGTCGACGTGGGCCATGAACGACGAGCCGCCGATCTGCGTGGCGTCTGTGTAGCGGGGGCGCACCCCGAGCTGCTCGCCGAGGTTCAGGGTCGCCATCGGCAGCTGCGTCGTGGCCGCGAACAGGCCGTCGACGTCGCTCACCTGCAGCCCGCAGTCCTCGAGGGCGCGCAGCGACGCCTGGACCATGAGGTCCACCGGCGTCAGCCCGGGCGCGACCTCGCCCAGGTCGGACTCGGCCGCGCCCGCGATGGCGACGGTGCCCCTCACGCGGCGTCCTCGGGGACGAAGAACACCACGGGCGGGTCGTCCTCGGTGAAGCGGGCCGTCACGCGCAGGCCGATCCTCACGTCCTCGGGGGCGAGGCCGTCGACGCGGCTCATCATCCGAAAGCCCTCGTCGAGGTCGACCAGCACCACGCTGGAGGGCTCCTCGCCACGGCGGCGCACGACCGTGGCCGCGTACACGGCGCCCCGCCCGGCGCTGACCGACCATTGCAGCGGTGCACCGGTGCCCGGCGCTGCCAGGCGCGGGGGGAACACCGCGGAGCCGTCGGGAGCCACCTGGAAGGCGAGGCGCCGGGCTCGGCATTGCGCCTCGAACGTGGCCGCTGGGGACTCCCGCATGGAGGCGTAGACTCGCAGACAGGTGGATCCCTTCGCAGCCATCATGCTCGGCGGGGTGGCGGGTCTGGTGGTCGCCCTGCTGCTCCTGGGGAGGTTCTATCCCGGCTCGGGCGCCGACCAGCTGGACTGGCGCCCCACCCGCTCGCCTGCGGTCGAGGTCCAGAACGAGGTCGACGACGTCGACCAGCTGCGCGAGGCGGTCAACGTGCGCCGCCGGGCGCGCGGCGACGCCGAGCTGACCGAGGAGGCGATCCACGCGCGCGTCGCCGAGGACCTGCGCGCGAGGATCACGCATGGCGAGGATGCCGGCGAGGAGGCGCAGCTGCGCGCGGCGCTGGCCGCCAAGCGCGCTGCCCGCCGGGAGCCGCGGGCGTGAGGATCCTGATGGTGGGCGGCGGCTGCCGTGGTCTGGCCCTGGCGCGCGGGCTCATCGCCGAGGGCCACGCCGTGCGTGCCGTCACCCGGACCGAGGCGCGCCGCGCAGAGCTGGAGGACGCCGGCTGCGAGTGCTGGATCGGCACGCCCGACGTCATCGGCACGCTGCGCTACGCGCTGGACAACGTGACGGTCCTGTGCTGGCTGCTGGGCACCGCGACGGGCGATCCGGCGAAGGTGGCCGCCCTGCACGGCTCGCGCCTGAAGATGATGCTCGAGAAGGCGACGGACACGACGGTCCGCGGCGTCGTCTACGAGGCGGCCGGGAGCGTCGCGCCCGAGCTGCTCGAGCAGGGCGTCGCTGAGCTGCGCCACGCCCACGTCACGAACGAGATCCCGTACGCGGTCCTGGAGGCCGACCCGCGCGACGAGGAGGCGTGGCGCGCCGCCGCGCTGGAGGCGATCGACGCCCTCCTCGCGCCCCGCGGCGCCGCGGCCTAAGGGCCTATCTCGGTAGGTCGCGGCCGGAGAGCACCGTTCCGCGGGGACAGTCGCCATCCGGCCGCTTGCGAAGGCCACCGGCATTGGCTGCGCGACCGGATGACGCCTGTCATCCACGGGCGGGCGGGTCCGACTCTCCGGCCACCCCCTCCACCGAGATAGACCCTGAGCCACGCTGGCGTGGGCTGCCGCACGGGGCTACACTCGAAACACCCTAAAGGCGACAGGATTTTGGTCTATCTGACTCGAAGGAGTCCAATGGCTGACTACGCGAAGGACGTGCTCGTCGACACCGCATGGGTCGAGGAGCACCTCAACGACGATGCGATCCGGATCGTCGAGGTCGACGAGAACCCCGGGCTCTACGCCGAGGCGCATATCCCCGGCGCGATCGGGTTCGACTGGAAGAAGGACCTCCAGGATCCGGTCAAGCGAGACTTCCTCGACGCGCAGGCGTTCGGCGAGCTGTTCGGCTCGCGGGGGATCTCGAACGACCACACGATCGTCCTGTACGGCGATCGCAACAACTGGTTCGCGGCCTACACGTACTGGTATCTGAAGTACTACGGCCACGACAGGGTCAAGCTCGTCAACGGCCCCCGCGAGAAGTGGATCTCCGAGGGTCGCGAGACGACGACCGAGCTGCCCGGCCACCCGGCCGCGGCGTTCGCGGCCACCGAGGGCGACGCCGCGATCCGCGCGCTGCGCGACGAGGTCCTGAACGCGCTGGACAACCACCACAAGCTGGTCGACGTCCGCTCGCCCCAGGAGTTCTCCGGGGAGCTCATCGCGATGGCCGGCTACGAGCAGGAGGGCGCGCAGCGCGCCGGCCACATCCCCGGCGCCGCGTCGATCCCGTGGGCGCAGGCCGTCAAGGAGGACGGCACCTTCAAGTCCGCCGACGAGCTCGAGCAGCTCTACGGCTCCAAGGACGTCCTGACCGGCGACCCGATCATCGCCTACTGCCGCATCGGCGAGCGCTCGGCGCACTCGTGGTTCGTCCTGCACGAGCTGCTCGGCCGCGACGACGTCAAGAACTACGACGGCTCGTGGACCGAGTGGGGCAACATGGTGGCGGTCCCGATCGAGAAGAACGTCTAGGGCTCGGGTCGCGCGCTCCGCAGTTCAGGCTACGCGGGGCGCGCGTCCCCCAGCAGGTCGGGCGGCACCCGCTCGAGCAGGTCGCTGAGCATCCGGGCCGTCGCGCCCCAGATCAGGTGGTCGCCGACGACGTAGACGTCGGTGCGGAACGGCACGCCGCGGCGCAGCATCCGCTGGCGCCCGTAGCCGGCG
>JAOPZW010000013.1 GCA_025963905.1 Solirubrobacterales bacterium | reverse complement strand
GCCGCTCTGGATCGCCGTCCGGCGGACTTGCCAATGGCGCTGCCATGGGCTGCGCCACCGGACGCCGCCCAGAACGACGATCCACGCCACCCCGACCACGAATGATTCGGAATCAACCATCTAGGCCGCTCAGGCCCGCGCGGTCCCGCGGCGCGTCTGCGAGCGCATCAGGGCCAGGACCGACGGCAGCAGGGGCGGCCGCGTCGCGGGCGGCGTCGGGGGGCGGGTGACCCGCGGGCGGGGCGGGGCCGCCTGGACGTGCTCGACGTTGCAGTCGGTCAGCCGCGCCACTCGGTGGGGCAGGTCGATCTGCATCCAGCGCGACACCGGCGAGGCGAGCGTCGAGACGACGATCCCGTCGAAGCGACCCGGGTTCCACGCCTCCTGCACTGCGACGATCGGGTCCTGGTCGCCGAGGCCGCCCTGGGCCTCGATCCCGGCCGAACGAAGCCGCGTCAGGGCCCTGTCCAGGCGCCGCTGGGCGGTGGTGCGCTCGGACCACAGCGCCGGAGCCAGCAGGGTGACGTGCAGCGGCGCGGCCTGGGCGCGGCGCTCGAGAGCTGCGATGAGCTCCGGCGAGTCGGCGGTGCGATTGGCCACGACAAGCAGATGCGTGCGGAACGCCATGCTGCCTTCCTTCCGGCGTGCTGCGTGGGTCTCTCGACGGTACTCCCGGCGTGAAGGCCGTTCAAGAGCCGGGAGAGCGGGCTCGACAGGCGGCGGCCAGAGCGTCGACCACGGTCGCCTCGAAGGCCGCCTCGGTGTAGGTCGCCGCGGTGCGCCGGCCGCCCTCCACCACCCGCTCGCGCAGCGTGGGATCGCCCGCCAGCCGCCGCAGGCGGGCTGCCAGCGTGCGCGGGTCGTCGGGCGGGAACAGCAGGCAGTTCTCGCCGTCGGCGAGGTACTCCCGCGAGCCGCCGGTCCCCGTCGCCACCACCGGGCGCCCCACGGCCATGGCCTCCAGCGGCACCAGGCCCCAGGGCTCCTCCCAGGTCACCGGGAAGACGACCGCATCGGCGGCCGCGTAGGCGGCGCCCATCGCCCCGGGTACAGAGCGCGCGAACCGCACCCGCGACTGCACCCCGCAGCGCAGCGCGAGCGCGCGCAACTCCTCGAGGTGGGCCTCGGGGCCGGGACCGTCGATCGTGAGCTGCGCCTCGGCGGGCAGCTCGGCCAGCGCGCGGATCGCCGTCGCCACGCCCTTGACCGGTTCGACGCGACCGGCGTAGAGCAGCCGCCACGACCACGGGGGCGGCGGCGACGGCGGGAACCGGTCGGGGTCGACGCCCGGATGCGCGAGCCCGTGGGCGCGCAGGTCCACGCCGGCCGCGACCGCGCCGTCGCGCACGAAGCGCGAGATGAACAGCCACTGCGCGCCGGCCCCCAGGTCCGGGCGCGCGGGAACGCCGCTGAGACGCTCGGCGATGCGCGCCCGCCGCGGACGCGTGGACCACGCCCGCGTCCAGCCGTCGCGAGCGGGCCCGTACGTCATCCACGCGTCGGCCACCACGCCGACCGCCGGCACCCCCGCGCGGCGCACCTGCTCCACGAGCGACAGCGACATGCCGCCCATCCCCCACCAGCTCACGACGTCGGGCGCGAATGCGCGCAGGTGGCGGCGCAGGACGGCCCGGTTGTGGCGCTCGATCGCGAGCCGAGCGGGTGGCGAGAGCCTCGGCCAGTCGAAGTCGTGCCAGTACCACCGCAGCTCGCGCGCGACCCCCGGCTCGTCGCCGCCCTCGATCCCGGCGCCCGGCGCCGGCGCGGTCGTCAGCACGCGCGCCTCGTGCCCGGCGGCGCTCAGCGCCGCCATCGTGGCGGCCCAGATCCGCTCGTAGCCGCCCGTCGCCGCGGGCGGGTAGAGGTTGCCGATGGCCAGGACCCGCATGCGCGGGCGGACGCTACCCGCCCCGACTGCGCCGCGTGCGCAGGGCGTCGGTGAAGCGCCGCGGCACCCGCGGAGGGGCCACCCCGCCCTCGGCCTCCCACAGCGTCACGACCACCAGCTCGCGCCCGGCACGGTCCAGGCGGCAGACGAACACCAGCGAGCGGTCGACGAGGTCGCGCACGTAGACCGACCCGCGCGCCCCGCTCGCCCCCGGCGGCGGCTCGTCGGTCACCCGGCCGGCCTCCCAGGCCCGGCGAACGCGCGCCACGATCTCCGGGCGCGCGTCGAGCTCACCCGAGCGCCCGCCGACGCGCTGGCGGAAGCGCTCGACCGCATGGTCGGTGACCGCGACGAGCATCAGAGCGCCCGCCGGTAGCGCACGGTGGGCGCCCAGTCCCGCTCGCGTTGCTCGGGCCCGCGGTCGAGCTTCCAGCCGGCCCCCGCGTAGAACGCCCGAGCGTGGTCGTTGCGCGCAAACGTCCACAGGACCGCCTCGGCGTATCCGGCCTCGCGCATCCCGGCGACGGCGTGCTCGAGCAGCTTCCCGCCCACCCCGGCGCCCTGGGCGGGCGGATCGACGTAGATCGCGTAGAGCTCGCCCGTCCGGTGATCGGCGTCGTCGTCGCGCGCGGGGCCGATCGAGGCGAATCCGGCGATGGCTCCGTCCTGGTCCCAGACCCACGTCGTGTCGGGACCGGCGAGGATCTCGTTCCAGCGCTCCTGCCGTCCCGCCGGGAACACGGCGAGGTCATCGGGGTCGACGTAGTCGGCATAGGCGTGGAACCAGGTGCGGACCTGCACGCGCGCGATCGCGGGGGCGTCGTCGACCGTGGCGCGGCGGATCACAGCAGGTGCTCGAGGCCCACCACCGGCGACTCGGTCAGCGAGCCGACGCGGCGGACCGCGAGCAGGACGCCCGGCATGAACGAGGTGCGATCGGTCGAGTCGTGGCGGATCGTCAGCGTCTGGCCGACGTCGCCGAGGATGACCTCCTGATGGGCGACCAGGCCCGGCAGGCGCACCGAGTGGATCGGGACGTCGCCCTCCATCAGCTCGGCGGTGCGGGCCGCGGTTCCGCTGGGCGCGTCGATCTTGCGGTCGTGGTGGAGCTCGATGATCTCGGCCTTGGCCATGTGCCGCGACGCCTCGGCGGCGAAGCGCATCATGAGGACGGCGCCGATCGCGAAGTTCGGGGCGATGAAGACGTTGGCGCCGCGCGCGTCGCGCAGCGCCGCGGGGTCGAAGCCCGTCGTTCCGATGACGACATGCACCCCGGCGGCCAGGCAGGCCAGCGCGTTGTCCAGCGCGGTGTCCGGCCGCGTGAAGTCGACGACGACGTCGGCGTCGTCCAGGACGTCGACGAGCCGCGTGCCGAGCGCCGGGTCCGCCTGCCCGGTGAGCACCATGTCGCCGGCGCCCTCCACCGCGGCGACGACCGCCTGACCCATCCGCCCGGCGGCGCCGGCCACGGCGACGCGGATGGGATCGCTCACGCGGCGGCCGCCAGGGCCGGGGACACCGGCTCGAGCGCGCCGCGGAACAGTGCCTCGTCGGCGCCGATGCCGGCCGCGCTGAGGCGCTCGGGGGCGAAGAGCTCGCGAGCCAGCCCGCGGAGGTCGTCGAGCGTGACGGCGTCGATGCGCTCGACGATCTCGTCGATGTCCAGCAGCGGGAGGTCGGCGAGGACCGAGGAGCCGAGGCGGTTCATGCGCGACGTCGTCGACTCGAGCGACAGCGCGACGCGGCCCTTGACGTTCTCCTTGGAGCGCTCGAGCTCGTCGGGCGTGGCGGGCTCGTCGCGGAAGCGCTCGAGCTCGTCGCCGACGACCCGCAGCGCGCGCGCGACGTTCTCCGGCCGCGTGCCGAGGTAGAGCCCGACCTCGCCGGTCCCCGAGTACATCGCCTGGAAGGAGTAGACGCTGTAGGCGAGGCCGCGCTTCTCGCGTACCTCCTGGAAGAGCCGCGAGGACGACGTGCCGCCCAGGATGTTGTCCAGCACGCGCAGGGCGAAGCGCCGCTCGTCGTCGCGCGGGATGCCCGGCGCGCCGAGGCAGACGTGGTACTGCTCGGTCTCCTTGCCGAAGAACCGCACGCGCGAGGGCGCGCGTGGATCGGGCGGCGCCATGGCCGGCGGCAGCGCCGGGCCGGTCAGCGCGTCGGCGCCCCGCTCGCGCACGAGGGCGACGAGCGCGTCGTGATCGACGGAGCCCGCGGCCGCCACGACGATGTTGCCCGGCACGTAGCGCGCGGCGTGGAAGGCCGCCAGGCGCCGCGCCGGCGTGCCCGCCACGACGTCGGCGCGGCCGATGATCGCCCGTCCGAGCGGGTGATCGCCGAAGACCGCGTCGCCGAGGACGTCGAAGACCTTGTCCTGCGGGTCGTCCTCGTACATCGCGATCTCCTCGAGGACGATCTCGCGCTCCTGCTCGAGCTCGCCCGCGTCGAAGCGCGGCCGCCAGACCATGTCGGCCATGACGTCCAGCGCCTGCTCGAGATGGCGGTCGAGCACGCGCGAGTAGACCGACGTCGTCTCCTTGCCGGTCCCGGCGTTGAGCTCGGCGCCCATGCCGTCGAAGATCTGGTCGATCTCCAGCGAGCCGTAGCGCGCCGTGCCGCGGAAGAGCATGTGCTCGATGAGGTGCGACAGGCCGGCCTCGGGCTCGCCCTCCGCGGACGAGCCCGTGCCGATCCAGAAGCCGAGCGCCACGGACCTCACGGAGTTCATCGACTCCGTGACGATCCGGACGCCCGACTCGAGCTCCGTCAGGCGGTGCTCTGTGGCCAACGAGCTACCCGCGCTCGGGGTCGCGCCCGCCGCCGCTGCGGTGCCGCGGGCGGCCGGAGCCCCGGCCGCCGTTGCGGTCGCCGCGGTCACTGCGCTCGCGGCGCGGGCCGCCGCCCCCGCCGCTGCCGACGCCGGCCAGCTCCTCGGCGGACTTGCCGGCGATCTCCGGGTCCTCCGCCAGGCGCAGGCCGATTCGGCCGCGCTCGCGGTCGACCTCGACCACGCGCACCGCGATCTCGTCGCCCTTGTTGAGGACGTCCTCGACCGCGTCGACGCGCTGGCCGGGCGACACGTTGGAGATGTGCAGCAGCCCGTCGGTGCCCTTGGCGAGCTCGACGAACGCGCCGAACGTCGTGGTCTTGACGACCTTGCCCTGGTACTGGTCGCCGACCTCGACCTCCTTGGTCATGGTCCGGATGCGCTCGGCGAGTGCCTCGCCGAGCTCCCCGTTGGCGGAGTACACGAGAACCTGGCCCTCGTCGTTGACGTCGATCTGGGAGTCGAACTCGTCCGACAGCCCGCGGATCGTCTCGCCGCCCTTGCCGATCAGCAGCCCGATCTTGTCCGGGTCGATCTGGACGGTGAGGATGCGCGGCGCGTACTGCGAGAGCGACTCGCGCGGCGCGTCGATGACCGACTTCATCTGGCCCAGGATGTCCAGGCGGGCGTCGCGGGCCTGGGCGAGCGCGTCGCGCAGGATCTCGAACGTCACGCCCGTGATCTTGATGTCCATCTGCAGGGCGGTGATGCCCGCCTCGGTCCCGGCGACCTTGAAGTCCATGTCGCCGAGGTGGTCCTCCACGCCCGCGATGTCGGTGAGGATGATGTAGTCGTCACCCTCCTTGATGAGGCCCATCGCGATGCCCGCCACCGGCGCCTTGATCGGCACGCCGGCGTCCATGAGCGCCAGGGAGGAGCCGCACACCGACGCCATCGACGACGAGCCGTTGGACTCGAGGATGTCGGAGACGACGCGGATCGTGTACGGGAAGTCCTCCGTGCTGGGGACCACCGGCACGAGCGCGCGCTCGGCCAGCGCGCCGTGACCGATGTCGCGGCGCTTGGGGCCGCGCATGAAGCCGGCCTCGCCCACCGAGAACGGCGGGAAGTTGTAGTGGTGCCAGTAGAACTTGTGCGTCTCGAGCCCGAGGGTGTCGAGGCGCATCTCCTCCTTGAGGGTGCCGAGCGCGGCGACCGACAGGGCCTGCGTCTGGCCACGGGTGAAGAGCGCCGAGCCGTGCGCGCGCGGAGCGATGCCGACCTCGATCGAGATCGGCCGGATCTCCTTGTCGTTGCGGCCGTCGGGGCGCTTCTTGTGGACGGCGATCCGCTCGCGGATGATCGACTTCTCGAGGCGGTCGAACGCGAGCTGGGCCTTCTGGCGGTACTCGGGGTACGTGTCGGCCTCGGCGTCGCCGGAGTACTGCTCCAGGACGGCGGCCTCGACGGCCTTCGTCGCATCCTGGCGCTCGAGCTTGTCGACCACCTGGGTGGCGGCGTCGAGCTCGGCGCCGTGGCTGGCGCGGATCTCGTTCAGGAGGCTCTCGTCGATGACCGGCGCCTCGATCGTGAGCTTCGGCTTGCCGGCCTTCTCGGCGAGCTCGCGCTGGGCGGCGCAGAGCTTGCGGATGGCGTCGTGGGCGATGTCGAGCGCGTCGAGGATCTCGGCCTCGGGGATCTCGTTCGCCCCGGCCTCGACCATCAGGATGGCCTCGTCGGTGCCGGCGACGATGAGGTCGAGATCGGTGTTGCCGACCAGGTCCTCCTCGCGCGGGTTGACGACGAAGTTGCCGTCCACCTTGCCGATGCGCACGGCGCCGACCGGCGTGGGGAGCGGAACCTCGGACAGCATCAGCGCCGCGGAGGCGCCGTTCATCGCGAGGATGTCGTAGGGATGCTCGTGATCGACGCTGATGGTGATGGCGACGAGCTGGGTCTCGTAGTGCCAGCCCTTGGGGAAGAGCGGGCGGATGGGACGGTCGATCATGCGGGCGGTGAGGGTGCCCTTCTCGCCTGCACGGCCCTCGCGCTTGAAGAACGAGCCGGGGATCTTGCCCGCGGCGTACATGCGCTCCTCGACATCCACCGTCAGCGGGAGGAAGTCGACGTCACGGAGGTTGCCGACCGTGGCCGTGTTGAGCACCATCGTGTCGCCTTGGCGGACGACGACGGCGCCCGAGGCCTGCTTGGCCAGCTTGCCGGTCTCGAACGAGATCTCGGTGCCTGCGATCTCGACGGAGACCGTCGTCACGGAGTCACTGCTCATATGTGTTGCCTTTCCTGCCCGCCCTTCGGTCGGCGGGCGCATTTGCTTCTTCTCTGAATCCGAACCTGACCATGGTAGCTGGCAGGCCCAATCGGGCGATGAGCTCGGCGTCGGGCGGACCGGCGTGCAGAACGCCCTCGTGGAAAAGCGTAGGCGTGGCCGTCGCCCCGGCGCGCAGCGCGTCCCGCACGTCGCGGGACACGCGCTCGGCGACCGCCGGCGAGCGGCGGTCGGCCTCGAATCGCTCGACGTCGAGGCCCAGCCGCTCGCAGCGCGCCCACAGGTGTGGGTCGTCGAGGTGGCCGGGGTCGCCGAACAGGGCGTCGTACATCGGCCAGAAGGCGCCCTGGGCCGCCGCCGCCTCGGCCGCGCAGGCCAGCGGGACGGCCCGCGCGTGCTTGGCCTTCAGCGCCAGGTGGCGGAACACCAGGCGCACCGGCTGGTCGCGAAGGCGCTCGTGGGCCAGGGCGCACCGCGGGCAGGCGAAGTCCGCGTACATGATCAGGACCGGACCGTCCTCGGGGCCGCGGATGTGATCGTCGGGCCGCGGCGGCGGGACGGGCGCGCTGCGCAGGTCGGTCATCCGGCATGCCCGGCCGGACGGCGGCTAGACGGCCGCCGCCGCCGCGAGGCCGTCGAAGATGAGGTTGACGCCCGGGAGATCGTCGGGCGAGTCGGCGAGGTGGCTCCACGCCACCACGCCGTCGGGACCTACGATGACGAGCGCGCGGTTCGTCATGCCGCCCGGCTCGAAGTAGACGCCGAGCTTCCTGGCGGTGGCGCCCTTGGGCTCGAAGTCCGACAGCTGCTCGATGCTCACCCCGAGCTCCTTCCGAAACGCCGCCTGTGACCAGTGGGCGTCGGTCGAGACCCCGTACACCGTCGCGCCCTGGGCCTTCAGGTCGTCCAGCGCCTCCTCGTACACCTGGAGCTGGTCGGTGCAGACCGGGCTGAAGGCGAACGGGTAGAAGACGAGGACCGTCGTATGGCCGAGCAGGTCCTCGCGGGTGAAGTCGTCGCCGTTCTCGCGGACCAGACGGAAGTCCGGCACCGGGGTCCCCGGGGCGACGATGCTCATCTGCGGAGGCCGAGCTCCCGCACGAGGGCGCGGTAGCCCTCGAGGTCCGTTCGCTGGAGGTAGTTCAGCAGGCGGCGGCGCCGGCCGACGATCATGAGCAGCCCGCGCCGGGAGTGGTGATCCTTGTGGTGGGTGCGCAGGTGCTCCGTGAGCTCGTTGATGCGCTCGGTCATCAGCGCGATCTGCACGCGCGAGTTCCCGGTGTCGGCATCGTTCGTCCCGAACTTCGAGACGATCTCCTGCTTGCGTTCCAGCGTCATGGTCATGGGCGGCGACGAATGTAGCAATCACGCGGCGATGGCGACTGCCGCCTCGACGTCTCGGGCCATCTGCGCGACGAGGGCGTCGACGCCCGGGAACCGCTTCTCGCCGCGCAGGCGCTTGAGGAACTCGAGGCGCAGCTCGCTGCCGTACAGATCGCCCTCGAAGTCCACGAGGTAGGCCTCGACGAGCTCCCCGCGCCCGGTCACGAACATCGGGCGCACGCCCACGTTGACGGCCGCCACGTGCTCGTCGCCTGCGGCCGTGCGCGCCCGGCAGGCATAGACGCCGTGACCGGGCAGGACGAAGCCGTCGACCGGGACGAGGTTGGCGGTGGGGTAGCCCAGCTCGCGCCCGCGCTTGTCCCCGTGGACGACCTCGCCCGAGAGCGTGAACGGCGCTCCGAGGAGCTCGTCGGCGTACTCCATGGCCCCGCCCAGCACGAGACCGCGGATGTGGCTGGAGCTGACGACCTCGCCGTCGACCTCCAGCAGCGGCACGACCCGCGTCTCGAAGCGCGCGTCGGCGCGCAGGAGCCCGACGTCGCCCTGGGCCTTGTGCCCGAACCGGAAGTTCTCGCCGACCGAGACGTGGGTGGCCTGCAGCGTGCCCGCCAGGACGTCGTCGACGAACGCCTGCGCGCTGCGCGCCGCGAACTCCCGGTCGAAGTCGATGACGACGAGCTCCTGGACGCCGAGCCCCTCGACCAGCTCGGCCTTGCGCTGCAGCGTGGTCAGGAGGCGGGGTACGCCGGCGGGGGCGACGACCGCGGCCGGGTGCGGCTCGAAGGTCAGGACGGTGTCGGCGCCGGCGATCACCTCGCGGTGGCCGAGGTGCACGCCGTCGAAGGTGCCAACGGCGACGCGGCGCGCACGCGGCTCGACTTCGGGCAGGCGGGTGATCCTCATCACGAGCGGAAGCCTACGATGGGCTTGAGCTGGGCGCCCTCGTGGCGCTGCGCGATCGCCACCGGGCCGTCGTCGTCGACGAGCAGGATGGCCTCGGCGTCGGGCGCCTCCCCCGCATCGATGCGCTGGCCGTGGCCCACGCGCCGCGACGCGTCGGCGTCGAGGTGCACCGAGGGCAGGAAGCGGAGCGCGTCGGCGAGGGGCAGGACGCGCTGGGGATCGGCGTCCTCGACGCGGAACGGCCCGACGCTCGTGCGCCGCAGCTCCTCGCAGTAGGCGTCTCCGAGCTCGGCGATGAGCGTGCGAACGTAGGTTCCCGACGAGCACTCGATCTCGAACGCGGCGCGGTCGTCCTCGCGCCACAGCTCCTCGAACCGGTACACGCTCACCTCGCGCTCGGGGATCTCGAACACCTCGCCATCGCGCGCGCGCTCGTAGGCCTTGCGCCCGTGGACGCGCACGGCGCTGTAGGCCGGCGGGCGCTGGAGGATGCGCCCGGTCGGCAGCGCGGCGCCCGCCGGCGGGATCCGGCCCGTGGCGGTGACCTCGCCTTCGGGATCGCCGGTGCTCGAGAGCGCCCCGAGCCGGGCGACGGTCGTGTAGGCCTTGGGCAGCGCCATCAGGAAGCGTTGGGCGCGTCGCGCGCGCCCCACGAGCACGAGCAGGAGCCCCGTTGCGAACGGGTCCAGCGTGCCCGCGTGGCCGGCCTTGCGGACGCCGAGGCCCCGGCGCACGGCCAGCGTGACGTCGTGCGACGTCTTGCCCGCGGGCTTGTCGACGAGGACGAGGCCGTCCACGAGGGCGACGCTATAGCTGCGCCGCGACCTGCTCGCGCAGGAACGCCACGAGCTCGGCATCCGACAGCGTCGTCGAGAACCCCGCGGCCTGGCGATGGCCGCCGCCGCCCGCCTGGCGGGCGATGATCGACACGTCGACCTCGCCGTCGGTCGCACGCAGCGAGACCTTCTTGCGCGTGGGCCGGGCGGGCTCGTTGGGGTCCTCGTCGGCGGGGAGCTCGCGCGCCAGCGCGGCGACCTTGGTGCCCTCGACGGAGCGGAGGTGGTCGATGACGCCCTCGGAGTAGCTGTCCTCGGCGCCCGCCAGGCGGAAGTCGTCGCGGGTCAGGCGGGTGATCGTCAGGCGCCCGTCGTCGAACCGCTGGACGTTGGCCAGCCCGCGCGCCAGCAGCTCGAGCTTGGAGTAGGGCATCCCCTCGTACAGGCGGCGGTAGATGCCGTGGACGTCGACGCCCGCCTCGATGAGCTCCGCGGCCATGACGTGCGCGCGCGTGCCGGTGTTCTCGTACATGAACTTCCCGGTGTCGGTCACGAGGCCGACGTACAGCGCGTCGGCGATCTCGAGGGCCGGCTCGACGCCCAGCGCGCGCATCAGGTCCCACACGATCTCGGCGGTGCATGACGCCTCCTCGACGACGTGGTTGACCGTCCCGAAGCGCGTGTTGTCGTGGTGGTGGTCGATGTTGAGGATGTGCATCCCCTCGCGCTTGACCACCTCGGCCGGGTTGCGATCGATGTTCCCGCAGTCCAGGAAGATCACCGTGCGCTCGTCGATGTCGGGCGGCACGAGGCTCTGGAGCCCGTCGAGGTCGAAGAACCGGTACTCGTAGGGCAGCGGGAACTCCTCGGCCGACATGAGCATGACCGAGTCCTTGCCCAGCGCGGTGAGCACGCGGTGCATCGCGACGAGCGATCCCAGCGCATCACCATCGGGGTTCTCGTGGGTCACGAGCACGAAGCGGTCGCCCTCGCGCAACTCCTCCAGCACGTGAGCGCGCGTGTCCAGCGCCTTGGTTGTGTCCACCGTCGTCACGCCCCGCCCGCGGGCTCGTCGCCGGTAGGCGTATGCCGGATCAGATGCTCGACGCGGGCGGCGCGCTCCGCGGTGTCGTCGTAGAGGAACTGGAGGGCGGGCGTGTGCTTGAGGTGCAGCTCCCGTCCGACCCTCGCCTGGAGGAAGCCATGCGCGGAGCGAAGCCCCTCCATGCTGTCCTCGCGCTCGGCGTCGTCGCCGAGGACGCTCACGTAGACGCGAGCATGGCGCAGATCGGGGCTGGTCTTGACGTCCGTGACCGTTATGAATCCCACTCGGGGGTCCTTCACATCCTGGGTCATCGCGTCGCTCAGCACCTGCCTGATCGCCTCGTCGACACGACGCATCCTCTCCGCGCTCATCCTATCCCTCCTGCGTCCTCGAACGAGGTGAGACACCGTTCGATGCGCACACCCTGCGGAAACCGCTCGTCGAGCCATCGCTCGATCCGCCCGGTCGCCGCGTCCAGCGTGGCCAGCGATCCGCCCGTGAGCGCCGCCGCGAGCGTCGTGCGCTGCCATGTGTCCTGGTAGGCCACCTCTGCGACGGTGAGCCCGTGGCGCTGGTGCAGCAGCGCCTTGACCGACGCCAGCTCCTTGCGCTTTGCCTTGAGGCTCGCGGCCTCGGGGAAGTGCAGGTGGATGAGCAGCAGCGCGACGTAGGCGCCCACGACCGTCCGGGCGTCCTACGCCAGCTCGCGCTCCACGGAGCGCGTCTCATAGACCTCGAAGACGTCGCCCTCCTTGACGTCCTGGTAGTTGGCCAGGACGATGCCGCACTCGTAGCCGGCGCTGACCTCGCGGACGTCCTCGTTGAAGCGCTTGAGGCTGGCCACGGTCGTGTCGTACACGACCGTTCCGTCGCGCACGATCCGCATCCTCGCGCCGCGGGTGACCTTGCCGTCGGTGACGTAGCAGCCGGCGATCGTGCCCACGCGCGAGGCGCGGAAGGTCTGGCGGACCTCGACCTGGCCGACGGTCTCCTCGACCTCCTCGGGCTCGAGCATGCCCTCCATCGCGTCGCGAAGGTCGTCGAGCGCCTTGTAGATCACCGAGTACGGACGGATCTCGATCGACTCGCGCTCGGCGACGGCGCGGGCGTCGCCCACCGGGCGCACGTTGAAGCCGATGATGATCGCGTCGGAGGCCGCGGCGAGCATGACGTCGGACTCGTTGATGCCGCCCACGCCGCTGTGGATGATGTTGACCGAGATCTCGTCCTGGGGCAGCTTCGCGATCTCGTCCTCGAACGCCTCCAGCGAGCCGGACACGTCGGCCTTGAGCACGAGGTTGAGCTCCTTGAGGACGCCCTCCTGGATGCCCTTGAAGATCTCGTCGAACGAGCGCTTGCGGCCCGAGCGGCGCGCCTGCGCCTCGTTCTTGAGGCGGATGCTGCGCTCGTTGGCCAGCTGGCGCGCGCGGCGGTCGTTCTCGACGACGCGGACGTGCTCCCCGGCCTCGGGGACGCCGTCGAAGCCCAGGACCTCGACCGGGTCGCCCGGCACCGCGGTCTTGACCCGCTCACCGACGTAGTCGTGCATGGCGCGGACCTTGCCCCAGTGCGAACCGCCGACGACCGCGTCGCCGACGCGCAGGGTGCCGCGCTGGATCAGCAGCGTCACGACCGGCCCGCGCCCGGGATCGAGCTTGGACTCGATGACGACGCCGCTGGCCTCGACGTTGGGGTTCGCCTTGAGCTCCTCGAGCTCCGTGACGACCAGGATGGTGTCGAGGAGGTCGTCGAGCCCCTGGTGCGTCTTGGCCGAGACGTCGACGAACTCGGTCTCGCCGCCCCACTCAGCCGGCTGGAGCTGACGCTGGGTCATCTCCGTGCGCACGCGCGTGGGGTCGGCGCCCTCCTTGTCGATCTTGTTGACGGCGACGAGGATCGGGACGTCGGCCGCCTTGGCGTGGTCGATCGCCTCGTCGGTCTGCGGCTTCACGCCGTCGTCCGCCGCGACCACGATGACGGCCACGTCGGTGACGCGGGCGCCGCGGGCGCGCATGGCGGTGAACGCCTCGTGGCCCGGGGTGTCCAGGAAGGTGACGACCTTGTCGTTGTGGTGCACCTGGTAGGCGCCGATGTGCTGCGTGATGCCGCCGGCCTCACCGGCCACGACGTCGGCCTTGCGGATGGCGTCCAGCAGCGAGGTCTTGCCGTGGTCGACGTGGCCCATGATCGTGACGACCGGCGGGCGCTCGACCAGATCGGCCTCGGCGTCGTCGAACGCGATCTCGTCGTCGACCTCGTCGGTCGCGCGGACGATCTCGACCTCGCGGTCGAACGCCTCGGCCAGGATCGCGATCGCCTCGTCGGAGAGCGTCTGCGTGAGCGTGACCATCTCGCCCATCGTCATGAGCTGCTTGATGACGTCGGGCACCGGCACGCCGAGGTACTCGGCGACGTCCTTGACCGTCGAGCCGGAGTTGACCTTGATCGTGTCGGTGGTGACTTGCGCGTCGGTGTCCAGCGGGCGGACGCTGTCGTCGTAGGTCCCGCGGCGGCGCCGGCCGCGGCGCTGGCGGCGCGGCGGCTGCTGGACCGGCCCGCCGGGGCCGCCACCGGGCCCGGTGCGGCGCGAGGCCTGCGAGTCGATGACGACACGGCGCCGGGCGCCGCCGGGACCGCTCTCGCCGGCGAGGCCGCCGCGGGTGGGGCGCTTTCCGTCGTCGCGCGTCGGGCGCACCTTCTTGCCGTCCTCGGTGACGGGCTCGGGCGCCGAGATGATCTTGGGGCCGGTGCCCGGAGCGGGCTGGGAGATGATCTTCGGGCCGGCGCCGGCGGGCTTGGCGGGCGCGGCCTTCGCCTCGGGCGCGGGCGCCGCCGGCTGCTCGGCCTTGGGCGCCTCGGCCTGCGGGGACGCGGCCCCGCCACCCGAGGCGGCGGGCTGCTGCCGCTCGGGAGCCGGCT
>JAOPZW010000005.1 GCA_025963905.1 Solirubrobacterales bacterium | reverse complement strand
ACGACGTTCGTGCCGTAGCGGCGGTTGTTCATCGCGTGGAACGTGCCCTCGCGGCCGGTGATGCCGCTGACGCACAGGCGCGTGCTCTGGTCGATCAGGACGCTCATCGGGCGAGCTCCACCACCTTCTCGGCGGCCTCGTTCATGGTGGCGGCCGTGTGGACGTTGGGCAGGTCGGCCTCGGCCAGGAGCCGGCGGCCCTCGACGTCGTTCGTGCCGTCGAGGCGCACGACGAACGGAACCTCGGGCTTCACGACATCGAAGGCCTCGATGAGGCCCTTGGCGACCTCGTCGCAGCGCGTGATCCCGCCGAAGATGTTGAAGAGGACGGCCTTGACCTTCTCGTCGGAGATGATGACCTCGACCGCGCTGACGATCGCATCGGCCTTCGAGCCGCCGCCCGCGTCCAGGAAGTTCGCGGGCGCGCCGCCGGCCTGGGCCACGACGTCGAGCGTGGACATCACCAGCCCGGCACCGTTGCCGAGGATGCCGATGTCGCCGTCGAGCTTGACGTAGGTCAGGCCGCGCTCCTTGGCCATGCGCTCCTGGGGGTCCTCGGCGCCGACGTTGCGCAGCGCGGCGTTGTCGGTGTGGCGGAAGAAGGAGTTGTCGTCCAGCGTCACCTTCGCGTCGAGCGCCTTGACCGAGCGATCCTGGAGCACGACGAGCGGGTTGACCTCGACCAGCATCGCCTCCTCGCCGGTGAACGCGTCGTAGAGGCGCGCAAGCAGGGCGGCGACGGGGCGCACGACGTCGGCGGCCACGCCGGCCTCGTAGGCCAGGCGCCGGCCGTGGAAGGCCTGGAAGCCGATGAGCGGGTCGACGTGCAGGCGCGCGATGGCGCCCGGGTCGCGATCGGCGACCTCCTCGATGTCCATCCCGCCCTGCGTCGAGAGCATGACCAGCGGCGCCTTGGCCGCCCGGTCGAACACGATCGACGCGTAGTACTCCTCGGCGATGTCGCTGGCCGCCTCGACCCAGACCTCGTGGACGGTGAGCCCGCGGATGTCCATGCCGAGGATCGCGGTGGCGTGCTCGCGGGCCTCGTCACGGTCCTTGGCGACCTTGATGCCGCCGGCCTTGCCGCGCCCGCCGATCAGCACCTGCGCCTTGACGACGCACGGGTAGCCGATCTCGTCCGCGGCGGCCACCGCCTCGTCGACGGTGGTCGCCGGCTTGCCCGACGGGACGGGCACGCCGTGGCGCGCGAACAGCTGCTTGCCTTGATATTCGAGGAGGTCCATGAGCGCCGCAGGACTCTAGTGAAACGAACTTGGCACCGACGTCCCGTCGCGGAAGGCCCCGCGAATGGCAGAATGCCTGACCGCCATGCCGCTTCCCTCCAAGGTCACCTTCGTCACGTTCGACGTGTACGGCACACTCATCGACTGGGAGTCGGGGGTGTTCGACGCGTTCAAGAAGGAAGCCGCCCGCGACGGATTCACGATCGACGACCCCGAGGAGGTCATCTCGCGCTTCCACGAGTACGAGCGCGAGATCGAGAGCGGGAGCTATGAGCTCTACGCCGAGGTGCTCCGCCGCGTGGCCGTGCGCATCGCCAAGGACATCGACTGGCCGCTGGAGCCCTCGCGCTCGGGCTTCCTGCCGGACTCGGTACAGCGCTGGAAGCCGTTCAAGGAGACGGCCCCTCAGCTCACCAAGTTCTCCAAGAAGTTCCAGACCGGCCTGATCTCCAACATCGACGACAAGCTCCTGGGTCAGACGCGGCGCCACATCCCCCATGACTTCGATCTCGTCGTGACCGCCCAGCAGGTGCGCTCCTACAAGCCCGACCCCGCCCACTTCACCGAGGCCGCGCGGCGGATCGGCAGCAAGAAGGGCTGGGTGCACATCGCGGCCAGCTACTACCACGACGTCGAGCCGTGCATCAAGGCGAAGGTGCCGGTCATCTGGGTCAACCGCAACCGAGAGCAGCTCGAGCCGGGTCAGAAGAAGCCGACCGCCGAGGTCCGCACGCTCCTCGAGGCCGCAAAGCTCCTCGGCGCCGCCTGAGTTGCGGGTCGTCGGCCTTCACACCGACGTCCTCGTCCTCACGTCGCAGGCCTTTCAGACGGCCTGCACGATGGTCCGCAGCGGTGACGAGGCGTTCGTCATCGACTCGCCCGTCTTCCCCGACGAGCTCGAAGTCCTCCCCGCCGTCCTGCAGCAGGCCGGCTTCGGGTTCAGCGGCCTGCTCGCCACCCACGCCGACTGGGACCACCTGCTCGGCCGCCTCGCCTTCCCCGACGCGTCGATCGGCTGCGCCGAGACGACCGCCGCGCGGCTGACCGCCGAGCCGGGCGCTGCCGCCCGCGCCCTGCGCGACTTCGACGAGGGCCACTATGTCGAGCGCCCGCGCCCGCTGTCCCTCGGGCAGGTGCAGGCGCTGCCGGTGCCCGGGCACGTCGGGATCGGAGACCAGGAGCTCGAACTGCACCCCGCCGACGGGCACACCGCCGACGGCATGGCGATCTGGATCCCGTGGGCGCGCGTCCTCGTCTGCGGGGACTACCTTTCGCCGGTGGAGATCCCGATGCTCTCCGAGGGCGGCTCGCGCGACGCCTATCTGGCGACGCTGGAGCGCCTGCGGCCGCTGGTGGAGCAGGCCGATCACGTCGTGCCCGGCCACGGCGCCATCCTGGACGCCCAGCGCGCACTGGCGATCCTGCGCGAGGACGTGACCTACCTCAACGACCTCACCCTGCCGCTCGCGCGCCGGGGCGCGGAGCAGCGGCGCATCCACGAAGCCAACCTGAAGCAGATCGGAGCGCACCCGTGATCCATCACGTCTCCCTCGAGACCCGCCCCTCCGACGTCGAGGCCGAGCTCGGCTTCTGGGCGCTACTGGGCTTCGAGCGGGTCGGGCCCTCCGGGACGGTCGGCGAACGCGCGGCCTGGGTCCAGCGCGCCGGCACCCAGGTGCACCTCCTCTTCGCCGAGGAGACCGTCGTGCCGCCGGAGGGCCACGTCGCCGTCGTCGCCGAGCCATGGGATGACGTCGTGACGCGCCTGGAGGCGGCGGGCTTCGACATCGACCCGCGCACCCCGCACTGGGGCGCCGCGCGCGCATTCGTGCGCTCGCCGGGCGGGCACCGGGTCGAGATCATGGCCGCGCCGCCGCTGTAGGCGGGCGCCCGGGGCCACTCAGCCTCAGGCCACGGGCGAGCGGACCTCGACGCGGTCCTCGATCTCGCGGACCTCGAACACCGGCTGCGGGTAGGCCGCGGGGCCGCGCTCCACCGAGCCGTCCTCCAGCCGGAAGCGGCTGCCGTGCAGCGGGCACTCGATGCAGCCGTCGACCAGCTCGCCCTCGTGCAGCGACCCGCCTCGGTGCACGCAGCGGTCGACGAGCGCGTGGACGTGCCCGGCGCGGCGGACGAGCACCAGCGCCTCGCCGTCCGCCTCGGCGCGTCGTGGCGAGCCCTCGCGCACCTCGCCGGTGGTCGCCACCGCCGTCCAGTCCTCGATCGGGTGGGTGAACGCGGCCTGGTCGACGCCCACGCCCTTGGCGTAGGCGAGGTCGCCTCCGAGCACGCCGCCGGTGGCCAGCGCGCCCGCGCCGGCGAGGCCGAGTGCGACGCCGCGCCGGCGCCGGCCGCGCGCCCGCGCGACGAGCGAGGCGGCATAGAGGCTCAGCGCCGCCACGTTGCTGGCGGCGTGGACCATCCCGATCCGCCGCACGCTGTCGCTGGCGGACTCGCTGTCGGCCCAGTCCGACCAGCCGCTCACGGCGGTCGGGATGGCGGCCGCGACTCCGATGGCGATCAGGCGGTCGGCCGCGGGCCCGGCGTCCTTGCCACCCGCGACGTCGAGGATCGTCGCGCTCGTCCACGTCCCGATCGGCACGTCGGTGAGGACCGGGTGCAGCGCGTGGCCCAGCCAGGTGCCGCTCAGCGCATCCTTCACCGCGCCCCGCCCCAGCAGCGAGCGTACGTACTTGCCGACGGCCTTCGCCGGCGGGTCGAGCGACGCCATCTGCTCGAGATCGCGCAGCAACCGGGTGACGCGCGGCTTCGCCGGAGGTGGAGGCATGGCACCGGGCTACCCCGGTGCGTCGGCTCCTGAATCGAGATGCCTCCGCAGGTACAGGTCGCGCGCGCCGTAGCCGTTCGTGGTGGAGCTGAACCCGAAGGACTCGTACAGCGCGAGCGCGGCGGGGTTGCCCTCGTTGACGTCGAGCTCGATGCGCCGGCAGCCGCGCTCGCGGGCGCGCTCGATGGCCCCGCGGACGAGCGCCCGCCCCAGGCCCGCGCCGCGGGCCGCCTCCTCGACGAACAGGTCCTCCACCAGGCAGTCGGTACCTGCGCGCCAGATGCCGTAGCGGTAGCGCAACTGGACGACCCCGGCCGGCGGCGCGTCGTCGTGCGGCGCGCCGAGCAGGTAGTCGGTGTCGCGGTCGTCGAGCAGGCGCTCGACGCCGGCCAGGAAGGCGTTGTCCGACGGCCACGAGAGGTCGAGGTGGTCGCGGAAGGCAACGAGCAGCCGGGCGACCGTCTCGGCGTCGTCGACGGCGGCCAGCCAGACTCGGGGGGCACGGCTCATGGGTCGGGGGTTCCTCGCTCTCTCATCGGGGAAGGGAGGGACAGTAGTGGCCGCCGCGACCCGTCACCATGCCCGCGGGATGCGCGAGCCCGCCGAGGTCTATCGCCGCCGCCGGCGCAATGCGCTCGGCGTGCTGGCGGCAGGATCGCTGGTCGCCGGCGTCGCCGTCGGCTGGGTCGTGAACGGGGGTCATGGCGCCACACGCGCGCGGGCGCTGCTCCCGCCCGCCGCCGCGGCGCCCCCGCGGCCGGCGCCGACCCAGCTGCCGGGGGGCGGGCGCACGATCTTCCCGCACCACCGCGTCGTGGCCTTCTACGGCGCCCCGCAGGACCCCCAGCTCGGGGCCCTGGGCATCGGCTCGCCCGACCAGGCCGCGCGGCGCCTCCTCGCCCAGGCGCGGCCCTACGGGCGCAAGACGCGCCCGGTGCTGCCCGCGATGGAGCTCATCGTCACCGTCGCCGCCGCCGACGCGGGGACCGACGGGCTGTACCGCACGCGCCAGAGCGACGCCGTGGTCGGGCGCTACCTCCGCGCGGCGCGGCGCATCAGGGCGCTGCTGGTGCTCGACATCCAGCCCGGGCACGCGCGCTTCATCGACGAGGCGCGCCACCTGGACAAGTGGCTGCGCCTGCCCGACGTCGGCCTGGCGCTCGACCCCGAGTGGCACACGCCCGGCCAGGTGCCCGGCCGGGTCATCGGCTCGGTGGGCGCCGCCGAGATCAACACGGTGGCCCGCCACGTCGCGAGGATCGTCCGTGAGCGCAACCTGCCCGAGAAGCTCTTCGTCGTCCACCAGTTCACGCCGGACATGATCCAGGGCAAGGCGGCGGTGATCCACCCCGCCGGCCTGGCGATGACGATGAACGTGGACGGCTTCGGCGACCGCGCGAACAAGGTGGCCAAGTACCGCGAGTTCACGCGCGACGGCACGCACTTCGACGACGGCCTCAAGCTCTTCTACCAGGAGGACACGGGGCTGATGCAGCCGAGCAGCGTCCTCACACTCACGCCGCCGCCCGACCTGATCGTCTACGAGTAGCCGCTTAGCTCAGCCGACGAGCAGGGCGACGAACGACGCCGCCTCCGCGAACGCGCCGAGCGACAGGACGGCGGTGGCCTTGCCGTGACGGCCCGAGGCCGCCGCCCGCTCCCGCAGCCAGAGACCGAGCGCGATCGCGCCCGCGCCGAGGGGGAACGGGAGGCCGGTCCAGAAGAACGCGATCGCGAGCAGCGCCAGGACGCCGAGGAGCATCGCGGTGCGGGTGGCCCGCTCGGGACCGGCGGCCCGCTCGCGCGGCACCAGCCAGAGCACGAGCCAGGCGGTGAGGGCCAGCGACAGCGCCGTGAGCACGAAGAACCCGATCACCTCGCCGGTGCTGGTGTGACCGGAGAAATAGCCGACCGGCATCCCGATCAGGAGGAGCACCCCGCTGACGGCGGCGACCGTGCGGTCGCGGCGCTCGGGCGGCACGGCGGCGGAGGTCGGACCGATGGTGGACATGGCGAAGCTATACACCAGCTTCCGGAAGGACGTCCAGCGGGCTTGCTATCCCAGGAGGTCCGGCCGGTTCGGCGCGTCGGCCACCGTCGTGACGAGCGGGCGCTCGAAGGTCCGGCCGTAGGCCTCGCCGACGTTGCCGGGGTCGCCCGGCAGCATCGCCATGGACCAGTCGCTGACGATCTCGTCGGTGGGGACGGTCATGCGGGCGTTGTCGGAGTCGGCCAGGAACAGCAGGTGCAGGCCGTGGGTGCCGATCGAGCCTTGGAAGAAGCGGTCGCTGCCGTCCGGGATGCCGTCGGAGGGCTTCCAGCACCGGCGCGGCGTCCCGTCGGCGGTGGTGCGCGGCTCGTCGCCCGAGCGCAGATGGACCTTCGGACCGGGGTCCGAGCCGGTGCCGTCGTCGAAGCAGCTGTCATCGCGGTAGTAGGGCACCGCGACGACCGACTGCGCGGCGCCGCCTGGCGTGAGGTCGGTGATCGAGGTGGAGATGCGGTCGACGATCGTGCCGGCGGGCCCCGACGTCTGCGACCAGCCCAGCGACGCGTTGGCGTCGGCGAAGCTCGGGTCGCCCGGGTCGGCGCTCAGGTGGTAGGGGTTCCAGTCGCAGGTGCCCAGCTGGCGGTAGAGCGTGCGGTAGCCCTGGTCGATGGCGCTGGTGTCGTTCGCGTTGTAGTTCGCGTTGCACGGGTCGTCGAGGTTGCCGAACACCTCGTCGTTGGACCCGTCGATCGGGACCCCCGCCGGCTGGTGGGAGTTGTAGAACCGCGTGACGCGGCCGGCGTTGAAGTCCCACTGGGCGTAGATGCCGTCCAGCGGCGGGATGACGTGCACGCGCAGCCACGTCTTCTGGCGCATCGAGTCGCGGTAGAAGGTCTCGCGGCGCACCACGTTCGTGCCCGAGTCGGCGCCCCACGTCTCGCGGATCGCGCGTACCGGGCCGACCTTCTCGCCCAGCAGGATGCTCGAGCCGCCCCAGTTCGTGTCCTCCTCCTCGTAGCCGCAGCACGGCGTGTTCGACCCCGGGTCCTGGGCGAAGGCGCGGGCCTTCCAGCGGTCGACGAGGTCGGCGCCGTAGGTCCGGCCGCCGTTGCCGGAGATCCGGATCTGCGTCATGAGCCAGCGCCCGTCGTACCGGAAGCGGTAGCGCGGCGTCGTGATCCAGGCGCCGTCGCGCGGACGCCGCTGTCCGATCTTCGGCGTGCCGTCGGCGTTGCGCACGACGTTGCCCTGGTCGTCGCAGTACGGGCCCTGCGGCGCGTTGCCGTAGGTGTCGTAGGAGGACTGCGAGAACGCGAACGTGTCGGCGTGCGCGTCGCGCCGGTAGCGCACGTAGCCGTTGAAGGCGTCGAACGCGGGCTTGGGCCCCCTGGGGCCGGCGCGCATGACGTAGACGTAGCGGGTCGGCGACCCGGGGTTCGTCGGGTCGGAGACGGCGATCGCCTTGGCGGCCTCGATGCCCTTGGGCAGGCGCGCGCGGGCGGGCGCCGTCGGCCCGGCGTCGCGCGCCATGAAGGCGAGCTCGTCGTTGGTGTCCAGGCCCTTGACCGGGTCGGTCATCTCGTTGGAGGCCGCGACGGCGTGGCACGGGTCCTGGGGAGTGTTCGCCGTGTAGCGGAAGCCCTCGCGGTCGAAGGCGTACGTCGTGTGCTGGTCCTCGCCGGAGTAGGGCGAGAAGCCCGATGCCGTGTTGTTGAGGTAGCGGGTGAAGACCTCGTCGACCTGGAAGGGGATCTGCCGGAAGCGCCCGGCGCGGTCGTCCCAGCGATAGCCCAGGAACCGGTTGACGGGCGTCCCCGACGGCTGCAGCGGCGCGGTGTCGACCGTCGGCTGGGCGTAGTGGTTGTGGGGATCGGTCCCGGCGGGGCACGTCGGCTGGAGCCCGCCCACCAGGCCGGCTGCGCCACCCGACGTCGGATTGGTGATCGTCGAGGGATCGGGGTTCGGCGGGCACTCGGCCAGATCCATGAGGGGCGGGCGCACCGTCTGGTTGGCCGGCACCGCCCACGTGCCCATCTGCGCGCCGGTCAGCACGACGGGCTCACCCTCGCGCGCGCTGCGCACCGTCGGGTCGATCACGCCGGGCAGCGTCGCGGCGCCCGCAGGCGCAGCCAGGCACGCAGCGACGGCGAGGACCGCGGTGATGAACAGCAGGCGGCGCATGACCCGCCCGCATCAACGCGGCGGGCGGGTGGAACTTGCGGGTCCCGGCCGGCACCCGCACCATGCCCTGCTCGGTCTGCAGCTGCGTCATCGAAACGCTCCTTTCCGGACTCTCACCGGCTCGGTGGTCCCGGCGATGCAGGTACGCCGCGTGCGCGCCCGAGACAGAAGACGGCGTAATCTCCAGGGTCACATGACCGACGACGACCGCCTCGAGAGCCTGTCCTCGGCCGCGCTGCACGACTTGGCGCTGCGCCATGCGCGCCGCCACCTCGACGTGGCGTTCTTCTGGCACCTGATGCAGAACCTGCCCGCCGCCGAGGCCGCCGCAGGGCAGCTCGACGAGGCGGAGGCCGACGTCCAGAGGCTCAGCGCGCACCTCGACGACATCACCGACTCCGGTCGCGGAGAGGTCGCCGACCTCCTGCGGCCGTTCTACCTGGACTACCTGAGGCGCCACGGCGTCCACGCCCCCTGACGACGAGAGAGAGGCTGCCCGCCATGTGCCGCAACATCCGGACCCTCTACAACTTCGAGCCGCCGGCGACCGACGACGAGGTCCGCGCCGCGGCGCTGCAGTACGTCCGCAAGATCAGCGGCTTCACGAAGCCGTCGAAGGCCAACGAGGCGTCGTTCGAGCGCGCGGTCGAGGCCGTAGCCGCCGTGTCGGCGGAGCTCCTGGACGAGCTGTCGACAACGGCGCCGGCGAAGGATCGCGAAGTCGAGGCCGGCAAGGCGCGGGCTCGCGCCGAGCAGCGCTACGCCGCGTAGCGGGCCACAGTCGCGCCACGACTCGGCCGTCGGGCGTCCGCACAGGCGTACAATCGTGTCGATTGGCACGAATCTCGGAGGGACGTTGTGCGCTTGCCCGTCCGGTCGGAGACCGATGCATTCCGGATCACCTACGGGATCGCCTTCCTCGTGGGCGTTTCGATCGCGGTCGGCCTTCTGCTCTCCGCGGTATGGGGCGCGCTCGTGTTCGCGACCGTGACGCTCGGCGTGCTGCTCGCCGACCTCGTCGCGAAGGACCCTCAGCGGCCCCTGCCGTTGCGGGCGGCGGCGCACGCGCCGCACCCGGATGCAAGTGCCGATGACTGGCGCATCCTCGTGGTGGCCAACGAGGCGCTCCAGGGCGAGGGCGTGCGCGGCGCCATCCTGGGCCGCGCGAAGCTGCGCCCCGAGGTGATGGTCGTCGCGCCGGTGCTCGTCTCGCGCACGCATTTCGTGACCACCGACGTCGACGCCGAGATGGATGAGGCGCGGGCCAGGCTGGCGCAGACGCTCGACTGGGCGCTCGCCCACGGCCTGTCCGCCCGCGGCCACATCGGCGATCCGATGCATCCGCTGCTCGCCGTGGAGGACGATCTGCGGCGCTTCGGGCCCGACGAGGTGATCGTCGCCACTCACCCGGCCGAGCGCGCGAACTGGCAGGAGGACAGCCTCATCGCGCGGCTGCGGTCGGAGCTCGACGTACCGGTCACGCAGGTCCTCGTCGATCGCGCCCATCACCGCCTCGAGATCGTGCGTTGATCGGGGCCGCGGCGTCCGCCGACCGCGTGATCGACGGTTGCTGCGACTAGCCGGTGTGGTGATCGCAGTCGGCCTGGCGGACTCGATCAATCCCAGCACCATCGGACCCGCGCTGTACCTGGCCGCGACGCGGAAGGGCGTGCTGCGGGTGACGCTGTTCACGACCGGCGTGTTCACCGTGAATCTCGCCGCCGGCATCGCGCTCACCATCGGACCGGGAAGGCTGCTCCGCGGACTGGTCCCGCATCCGCACGGACCCGGCAGGCATGTGATCGAACTGGTCGCCGGCGTCATGCTCCTGGTCGTCGCGGTCGCGCTGTGGCTGGGGCGGCGGAGCCTGGCACGCCGCGAGCTTCCGATGCGCGACGGTGGCGGTGGCTCCGCGCTGGTCGCGGGAGCGCTGGTCGCGGCGATCGAACTGCCGACGGCCGTGCCCTATTTCGCGGTCATCGCGGCGATCGCCGCCTCGAGCGCCGGCGTCGTTCAGGCCATCGTGCTCCTCGCCCTCTACTGCCTCGCCTTCGTCGCGCCACTGCTGGCGATCGTCGCGACCCTTCTCGTCGCCGGGGAGCGCGCCGAACCATGGCTTCAGAAGGGCGCGGCCTGGCTGCAGCGGCGATGGCCGGTGGTGCTCGCATCCGTCCTCTTGGTCGCCGGCGGCGGCTTGAGCGTGCTCGGGGGCGCGGGGCTGCTCAAGCAGTAGGAAACCGACGGTCGGGGTACCGTGGGTCCGGGTGGAACCGCCGTCGACACCAGGCTTGCTGGTGGCGGGCCGCGTGCTCGTCACAGGGGCGACCGGGTTCGTCGGTGGGCGCCTGGCGTCGGTGCTGGCGTCGGCGGGTCATGAGGTGCGCTGCCTGGTGCGTGACCGGACCGGCTCGCGCGCTCGTGAGCTGGAAGCGCGGGGGTTCGCGCTGCACGAGGGAGACGTCCTGCGGGCGGAGAGCCTGCGCGGCGCCGGGCGAGGTGTCGACGTCGCGTACTACCTGATTCACTCGATGGGCCGGGGCGGCTCTGCCGGCTTTGCGGCGCGCGAGCGCGCGGCTGCGACGGCGTTCGCCCGCATGGCGCGGAGCGAGGGGATCGACCGGGTCATCTACCTGGGTGGCCTCGGCGATCGCCCGCGATCCGAGCACCTGCGCAGCCGCCACGAGTCCGCGCTCATCCTCGCCGAGTACGGGCCGCCGCTGACGTACTTCCGGGCCGGGATGGTCGTTGGTGCGCGGAGCGAGTCCTACCGGACGCTGCGCCACCTCGTGGAGCGGCTCCCGGCGATGATCGCTCCGAAGTGGCTGAAGAACGCCACGCAGCCGATCGCGATCGACGACACGCTGCGCTATCTCGCGCAGGCGCCATCGGTGGCGGCGTCGACCGGCAGGGAGATCCAGATCGGCGGTCCAGACGTCCTCTCGTACGGCGAGATGCTCGACCGCATGGCGGCGGTGCTGGGTCTTCGCCGGCGTCCTCGGGTCCCGGTTCCCCTCCTCACACCGTGGCTGTCGTCGTTGTGGATCGGGCTCGTCACGCCGGTCGACGCGGATGTCGCCAGGCCGCTGATCGAAGGGCTGGCCGTGCCGACGGTCGTGACCGACCCATCGGGGGCAGCGCTGTTCGACGTTCAGCCGGTCGGCTTCGACGAGGCGCTGCGCCGCGCGGTCGCGGAGGACGCCGAGGACCGGCGCCCCGGCGGGCGCCCCGATTGAGCGGCCCTCAGGCGGCGGCGCGCGCGACGTCCCGGGCGGCCTCGACGAACGCGGCGACCACGGGGGTCATCCGCCGGCGCGGCCACGCCACCGACACGGTGGCGGGCTCCGCGTCGCGCACCGCGACGTAGGCGACATCGGGGTGCGGATAGAGGTCGGCGGCGGGCGCGGGCACGAGGCAGACGCCGCGTCCGGCCGAGACGAGCGTGAGGATCTCCTGGACGGTGGCGGCTTCGGCGACGACACGCCCTGGGAGCCCGTGGGCGCGCTGCTCGGCCAGCCACTGCTCGCGCCACGCCGGGTTGTGGGTGCGCGGCCCGGTGATGAAGCTCTCAGCACGCAGGTCGGCGAAGGAGATCGAGTCGCGTCCGGAGAGCGGATGCGCCGCGGGAAGCGCGACGACGCGCGGCTGGCGCATGAGGACTTCGATGTCGAGATCGGCTTCGCCGGGCTGCAGGCGCGTGAAGGCGACATCCACGCGTTCGGAGGTGAGGTCGTCGATATGGCTGAGCTCGATCTCGCGCACGGCCACCGCAACCGCCGGCATGCGCTCGGTGAAGGTTCGCAGGACGTCAGCGAGCAGCAGGCTGGCCGACGACCCGTAGAAGCCGACGGTGAGCTCGGTGGCGCCGGCCTGGCGGACGGCGCGGACGGCGCGCTCGGCCTGTGCGAGAGCCAGGCGGCCCTCGTCCAGCAGCGCGGCGCCGGCAGGGGTGAGCTCGACGCGACGGCTGCTGCGGTCGAGCAGCCGTGCGCCGAAGCTGGTCCTCGAGCTTGCGGATCTGCTGGCTGAGCGAGGGCTGAGCGATGTGGAGCCGCGCCGCGGCGCGGCCGAAATGCAACTCCTCAGCGACCGCGACGAAGTATTCGACCAAGCGCAGGTCGAGCCGATCCATAGGCGCACGCTACCGATCCGCCCCGAGTTGGTCTTGGACTTCGCGCCAGTCCGTCTGGATGCTCCGGCGCATGCCTCTTCCCACCCTGATGGAGATCGAGGAGCTCTACGAACTGCCGGGCGAGGCGGTGTTCCCGGAGAGCATCGGACTCGACGCGCGGACCGGCGACGCCTACGTCGGCAGCCTGACCGACGGGACGCTCTACCGGCTGCCCGCCGGCACCGGGCGCGCGGAGGTGTGGTCGCCGGGCGGCGCCGACGGCCGCTGCTCGGTCGCCGGCGTCAAGGTCGACGCGCGGGGACGCCTATGGGCCGCCGGCGGCTACGACGGGACGCTGCGGGTCCTGGATCTCGCTGACGCACGGACGCTGGCCTGCCGCGACGTCGGGGCGCGCCCGTCCTGCGTCAACGACATCGCGTTCGGACGGGACGGTGACGCCTACGTGACGGACTCCTTCGTGCCCACGCTGTTCCGCGTGGACGCGGAGACGCTGGATCTGTCGCCGTGGGTCGACCTGGCCGAGCAGGGCATCCCGTGGGGCGAGGGGCTCAACCTCAACGGGATCGTCCTCGCAGCCGACGGCCGCCACCTGGTCGCCTGTCAGACCAACCTGGGGCGCCTCTGGCGCATCGGACTCGCCACCGCCCGCGTGGAGGAGATCGCCCTGGAAGGCGGCCCGATCGTGCACTGCGACGGGCTGGTGCTGCGCGGCACCACGCTGATGGCCGCGATCAACGCGCGCGGCGTCATTGCGGTCGTCGCGTTGGCCGAGGATGCGAGCTCCGGCCGTCTCGTGGGGGAGCTGACCAGCGAGGCGTTCGCGTTCCCGACCGCGCTCGCCGTCTCGGGCGGCACGCTGCTGGTCGTGAACGCGCAGCTCGACCGCATGGCCACCGGCCGTCCTCGCCTTCCGTTCACCGTCGTCGCGGTCGCCGCGCCGGAGGGCTGAGGATGAAGCTGCTCGCCATCGGCCGCCCCCGCCCGGGCATCGACGCCCGCGCCTCCATCGCCCCACACGCCCGCGACGAGGTCGCCGCGTTGTGGCAGATGTACCGCAGCGGGCTCGTGCGCGAGATCTACTCGCCCGGCGGCCCCGGCATCGTCATGGTCCTGGAGGCCTCGTCCCCCGAAGAGGCGAAAGCAGCGCTCGACGGCCTGCCGCTGCTCGCGAACGACATCGTCGGGATCGAGCTCATCCCGTTGCAGCCGTTCACCGCGCTGACCGTGCTGTTCGAAGGCCGGTAGGGCCACTCCTCCGTCGCGCTACCGGCGCCGCCGGCGCGGCAAGCGTCAGGCACACGGGGGAGTAGAGGCGCCGGTCGAGTCGGCGAAAGCGTGCCGGTCGGCCGACGGCCACGAGGATCCGGCGGCCCAGGCGACATGCGGGCCGGCCAGTCCGACCAGTCCCGCTGACGCGATCTCCGGGCGACGCTCCATGACGCCTCCCGACGCGCCGGCCTTACGCCTGCGGCCGGTAGTTCAGGTAGACCACACCGTTCTCGTACGCCTCACTGGCCGCAAGCGACAGGTTGCCCGGCGCGGCGCTCTCGGGGAAGAGTCGCGGACCGGATCCGCGGGTGAGCGGGTAGACGAACAGATGCAGGTCGTCGATCAGGCCGTCCGCGAGCATCGCTCGGACCAGCGTTCCGCTGCCGCTGACGTAGAGATCGCCGTCGACCTCGTCCTTGAGGCTGCGAATCGCGTCGGGGTCGTACGGCCCGATGACCTGCGAGTTCCTCCACGTCGCATCCGTGAGCGTCCCGGAGACGACGTACTTGGTGGTGTCGTTGAAGAACGGCGCCCCGGGGTCGTCCTCCACGGTCCGCGTCGACCACGCCGGCTCGAATGCCTCGTAGGTCGTGCGCCCCAGCAGGATGCCTCGGCACCGTTCCGTGACCGCACCGATGGTCGCTCCCATCTGCGGGTCGAAGCCGTAGTCGAACGTCCACGTCGGCGCGTCGATCACGCCGTCGAGGCTCATGAACTCGTGCACGTGTATTGCTCCCACTGCTTTCCTCCCTCTCGCTGCTTTGCCGCCGCGAAGTCATCGATCGGCGGGTTCGGGCTAGTGACCGGCTCAGCCCCGGAAACTCATCGGCTGCCGTCGCCCCGCGCGTGGGGCCCAGTGTCTACAGCAGTTCTTGCTCGTGGCGCGGCTTGCGCAGGTCGTCGTGGAAGTCGGTGGCTCCCTTGACGCCGTGGATCTTTCCGTCCCGGCCGAACTGCGAGACGGCCGCGAACGGCCCCGTCTTCCCGACGAAGAACACCGCGAAGACGCAGACGACGAAGACCGCTATGACCACCACGCCGACGATCCACATGAAGGCGGTGTAGCGCCGATCGAGGTGAGAGTCAACGGGCGGACGCCACGCGCTCACTCAGCCGCTTGGGTCATCGAGCTCGGCGAGCAGCGACCCGACGCGGCGCGCGATGTCGTCGCGGGTCGCGTGGACCTCGTCGATGGGGCGGCCCTTGGGGTCTTCGAGGTCCCAGTCGAGGTAGCGCTTGCCGGGGATGTAGGGGCACTCGTCCCCGCAGCCCATGGTGACCACGACGTCGGCGCGCTGCGCGAGCTCGGGCGTCAGCGGCTGGGGGCGGACGCCGGAGAGATCGATCCCCAGCTCGTGCATCGCCTGGACGACGGCGGGGTGGACGTGGCCTTCGGGGTCGGCGCGGCTGCCGGCGGACTCGGAGGTGTGGCGGCCCTGCGCGGCGCGGTCGAACAGCGCTCGGCTCATCTGGGAGCGCCCGGCGTTGTGCAGGCAGACGAAGAGGACGTGGGCCATCAGGCGGACTCGCCTCCGGGCGCGGTCGTCGGAGTGCGGATGAGCTGGTAGGCCAGGGCGCCGAACGCCGCGCCGAGGACCGGGCCCGCGACGTAGGCCCAGAAGTCGGTCCAGGTGCCCGAGACCAGCGCCGGGCCGAACGAGCGCGCGGGGTTCATCGACGCGCCGGTGACCGAGCCGCCGAACAGCGCGTCGAGGCCGACCGTGCCGCCGATCGCCACGGCCGCGGCGGCGCCGACCGCGCGGGTGTCGGTGGCCACGGCGACGATCACGAACATCAGCAACGCCGTGAGCACCAGCTCGTAGACGAACGCGCTGCCCGCGCCGACGCTCGGCACCGTCGCGCCGAGGTGGGCCGGCTTGCTCGTCCAGACGGCGGCCAGCGCCAGCGCGCCGGCCGTGGCGCCCGCGAGCTGCGCGGCGATGTAGGCGATCGCCTCTCGCCCGGGGAAGTGCCGCGTCAGCGTGAAAGCCAGCGTGACGGCGGGGTTGATGTGCGCGCCGGAGAGGTGCCCGGTCGCGTAGATCATGACCATGATGATCAGCCCGAAGACGAGGCTGACGCCGACCGCGCCCAGAGCTCCGGCGTGCTGGGCGTCGGTGACGATCGCGCCGCAGCCGGCGAAGACCGGGGCGAAGGCCGCGATCGCCTCGGCCAGTGAGCGGCGCCAGAGCGCCATGGAGCCGTCCACCGCTCAGGCGGCCCGGTCGGGCTTGCGGGCGCGGATGATCGCCGAGCGCGCGTGCTCGTGGACGCGGTGGGTCTCGCGGATCTCGATGTCGATCAGGCCGGCCGCGGTCAGCGCATCGCGGAACTCCTCGTCGGTCAGCGCGCCGGCGATGCAGCCCGTGTAGGCCGCCATGTCGCCGCGGGTCGCGTCGTCCATGTCGCGGTCGGCGATCACGTCGGAGACGGCGAAGCGCCCGCCCCCGCGCAGCACGCGCGAGGCCTCGGCCAGGACCTTGTGCTTGTCGCCCGCCAGGTTGATGACGCAGTTGGAGATGACGACGTCGACGGAGGCGTCGGGCAGCGGGATGTCCTCGATGTAGCCCTTGACGAACTCGACGTTGGTGACCCCGGCCTCGGCGGCGTTGGCGCGTGCCAGCGCGAGCATCTCGTCGGTCATGTCCAACCCGATGGCCTTGCCCGTCGCGCCCACCCGCCGCGCGCTGATGAGCACGTCGGCACCGGCGCCCGAGCCCAGGTCGAGCACGGTCTCGCCCTCGTGCAGGTCGGCGACCGCGGTCGGCACGCCGCAGCCCAGCGAGGCCTGCACGGCGGTGGCGGCCACGCCCTCGGCGTCGGTGCCCTCGTAGAGGGACGACCCGAACACCTGGGTCTCGTCGGCATCGGTGAGCGAGATGGGGCCGCAGCACGACGACGTCTCGGACTGCTCGTCGACGGCGCGCGCGGCCGCGGCGTACTTCTCGCGCACGGTCTCGCGGATGTCCCCGGGTGTGGTCAGCTCAGCCATGCGGTCAGCTCCTGGAAGGGGTCGTCGGTCACGGAGTAGAAGGCCCACTTGTGGCGGCGCTCGACGTCGACGAGGCCGGCGTCGACGAGCTTGCGCATGTGGTGCGACAGCAGCGACTGCTTGATGTCGAACAGCGCGATGAGCTCGCACTGGCACACCGCCTCGGGGCTGCGGCGCAGCACGTCGAGGATGCGGACCCGCAGTGGCTCGGACAGCGCCTTGGCCACCGTGGCGATCCGATCGGCGTCGAGCGTGGGCGCGACGCCGACCGCCGGGGCGCAGCAGGTGGCGGCGGACGGGCCGGGGAGCGTGAGCGAGGACGGGTTCATATCAGCAGGCGTTGGTCTGACGGCCGGTGCGCAGCGTAGCGCACCGGCGTCCTCGCATCAACACCCTTCGATACGACGGCCTTCAGGCCCGTGAGCCAACCGCGAGCAGGTACTCCTTCTCGAAGCGTGCCGCGTCGGGCGTGCCGCGGTTCCACTCGTCGCAGAACGCGTCCAGCGCCGCGTCGAACTCGGCCTCGCGGTCGTTGCGCTGCGCGTTGGCCCGAGCGGCGATCGTCGGCCCGTACCGGGCCTTGAAGTGCTCGCCGTAGTCGCGCGGGTGCTCGAAGGCCGTGATCTCGAGCATCTCGCGCTCGAGCGTGGTCCACGTGACGCGGTCGCCGAACAGCTCGTTCACGTGCTGCTCGCTGCCCCACAGCGGCGCCGGCTGCGCGCCGGGCGGAGGCGGCGGGGCGAACGGGCCCATCGTGCGGAAGAGGGCGCCGATCATGCCCTCGGGGGTCCAGCTCAACAGGCCGATGGTCCCGCCCGGACGGCAGACGCGCACCAACTCGTCGGCGACCTCCTGGTGATGCGGCGCGAACATGCAGCCGATCGACGACATGACGACGTCGAAGGACTCGTCGGCGAACGGCAGGTTCTCGGCGTCGGCCTCGAGCCACTCGAGCTCGAGTCCCTGGGCCTCGGCGTCGCGGCTCCCCGCTTCGAGCAGCTCGGGCGTGAGGTCACTCGCGGTGACGCTCGCACCCCGCTGCGCCGCGGGAATCGCGGCGTTTCCCGTCCCGGCGGCGACGTCGAGGACGCGCATCCCCGGGCCGATGCCGCAGGCCTCGACGAGCCGCGGCCCGAGCGGCAGCAGGAACGTCTCGACCATCGACGGGTAGTCCCCGGACGCCCACATCGTGCGGTGGCGCGCCTTGAGCTCGGAATCCGGCACGGTGGACGACACGGCGCCCCCCTTCCTGGTCGATGCGCCGACCGTATCCCGGCCGCGACGGCAAGTCCAGCCGCCGGACTCGGCGGGGGCTCAGCCCTCCGCGGACCGGATGACGGCGATCGTGTCCCCGGCGGAGATGGGCGCGCCCTCGGTGATCGGCAGCTCGGCGATCGTGCCCGCCTTGTGGGCGGTGATCTCGTTCTCCATCTTCATCGCCTCGATGATGCAGATGAGCTGGCCCTCCTCGACGACGGCGCCCTGCTCGACGACGACCTTCCACAGGTTGCCCTGCAGGGGCGACTCCAGGGTGTCGGCGCCGGCGCCGCCCCCGCCGGACTTGCGCTCGCCGCGCTTGGGCGCCGCGCGCCCCGCCGGCGCGGCGCCGTTGACCGCGGCGGCCGCGCCGCCCGCGAACGGCGGCCCGATCACCTTGACGTCGAAGCGCCGCCCGCTGACCTCGACGGTGTAGTCGTGCTGGACGCTCGCGGCCTCCTCGGCGCCGGCGTCCTTGGCCTTCTCGGCCTTGGGGAACGCGAGCGTCTTGAGCCAGCTGCGGTCCTCGAGCAGGTCGCGGCACGTCTCGCCGGCGGCCCACTGCGGCGTCTGCAGCAGCGCGGTGTGGAACGGGATGAGGGTCTTGAGGCCCTCGATCTCGTACTCGCCGAGGGCGCGCAGCATCCGCCGGGTGGCCTGCTCGCGGTCGACGTCCCAGACGATGAGCTTGGAGACCATCGGGTCGTACATCGGGGAGATCTCGCTGCCCGGGCCGACGCCCGAGTCCACGCGCACGCCGGGGCCGGCGGGCTCGCGGTAGCTCCCGATCCGCCCGGGCGCCGGGGCGAAGTTCTTGGCGGCGTCCTCGGCGTTGATGCGGCACTCGATCGCGTGCCCGCGCAGGACGACGTCCTCCTGGCGAACCGAGAGCTCCTCGCCCGCGGCCGCGCGGATGCCCTCCTTGACGATGTCGATGCCGGTGACCATCTCGGTGACGCAGTGCTCGACCTGGACGCGGGTGTTCATCTCCAGGAAGAAGTACTCGCCGTCTTGCAGGAGGCCCTCGATCGTGCCCGCGCCGACGTAGTCCACGGCGCGCGCGGCCTCGACGCCGATCTGGCCGATGCGCTCGCGCAGCGCCTCGTCGACGGCGGGCGCGGGGGACTCCTCGATGACCTTCTGGTGGCGGCGCTGAACGGAGCAGTCGCGCTCGCCCAGGTGGATCACGTTGCCGTGACGGTCGGCGAGCACCTGCACCTCGACGTGGCGGGGATCGGGCAGGTAGCGCTCGAGGTAGACCGTCGCGTCGGAGAAGAACTTCTCGCCCTCGCGCGCGGCGCCCTCGAAGGCGGACTCGAGCTCGGAGGCGTCCAGCGCCACGCGGAAGCCCTTGCCGCCGCCACCGCCCGCGGCCTTCACCGCGACGGGGAACCCGATGTCGGCGTCGATGATCCGGCGGGCCTCCTCGACGTCGGCGACGGGCTCGGTGGTGCCGGGCACGATCGGCACGCCCGCCGCCTTCATCAGCTCGCGCGCCCTGGTCTTCGACCCCATCGCGTCGATCGCGGAGGCGGGCGGCCCGATGAAGACGATCCCCGCCTCCTCGCAGGCGCGCGCGAACGGCGCGTTCTCGGCGAGGAAGCCGTAGCCGGGATGCACGGCCTCGGCGCCGGACTCGCGGATGACCTCGAGGATCCTCTCGACGTTCAGGTAGCTCTCGGCGGCGGTCGGGCCACCGAGCAGGTAGGCCTCGTCGGCGCGCTTGACGTGCAGTGCGTCGCGATCGAGCTCAGAGTAGACCGCCACCGTGGCGATGCCGAGCTCCTCGCACGCGCGGATGACGCGAACGGCGATCTCACCGCGATTGGCGACCAGGACCTTGCTGAACATAGGGCGGGAAGGATATGTCGGCGCAAGAAACGGCGGCGCCCGACGTTCTCCCATGTAGGCGCACATACGCGCCGGCATCCAGAGCTTCCCCAGGGCAGGGGACGTGCCGACGGGGCGGCGGGCGCGGGTTGCGGGACCCGGGCCGGCCGCCCCGCAGGCTGCCAGCGCTCAGTCGACGAGGCGGCGCTGGGTCGCCCAGCGCGAGAGCTCGTGGCGGTTGGAGAGCTGGAGCTTGCGCAGGACGGCGGAGACGTGGGCCTCCACGGTCTTGACCGAGATGCCCAGGCGGAGGGCGATCTCCTTGTAGAGATAGCCGCGGGCGATGTGCTGGATGACCTCGCGCTCGCGCGGGGTCAGGTGGTCGAGCTCGGCGTCCGGCGCGGCCGCCGAGGCGCTCGGCCCGGCGGCGTCGCGGCCGGAGAACGCGTCGAGCACGAAGCCGGCCAGGCGGGGCGAGAAGACGGCGTCGCCGTCGTGGACGCGGCGGATGGCGTCGGCCAGCTCGGCGCCGGAGATCGACTTCGTCACGTAGCCGCGCGCGCCCGCGCGGATCGTGGCGATGACGTCCTCGGCGGCGTCCGAGGCCGACAGCGCCAGGAACCGCGGGGGCGGGTCGTCCTCGGCCACCGCCTCGATGACGGCGACGCCTCCGCCATCGGGCATGTGGACGTCGAGGAGCACGACGTCGGGACGCTCGGCGCGGATCGCGGCCACCGCCTCGGCGACCGTCCCGGCGTCGGCCGCGACGGCGACGCGGCCCTCGAGCTCGGCGCGCACCCCGGCGCGGAACAGGCCGTGGTCGTCGACGATGACGACGCGCGGGTCGCTCACGAGCTCACCGCCGGCAGGCTGAGCTCGACCTCGGTGCCCGTCCCGGCTCCGGAGTGCACGACGGCGCGCCCGCCGTGGCGGGCCATGCGCCCGACGATCGACTCCCGTACTCCGCGACGGTCGGGCGGGACGGTGGCGAGGTCGAAGCCGGGGCCCCGGTCGCGCACGAACACGTGCAGCTCGTCGCCGCCCGCCTCGGCGAACACAGAGACCTCCGAGCCGCCGCCGAACTTCGCGGCGTTGACGACCGCCTCGCGTGCCGCGGCGACCAGCGCGACCCCGCGCTCGTCGATGACGCGGTCGCCGGTGACGATGACCTCGACGGTCACGCCGTGGGCCTGCTCGACCTCGTCGGCCACCGCCTCGAGCGCCGCTCCCAGCCGCTGCTCGCCCGCGCCCGGCACCGAGCGCCCCGCCAGCCAGCCGCGCAGCTCGCGCTCCTGGCGGCGCGCGAGCGCCGCGACCGCCCGGGGATCCTCGGCGCGCTGCTGGACGAGGGCCAGCGTCTGCAGCACCGAGTCGTGCAGGTGGGCGGCCATCTCGGCACGCTCCTGGGAGCGGATGCGCGACGAGCGCTCGGCGGCCAGCGAGCGCGCGAGGCGCACGATCCACGGTGCGAAGATGACGCCGACGACGACCGCCACGACGAGGGCGGCGAGCACCACGTCGCGGGCCGCGCTGAGCGCGCCGGTCGCCTGCAGGAACACCACGCCGGCCGCGATCACCAGCGCGATGCCGATGCCGGTGCGCGACACGATCGCGGCGCGCGTCTCGCGCGGCCTGACGGGCTCGGGCCCCGCGTCGGGTGCGGCGCTGGGCGCGTCGGCATCGGGCGCGGTGCCGGTCGCCTGCTGGGACTGGCGCCACAGGAGCGTCCCGCCCGCCGTGACCAGCACGAGCGGCCACACGATCGCGTCGGAGAACCACACCCCCAGCGCGCGGAAGGTCAGCAGCACGCTGAGCACGAGCAGCCCCGTGCCGAGCGCGACCTGGATCGTGCCGCGAGCCGTGCGCAGCCGGCGCAGGACGGGCTCCTCGTCGCCCTCGGGCATGACGAAGACGCAGATCGCGTAGAGCGCGATCCCGACCCCGCCGCCGGTGGCCAGCGCGAGGAAGACGATGCGCACGAGCAGCGGGTCGACGCCGAGCTCGCGCCCGATGCCGGCGCACACGCCCGCCAGCACCTTGTGCTCGGAATCCCGGCGCGGGACGAGGCGCCGGGGCCGGGTGTCGTCGTGTCCGGTGAGGGTGGCCATGGGCGAGCCGATGATCTCAGTCGTCGCGGGTCAGGCCCGAGACGAGCAGGATCGCGCCCAGCGCCGCGCAGACGACCGGCGCGACGACGTCGAAGCCGAGGTCGACGGCGCCGGTGCGGTCCAGGAACAGGACCGCGCCGAGCGCGATGAGGACGACGCCGGCGGTGAGCGAGAGGGGGTCCGGGCGCCTCACGCACCGGCCCCGATGCACGCCGTGTTCCCGAGCGCCTGAAGGCGGCCGTGGTCCCAGTTGCGCTCCTGGTGACCCACCTCGACGGCGCCGACCCCCACGTGCGCGTCGAGAACGACGCGGGTCGTGCCGGCGGGCGCGCGCGCCTCGTCGAGGCGGTCGACGTCGATGCCCGAGCTCTCGCGGCCCATGACGAAGATGTCGCCTGCCCCGGCCGACGAGCGCGCGGCGACGCACACGTCCTTGGGCACGAGCACGAGGGCCTGGCCCACCCCGACGTCGACCTTGAGCGGCAGGTCGCCGGCGGGCAGGGCGGTCTTGCGCAGGTCCACGACGAGGCGTCCGACCCCGAGCTTGTAGCTCGGGCGCAGTCCCGAGGCGTCGGCCGGGCGGTACTCGCGGTCGCCCGTGCCACCCGACATGTCGAGGTTCGAGGCCGAGACGAGCGCCAGCGGGAGCGCAACGGCGAGCGCCGGCAGGATGAGCCAGCGGGCCCCGCCCACGAAGGCGCCGGCGACCAGGGCGACGCCGGAGGCGATCACCACACCGGCAACCACCGTCCCGCCGCCGGTCGCGCCGGCCCACGCGCCGCCGACGGCGAGGAGCGCGCAGACGACGAGGAGGCCGATCCCGAGGGCCATCCGCCGCAGGATCGCCCGCGGGTCGCCGTCGGGCCGGCGCCCGGTGGCCACCCACCAGACGAGGAGCCCGGCCAGCGCAAGCCAGCCGAGTGGCACGAGGAAGCCGCCCCAGCCGAGGCCATCTGGAACCAACGCCCCGCCGGCGATGACCAGCGCGACCGCTCCGGCGATGACCGCCGCCCGCTGCGCGCCGGTGCGCTCGGCAGTACTCGTCCCCTCCTGGGGGACGAGCAGCCACGCGGCGAGGTACAGGAGCACGCCCACGCCGCCGACGGCGACGAGCGCGACGGTGACGACGCGGACGAGGACGGGGTCGACCTTGAAATACGAGGCCAGGCCGCCGCAGACGCCGGCGATGACGCGGTCGTCCTTGGAGCGGAACAGGCGCCGCGGCTGCTCGGGGGCGGCGGCGTCGTCCTGCTGAGGCTGGTTCTGATCGGGCTCGGAGGGTTCCATGACGGCTTCTTTCCGGGAGAGGATGACTGTGCCGCTCCAGCGTGCCGTCCGCAGACCCCTCTGCCTATCGGGAATGCTCCCTAGGGGCCGACCCTCACAGGCCCGATTCCGCCGGGAGTATCGTCTGAAGAACGTGTCGCCATGCCCTGGCTCGCCGACACCGACGTAGGCGCCGCGACCGGGTTCGCCCGGGCGCTCCTCGAAGCGGGGACGGTCTCAGACGTGCGCCGCCGCGCCCTGTCAGAGCTCGCCGGGCTCGTCCCCGCGGACCTGCTCACGTGGGACCGCATCGAGCTCGCCACGGGCGCGATCCGCCACGAGGCGGTGCCCGCGGAGGCCGAGGCGCCCGGCGCCTTCGCCGCCCTGGTGCACGGCGCGGCCGGTCATCCGCTGCTGGCCGCGCATGCCGGCGGCCGGCGCCCAGCGCTGCGCCTCTCCGAGGCCGTCGAGCCCCGCCGCCTCTCGCACAGCGCGCTCTACGGCGACCTGCTCCACTGCTGCGGCGTCGAGTACGGCATCGCGATCGGGGTCCGGACCGACGGTCGCGAGACTGTCGTCGTCGCGGGTCTCGGCCGCACCGAGCGTCAGTTCTCCGAGCGCGACCGCGACGTGCTGGATCTCGTGCGCCCCGGCGTCGAGGACGCGCTGCGGGCGGCGGAGGCGCGCGCCCGCCTCGTCCGCGCGCTCGCCGCCGATCCGCCGCCGGGCACGGCCGTCGTGCTGCTGGACCGCTACGGCGAGATCGAGCAGTCGAGCCCGGACGCCGAGCGGTGGCTCGCCGAGCACTTCGGGGCCGCCGAGCACCCCGGCTGGCTCCCCGCGGCGGTCGCCGAGTGGCTCGCGCTGCCGCCGCGCCCGGCCCTCGTCAGCCGGGGCGACGGCCGGCGCCTGACGATCACCCTGCTGCCCGGCGATCCGCACGCGCTGCTGCTCGAGGAGGAGGTCTCGAGCTTCCGGCCCGGCGCGCTCGAGCGCCTGGGCCTGACCCCGCGCGAGAGCGAGGTCCTGACGGCGTCGACCGCGATCGAGGACGAGGCGGACATCGCCTGGGAGCTGTTCCTCAGCGTGCACGCGGTCCGCGAGCGCCTCGCGCACCTCGAGGCCAGGCTCGGGGTCTCCACGGCGGCCGAGGCCGCGGCGCGGGTGCGCCGCGAGAGCGTCTAGCTCTCGCTCACAGCCCGTGCTTGCGCGCGTGGTCGCTGAGGTCGCGCGCGATCTGCTCGGGCTCCGTGCGCCGGCGCAGCTCGCCGATGGTCTCGTCCTCCAGCCGTGCCCGGCGGTAGAGCGCGTCCTGAAGCCCCTGGAGCTCGGCCTCGAGCCGTTCGACGCGCGCCTCGAGGAGCTTCAACCGGTGCTGGCCGTCCTTCGGAGTCACTGTTCAGGACCTCCTGAGCCGGTCAGCCAGGTTACTCCGGCCATGTCAGGAACTCCAGGCCGGCGCGGGCGACAGGCGCGGCGGGCGCTTGCGGGTGCACAGCCAGTCAGCCCGGCGCGCGTGCGCCCGGACAGCCTCGGCCGGGCGCAGGCGCGCGGGGACCTCTCCATCAGCCGATGGTCCCGCCTTCGTCTCCCCAGTGCTCGGCGTCGTGCCGTGCTTGGGCATCGAGTCGCTCGTGGGCGGCGATGAGGCTGCCGACCCGGGCCGCGACGCGCCGGCCCGCGCCCGCTGCATCGTCGCCGTCCGGGCTGCAGCCGAACCCGATCAGCCGGAAGCCGACGACTTCAGTCAGTCCGCCGACGGGCTGGAGCAGGGAGCCGCATCCGGGGCACAGATCGTCGTCCAGGTCGGCCGGTCGCCCGCCGGTGTCGACGCGAGTCCTGCAGATCACGCACTTGAGATGGGGCATGCGGACCCCTTTCGCTAGGTATAGCGACTATACATGACATGCGACTCAAGAAACATTAGTCTCCTGTTCGTGCCACGCGATGGGACATCAGGCTGGTCGTTCCTGACCAATCACGCGCAGGTGCTGCTGTGCATCGCGAACGACCCGGCCATCCGCCTCCGCGAGATCGGCGAGGCCGTCGGGATCACCGAGCGGGCGGCGCACCGCATCGTGGGCGAGCTTGCCGACGCCGGCTACATCTCACGCGAGCGCAGGGGGCGGCGCAACCACTACACCGTGCAGCACCACCTGCCGCTGCCCGACGCCGCGGCCCGCGGCCGGCGCGTGGGCGACCTCCTGGCCGTCCTGGGCTGAGGCGCCCTACGGGCGGGCGGCGATCATCCCCGCCCCGACGGTGTCGTTCGTCGCCTCGTCGATGAGGATGAACGAGCCGGTGGCGCGGTTGTCGGCGTAGGCGTCGAACGCGAGCGGGCGCGAGGTCCGCAGGCGCACGCGGCCGATCTCGTTGAGGGCGAGCTCCCCGGGGGCGGCGTCGCGGTCGAGCGTGTCGATGTCGACGCGGTCGGCGACGTCATCGACGATCGCGCGGACCGTCGTGGTGGTGTGCTTGAGCAGGTAGCGACCGCGGGGGCGCAGCGGCGCGTCGGCCAGCCAGCAGACGTCCGCCTCGAGCTCACGGTCGAGCGTCGGGCGCGCGTCCGGGGCGCAGATGAGGTCGCCGCGCGAGACGTCGACCTCGTCGGCCAGGCGCAGCGTCACCGACATCGGGCCGAACGCCTCGCCGAGCGGGCCGTCGTAGGTGTCGATCGAGGCGACCGTCGTGGCGATCCCAGCGGGCAGCACGACGACCTCGTCGCCGGGCCGTACCCGCCCGCCCGCGACCTGCCCGGCGTAGCCGCGGTAGTCGCTCGCGCCGTCGCGGATGACCCACTGCACCGGGAAGCGCAGCCCACCGCCGTCGTGCTCGCCCGCGACCTCGACGCGCTCCAGGTGCTCGAGCAGCGCCGGCCCCGCGTACCAGTCCATCGCCTCGCTGCGCTCGACGACGTTGTCGCCGTGCAGCGCGCTGATCGGGATGTACGTCGCCTCGTGCGCGCCGAGGTTGCGCGCGAAGCCGCAGAAGTCGGTGACGATCGCGTCGAAGACGTCCTCGCTGAAGCCGACGAGGTCCATCTTGTTCACCGCCACCACCAGGTGGCGGATGCCCAGCAGCGAGGAGATGAAGGCGTGGCGCTTGCTCTGCTCGAGCACGCCCTTGCGCGCGTCGACGAGGATCACCGCCAGGTCGGCGGTCGAGGCGCCGGTGACCATGTTGCGCGTGTACTGCACGTGCCCCGGCGTGTCGGCGATGACGAACGTCCGCGCCGGCGTGGCGAAGTAGCGGTAGGCGACGTCGATCGTGATGCCCTGCTCGCGCTCGGCGCGCAGTCCGTCGGTGAGCAGCGAGAGGTCCAGCCCGCCGCCGCCGCGGCGCCGCGACGCCTCCTCGACCTGCTCGAGCTGGTCGGCCAGGATCGACTTGGAGTCGTAGAGCAGGCGCCCGATCAGCGTCGACTTCCCGTCGTCGACGGAGCCGGCGGTGGCCAGGCGCAGCAGCGGCGTGTCGATGGCCGTCGTCGCCATCAGAAGTAGCCCGCCACCTTGCGGTCCTCCATCGCGGCCTCGCTGACGCGGTCATCGGCGCGCGTCTCGCCCCGCTCGGTGATGCGCGTCGCCGCGATCTCGGCGACGACCTCGTCCAGCCCGGTGGCCGAGGACTCCACCGCGCCCGTGCAGCTCATGTCGCCCACGGTGCGGTAGCGCACCGACGTGTTGAAGGGCTCCTCGCCGTCGATGAGCTGCACGAAGTCCGAGGTCGCGTAGAGCATCCCGTCGCGGCGGAACACCTCGCGCTCGTGGGCGAAGTAGATCGACGGGACCTCGAGCCCCTCGTCGGCGATGTACTGCCAGACGTCGAGCTCGGTCCAGTTGCTCAGCGGGAACACGCGCACGTGCTCGCCGCGGCGGATGCGCCCGTTGTAGAGGCTCCACAGCTCGGGCCGCTGGCGCTTGGGGTCCCAGCCGCCGAAGTCGTCGCGGAAGGAGAAGATGCGCTCCTTGGCCCGCGCGCGCTCCTCGTCGCGGCGCGCGCCGCCGAACGCGGCGTCGAAGCCGTGCTCCTCGAT
>JAOPZW010000501.1 GCA_025963905.1 Solirubrobacterales bacterium | reverse complement strand
CGCCGCCCAGCCTCGGGCTGCTCACGATCAACGCGCTGACGGCCGCCGACAAGGTGATCGTCCCCGTCCAGTGCGAGTATCTGTCGATGCGAGGCCTCATCCAGCTGCAGAACACGCTGCAGATGATCCGCGAGAACCTCAACCCCAACGTCGAGATCGAAGGCATCCTGCCGACCCTCATGGACACGCGGACGGTTCACGCCAAGGAGGCGATCGAGATCCTCGAGGAGAACTTTGGCGATCGCGTGTTCGCCTCACGCATCAGGAAGACCGTCCGCTTCGCGGAGGCCCCGGTCAAGGGAATGTCGGTGCTCAAGTACGAACCGGACGGGATGGCCGCCCAGTCCTATCGCGATCTCGCGAAGGAGGTTCTCGGCAATGGCAAGCGGTAAGCGGGCGAGCATGCGAGAAGGCCCCCTGGCAGCGCTCTTCCGCAAGACGGAAGAGGCGGCGGGCCAGGCCGAGGAGGCAGCCCAGGCGGCCGATCCCGCCCCCGAGGCGCGCCCCGAGCCGGTGGAGGAGGTGCGCGCCGAGCGCACCCCCGAGCCGCGGACCGCCGCGGGCGCCCGCAGTGCCGAGCGCGGCTACCCGCACCCGGCGCTCGGATCCGACGGCGGGCCGCCCGACGAGGTCGAGCCGCGGCCCGTGCCGACTCCGCAGGAGCGCCTGCGCCACGCGTTCAGCTCGGAGATCCCCGACGACATGCTCGATCGCGCGCCGAAGCCCCCTCGGGCGCCGGCGCCTGATCCCTATGCCGCCCGGGCGTTCGGCGACGAGGCGTCGCCGTGGGGCGAGCCCAAGCCCGTGGGGCACCCGGTCATCCGCGTGGTGGGCGTCGGCGGCGCCGGCGTCAACGCGGTCAACCGGATGGTCGAGGCCGAGGTCGAGGGCGTCGAGTTCCTGGCCGTCAACACCGACCTGCAGTCCCTGCAGCAGTCGACCGCGGACATCACCCTGCACATCGGGCCGCAGGTCACGCGCGGCCTGGGCGCCGGATCGGACCCCGATCTCGGTCGCCAGGCCGCGATGGAGGAGTACGACCGCATCAAGGCGCTGCTCAAGGGCTCGGACATGACGTTCATCGCCGCCGGGGCCGGCGGCGGGACGGGCACGGGCGCCGCGCCGATCGTCGCGCGCATCGCCCGCGAGGTCGGCTCGCTGACCGTCGGCATCATCACCAAGCCGTTCGGCTTCGAGGGCTCGCGCCGCGCATCGGCGGCGGACACGGGCATCGAGGCGCTGGCGGACGAGGTCGACACCCTCATCGTCGTGCCGAACAACCGCCTGCTGACCGTCCTGGACCAGAAGACGTCGATGGTCGACGCCTTCCGCGTGGCCGACGACGTGCTGCGCCAGGGCGTGCAGGGCATCTCGGATCTCGTGACGCTCCCGGGCCTCATCAACCTCGACTTCGCCGACGTGCGGACGATCATGGCGGAGGCCGGCAACGCGCTGCTGGGCATCGGCATGGGCGTCGGCGAGCGGCGTGCGATCGACGCGGCCGAGCAGGCCGTGGCCTCGCCGCTGCTGGAGACGAGCATGGAGGGCGCCCGCAAGATCCTGCTGTCCATCACCGGCGGCGAGAACCTCTCGCTCTGGGAGGTCAACGAGGCGGCCAAGGCCGTGTCGGCGGCCGCCCATCCGGAGGCGAACATCATCTTCGGCGCGATGGTCGACGAGAAGCTCGACGACCAGGTGTGGGTGACCGTGGTCGCCACGGGCTACGGCGGCCACACCCCGCGCCGCCACCGCCCCGGGTTCGAGGAGCCCGCCGGCGAGCCGCGCGTCGAGCGGCGAACGCGCCCGCCGGAGCGCGAGCCGCGGGAGCCGCGCGAGGAGCGCGAGAGGCCGGTGCGGCGCGGCGGGCTCGGCGTGACCGAGCTCGACGTCCCCGAGTTCATCCCCAGGCGCTGAGGCATGGAGGGTCGGGTGCCGCCCCGCGGCACCCGACGCGTACATTGCGCCCATGACGGGCGCGGGCATGGTGGCCGCCGGCCATCCGATCACCGCCGAGGCAGGTGCGCGGGTGCTGCGCGAAGGCGGCAACGCGGTGGATGCCGCGATCGCCGCCGTGCTCGTCTCGTGGATGGCCGAGCCGCTGCTCACCGGCCCGGGTGCCGGTGGCTACCTGCTCGTCGCCGGCGCGGGGGAGGAGCCCACGCTGCTGGACTTCTTCGTCGCCGCGCCGGGCGAAGGCGCGCCCCAGGGCCGCCGCGGGGAGCTGCTGCCGATCGACGTCTCCTTCGGCGACGCCGTGCAGGTGTTCAACGTCGGCGCGGCGTCGTGCGGCGCCTACGGGGTGCCCGCCGGGCTGGCCGAGGCCTCGCGGCGCTGGGGGACCGTCGCGCTAGGCGAGCTCGCCGAGCCGGCCGCGGCGCTGGCGCGGGCGGGCATCGAGCTCAACGACCGCCAGGCCTACGTCTTCGAGATCCTTGAGGGGATCCTGCTGTCGACGCCCGAGGCGGGCGCGCTGTTCGCGCCGCAGGGGCGTGCGTTGCGCGCGGGCGAGCGCTTCCGCAACCCCGAGCTCGCGGGGACGATCGAGCGCCTGGGCGCCGACGGCGCCGAGCCGTTCTACCGCGGGGACATCGCGGCAGCGGTGTGCGAGTGGCTCGAGCCCCGCGGGGGGACGTTGACGCGCGCCGACCTCGCCGGCTACGCCGCGATCGCGCGTGACCCCGTGCGGGCGGCCTACCGGGGCCGGCAGGTGCTCACCAACCCGCCGCCGTCCGCCGGGGGCATCCTGCTCGCGCTGGCGATGGCCGAGCTCGACGAGCGCTCGGCCGGCGTCCCGCCGGTCACGCGGATCGTCGAGGTCATGGAGACGGTGCAGGCGCGGCGCACGCCGGAGTTCACGGCGTGCCTGGCCGACCCCGGCTTCCTGGAGCGCTTCCTCGCGGCCAACCTGGGCTCGACGACGCACGTGTCGGTCCTCGACCGCGACGGGCGCGCGTGCAGCGTGACCTGCACCAACGGCGAGGGCTCGGGAATCGTCGTGCCCGGCACGGGGATCCACGTCAACAACATCATGGGCGAGGAGGACCTCAGCCCGCTGGGGTTCTTCCAGGCGCCGCCCGGTCGCCGCATGCCGTCGATGATGGCGCCGACCGTGGTCCTCGACGCCCACGGCGATGTCGAGCTCGTCGTCGGCAGCGCGGGCTCCAACCGGATCCGCTCCGCGATCCTGCAGACGATCGTCGGCGTCGTGGACCGCGGGCTGCGCGCCGAGGCGGCGGTCCGGGCGCCGCGCGTGCACTTCGAGGCGGGGCTCGTCTACGCCGAGCCCGGCGTCGACCTCGATGCCCTGCGCGAGGCGGGGCGGACCATCGCGCCCTTCCGCGAGCTCAACCTCTTCTTCGGCGGGGTTCAGGCGGTCGAGCGCGACCCTGCGACCGGCGAGCTGTCCGGCGGCGGGGACCCCCGCCGCGGTGGCGTCGCGGTGGCGGCGTGAGGCGGACCGGCCGGGCGGCGGTCCTCGCGGCGCTCGCACTGGGGCTCGCGCTCCCGGGCTGCGGCGGCGAGGCGGGGGACATCCTCTTCGTCAAGCGCACGGGGTCCATTCCCGGGGCGGGGCTCGAGCTGCGCTTCACCGAGGACGGGCGCGTGGCCTGCAATCGCGGCGCCCTGCGCCAGCTCACGAGCGCCCAGACGATCGAGTCCCGCGCGATCCAGGGCGCGCTGGCCGGGAAGAACGACGACGGGCCGGCCACCCGACACGTCTCGCTGCCTCCGGGGCCGGGGACGATCCTCCGCTACCAGGTGCGCCTGCAGGCGGGGTCGGTGGCGTTCAGCGACACGTCGCGCGGGCAGCCGCCCGCGTTCTTCCAGACCGCGCAGCTCACCCGCGACGTCGCGCTGGGCATCTGCCGGCTGGCCCGCTGAGGCCCACCACCAGCCGCGATCTCACGGATCGCCGGCGCCCGGCGTTCGTGGGTGGTGACACCCATCCTGCTCATCAGCATCGCTAATGCCTGGGACGAGCGATGCTCGTTTGCCCTGATGGCCGGTCCTTGGCAGGCTGTGCGACGATGACCCGACGGGCCTGGCTCATGATGGGCGGAGCCGCCGCCCTGTGGGGCGCCTCCTACATGTTCATCAAGGTCGCGCTCCACGACGTCTCCGAAGGCGGCATCGTCTGCATCCGCACCGCGCTCGGCGCCGCCGTGCTGCTCACCCTCGCCGTGAGGTGGAACGCGCTGGGGCCGCTGCGCGGTCGCATGCGCTGGATGGTCGTCATCGCGCTGGTGCAGGTCGTGGTGCCCTTCCTGCTCATCACCTTCGGCGAGAACGACGTCGCCAGCTCGCTCGCCGCGATCCTGGTGTCCTCGGCGCCGATCTTCACCGCGCTGCTGGCGATCGCGTTCGACCGCAGCGAGCGCTCCACCGGGTGGGCGGCGATCGGCATCCTGGTCGGCATGGCCGGCGTCATGCTGCTGTTCGGCGTCGACCTCTCGGGCAACCACAAGGAGCTGGTGGGCGGGGCGATGGTGCTGCTCGCGGGCCTCTGCTACGCGATCGGCGCGATGCTCATCAAGCACAAGGCCCGCGGCGTGCCGCCGGTGACCGTCGCCGGCTCGACCATGGCGATCAGCGCGCTGGTCACCCTGCCGCTGTTCCTGGCGTCGCTGCCCTCGGCCGTGCCGAGCGCCAAGGTGATCGGCTCGCTGCTCGTCCTCGGCGCCGGCGGCACGGGGATCGCCTTCCTGTTCTTCTACACGCTGATCGCCGAGCTCGGGCCGGCGCGGGCGTCGGTCGTCGCCTACATCGCCCCGGGCTTCTCCGTCTTCTACGGCGCCACGCTGCTGGGCGAGCGGCTGACCCTCGCCGGCATCGCCGGGCTGCTGCTCATCATCGCCGGCTCGTGGCTCGGTGCGCAGGGCGGGCTGCCGCGCAGGCTCAGCCGAAGCGGACCTTCCCATTCGAGCGCGCCCGAGCCTGCGCGCGCTCGATGAACTCCAGGCGCCTGGTCGCCGCGCGGAACAGGCGGGTCACCAGACGCAGGCGCGCGTTCTCGGAGCGCAGGTCGAGCAGCCCCTGCTTGGCCTCCAGGCCGAAGTCCACGGTCGCGGCCATCTGGTAGGCGGTCATCGTGCTGAGCTCTTCTGGCTCCAGCGGCTTGTCGGTCGCCTGCTCGACCAGCACGTTGTAGGCCTCGTGGGCCGCCTCCGCCGTCGGAGCGTCGGCCGCCTCTGCCTTGTCGGCGAGGAACTCCACCGTGGCGGCGGGATACGGGAGGTCGTCCTGCTCCTCGACGATCCGGAACGGCCGCGTCCCGCGGGTGACGATGTTCAGCCGCCCGTCGTCCATGCGCTCGAGCACCTCGGTGATCTCCATCGCGCAGCCCACCGGCCGCGAGCCCTCCTCGCCGACCCACACGATGCCGAACTCGCGCGAGCGTTCCAGGCACTCGTCGACCATCGTGCGGTAGCGCTCCTCGAAGATGTGCAGGGGCACGTACTCGTAGGGGAGCGCGACGAGGCCAAGCGGGAACAGCGGGAAGTCGCGCACGACACGATCGGGCACGTGCCGAAGTGTACGAGCGACGCCCTCCGGCGCACGTGCTTTTGGGCTCTACCGGGCGCGCCCATCTCGATTGGCGCACGGGAGAGGCGTGGTTCGAGCGGCTCCTGCTCGACGGCGAGCCCGCCCAGAACAACGGCAACTGGCAGTGGGTGGCTTCGACGGGGGTGGACCCGGCGCCCCTTGTCCCGGCGCATCTTCAACCTGGTCCTGCAGCAGCGCCGGCACGACCCCGATGGCAGCTACGTGCGCCGCTGGGTGCCGGAGCTGCGCGGGGTCCCCGACCGCCGTCTGGGAGCGCCCTGGACGATGTCCGAGGCCGAACAGCAGACGGCGCGATGCGTGATCGGAGGCGACTACCCCGCACCCGTCGTCGATCACGCTCGCGAGCGTCGTGTGGCGATGGAGCGCTACACCGCTGCGACGCGCTGACGATCGGTCACAAACTGCCCTCGCCATGACGCGATCTGCCTGGTAGCGTGCGCGTCGTTCGGCCGGCGAGAGCCCGGCAAAAGTAGTGCCAGCGCCCGCAGAATCAGCTTCTCGAAGCGTCCTCCGCGATCGCAGCACAACAACTCCCGTGGAGGTCCACATGGCCACCGGAACCGTGAAGTGGTTCAGCGACGAGAAGGGGTTCGGCTTCATCACTCCCGATGAGTCGGGCAAGGACCTGTTCGTCCACCACTCCGGCATCGTCGGCGACGGCTACCGCTCGCTCGCCGAAGGCGCGCGCGTCTCGTACGACGCCGAGGCTGGGGACAAGGGCCCCAAGGCCGTCAACGTCCAGGCGATCTGACGGCACAGGGCGCCCTCGGGCG
>JAOPZW010000498.1 GCA_025963905.1 Solirubrobacterales bacterium | reverse complement strand
ACGTCATCGTCTCGGGCATCAACCACGGCGCCAACCTGGGCGACGACATCTCCTACTCGGGCACGGTCGCGGCGGCGCTGGAGGGCATCATCCTGGGGATCCCGGCCATCGCCGTCTCCCAGCAGTCGGCCGCGCGCGAGACGGACCACCGCCTGGGGGAGGAGTTCGACTTCGAGGTGGCCGCGGAGTTCGTGGCGCGCATCGTGGAAGAGCTCGACGACGTCCCGCTGCCCGACGGCACGCTGCTGAACATCAACGTCCCCGCCTCCCATCCGTCGGGCGTGGCGGTCACGCGGCTGGGCAAGCGGATCTACCGCGACGAGCTCAAGCTGCAGGGCGAGGAGGACGGCCGGCGGCGCTACTGGATCTACGGCGCCGACCCCGGATACGAGGACGAGCCGGGCACGGATCTCGCCGCCGTCCATTCAGGGCGCATCGCCGTGACGCCCATCCACTTCGACCTCACGGACATCGCGGGGATCGACCGCCTCGGAACGTACGACCTGGCCCGTCTCGTGGCCCCGGCCGCCTCCGAGATCGAGTGACGGCTCCCGTCCCCGCCGAGCGCGCCGCGGAGCTGCGCGAGCAGCTCGCCTACCACGGCCACCGCTACTACGTGCTCGACGACCCGGTGATCGGGGACGACGAGTACGACACGCTGCTGGACGAGCTGCGGGCCATCGAGGCCGAGCACCCCGACCTGCTCACGCCCGACTCGCCGACCCAGCGCGTCGGCGGTCAGCCGCTGGACCGCCTGGACAAGGTCCGCCATCTGCAGCCGATGCTCTCCCTGGCCAACGCGCGCAGCGAGGAGGAGCTGCGCGCATGGGTTGCGCGGATGCGCAACCACCTCGCGCGCGAGGGCATCGAGGCGTCGGAGTTCCGGTACGTCGCCGAGCCGAAGATCGACGGGCTGGCGATCTCGCTGGTCTACCGCGACGGCGTGCTCGAGCGAGGAGCCACCCGCGGCAACGGCGAGATCGGCGAGGACGTCACGCACAACCTGCGCACGATCCCCACGATCCCGCTGAGCATCCCCGACGCGCCACCGCTCGTGGAGGTTCGCGGCGAGGTCTACATGTCGCTGCCGGACTTCGCCGCGCTCAACGAGCGCCGCGCAGAGCAGGGGCTCTCGACGTTCATGAATCCCCGCAACTCGGCGGCGGGGACGATCCGCCAGCTGGACCCCAAGCTCGCCGCCGAGCGGCCCCTGTCGATGTGGTGCTACGGCATCGGGGCGACGGAGGGGATCTCGTTCAGCTCCCACTTCGAGGCGCTGCAGTGGCTGCGCGAGCACGGCTTCCGGGTCAACGCGGACGTCAAGCGGCTGGACTCCGAAGAGGAGGTCGTGCGGCAGTGCCTGGCCTGGCAGGAGCTCCGTGGCGGGCTGGACTTCGAGATCGACGGCGTCGTCGTGAAGGTCGACGAGGTCGAGCTGCAGCGGCGCCTGGGCGTCGTCGGGCGCGACCCGCGCTGGGCTATCGCGTGGAAGTTCCCGCCCACCACGACGGTCACGACGCTCAAGGGGATCGAATGGAACGTCGGCAAGTTCGGCGACCTGCACCCGTTCGCCGTGCTCGAGCCGGTCCACGTCGGCGGCGTCACCGTCAAGCTCGCCACGCTGCACAACGAAGAGGACGTGGCGCGCAAGGACATCCGCATCGGCGATCAGGTGATCGTGCTGCGCGCCGGCGACGTCATCCCGCAGGTGCTCTCGCCGGCGCCGCACGCCGTCGAGCGCGAGGACCGCTCGCCGGTGCCGCTGCCTCCCGCGCTGTGCCCCTCGTGCGGCACGCCGACCGTCAAGCCCGAAGGCTCGGTGTTCACGAAGTGCCCCAATCGCGGCGGCTGCCCGGGACAGCAGTTCCAGCTGCTCAAGCACTTCGCCTCGCGCGGCGCGATGGACATCGAGGGCCTAGGGGAGGAGCGCGTCCTGCAGCTGCTGCGCGCGGAGCTCGTCCGCAACGCGGGCGACCTCTACCGGCTGACCGCCGAGCAGCTCACCGAGCTGGAGGGGTTCGGCGAGATCAGCGCCGAGCGCCTGATCGCCGCGATCGAGCGGTCCAAGGACACCCCGTTCGGCCGGGTCCTGTTCGCGATCGGCATCGAGGGCGTGGGCTTCGTGACCGGACGGAGCCTGGCCCAGCAGTTCGGCTCGATCGATGCGCTGGTGGCCGCCTCGCCCGAGCAGGTCGCGCAGACGTCGGGCATCGGGCCGATCGTCGCCCAGCTGATCCACGACCAGCTCGCCGAGCCGGCGATGCTCGAGCTCATCGCCGACCTGCGGGCCCAGGGCCTGAAGTTCGAGGCCGAAGGACCGCCGCCGGGGGAGGGGCCGCTGGCCGACACGACGTTCGTGCTCACCGGGACGCTGCCCGACCTGACGCGCGAGGAGGCCACCGAGCGCATCGTGGCGGCGGGCGGCAGGGTCACGTCGTCGGTCTCCAGGAAGACGGACTACGTCGTGGCGGGCGACAGCCCGGGCTCCAAGCTCGAGAAGGCCGAGCGCCTGGGCGTGAAGGTCCTCGACGAGCCCGGGCTGCTGGCGCTGCTCGAGGGGGCGGGTCAGGCTCAACCGTCGTAGCCGGCGATCGACGCCGCCATGCTGTCCTGCACCGCGTGGGCGCGCGCGACACTCGTGCCGTCCATGAGGAAGGCGAACGCGATGACGTGGCCCCCGGCGGCGTCGCAGTAGCCGGCCAGCGAGCTGACGGCGATGAGGGTGCCGGTCTTGGCGTGGCAGCGGTCCTGTGCGGCGGTTCCGCGCATCCGCTTGCGGAGCGTGCCCGTGCTGCCCGCCACCGGGAGCGAGGCCTCGAACGTCGCGGCGTCCGGCTGGCCGTGCATGCGCTCGATGAGACCCACGACCTGCCGCGGCGTCGTGCGGTTGGAACGCGACAGCCCCGAGCCGTCGACGATCCGCGGGTGGATCCCGAATCCCGCCATCTGGGCGCGCACCACCGCGGTGCCCGCCGTCGTCGTGCCGGCGCCGCCGTAGCGCGCGCCCAGGTCCTTGACGAGCGTCTCCGCGAAGAAGTTGTTCGACGGCACGTTGGTCAGGCGGATGAGGTCGCCCATCGGAGGGGAGGGCAGCGAGGCGAGCACGCCGGCGTCGGTCGGCGTCGGCCCGGCGATGCTCGGTCCGTCGACGCGCACCCCGTCGGCCCGCAGTGCGGCCGCCAGCCGGCGAGCGGCCTCCTTCGCGGGTGAGCCGTCCTTGGACCACCCGCCCGAGACCGAGAGCGCGCTGAGGATCCCGCCGATGTCGCGGTCGTAGGCGAAGCCCGTGTCGAAGCTGCCGCGCAGGGTGTCGAACAGGCCCTCGTCGCCGATGATCGAGCCGGCGACGCGCCAGATGCCGGCCCCCTCCAGCGAGGTCGCCAGGCGGGCGATGGCCGCGCGGTCCAGCGAGGGGTCCCCGCCGCCGCGCAGGAACAGGTTCCCGCGCCAGACGCCCTGGGGGTCCAGGGCGCCCTCGCCCGCGACTGTGGTGGTCAGCGCGGTGTCCGGCCCGAAGCGCAGCAGCGCCGTCGACGTGGTGTACAGCTTCTCGACCGAGGCGGGCGGACGCGCCACGTCCTGATTGGCGGTGAACAGCGTCGCTCCCGTGTCGAGGTCGCGCACGTAGGCGCCCGCGAACCTCCCGGCGAAGCCCATCTGCGTCGCGAGCTTGCGCTGCAGGGTCGGCTGGTCGAGGGCATCGGCGGGGGCGGCGCCTGCCAGCGCCGCGCAGCCCGCGGCCAGGAGGGCGAGGATGCGGAGGCGCATCGCCCGGGAACGTAGCGGCGGAAGAGGCGGCACGGCTGTGAGAACACACCGCGACCCGGCTAAGTCGCGGCCCGCGCCCGGCGGCCCCTACACTTCCCCGGTTCATGGGCAAGGTCGTCCATCTCGAGCCGTCCAAGGAGGCCAGGACGGGCCAGGGCGCCACCGGCAGGCGGCGGCGGCCGGTGCGCTCCAAGACCGCCCTGGTGCTCGGCGGCGGCGGCTTCACCGGGGGCGTCTACGAGATCGGCGCGCTCCGCGCGCTGGACCTCCTCTGGGTCAACCGGACGACGAACGACTTCGACGTCTACGTGGGGACGAGCGCGGGGTCGTTCGTGGCATCCATGGCCGCCAACGGCATCACTCCGGAGGAGATGATGCGCGTCGTCAACCAGCAGGTGCCCACCCCGTTTCGCGACATCGACCTGGGCACCGTGCTGCGTCCCAACCTGTGGGACTTCGTCAAGAGCGGCGCGACGATGCCGCTGCGCCTGGGGTCCGTGATGCGGACGCTCGCCTCGCAGTTCCCCTCGATCTCGGCGATGGACGTCGTCCTCGGCCTGGCCGAGGCCCTGCCCTCGGGCATGTACTCGGGCTCGGGGATCGAGGAGTACGTGCGGACCGTGCTCTCGGACCCCGATCGCTCCGACGACTTCCGGATGCTCGACAACGAGCTCTACATGGCGGCGACCGACCTCGACACGTGCGAGCGCATCGTGTTCGGCGCCCAGGGCTGGGACGACATCGCGATCTCGACCGCGGTGCGCGCGTCCACGGCGCTGCCGATGGTGTACAGCCCGGTGCGCGTGCGCGACCGCGAGCTCGTCGACGGCGGGATCGTCTCGACGACCAACATCGACCTCGCCGTCGAGGCGGGGGCGAAGTTCGTCGTCGTCGTCAACCCGCTCGTCCCCTACGTCAACGACTTCTCCAAGACGGTCACGACGCTCGCGGGGCGGCGCGCGCGCCACGTCAGCGATATGGGCTTCCCGCAGATCGGCTACCAGGCGTTCAAGCTCCTCGCCTACCAGCGCCTGCACGAGATGGCGCGCCAGTGGGGCGACCGCTACCCGGGCGTCGACATCGTCCTCATCGAGCCCGAGCCCGACGACGAGCTCATGTTCCAGACCTCGATCATGAACTTCGCCAGCCGCGTGGCGATCGCGCGCCACGGGTTCGAGTCGGTGACGATGCGGCTCGCCGAGGACTACGAGGACCTGCGATCCATCTGCGAGCGCCACGGCATCGAGATCTCGGCGACCCGCGTGCGCAAGGTCATGCACCACTTCGGCGCCGAGACCGAGAAGGAGAAGGTCGGCGCCTGGCGCAAGATCCTCGAGCAGACGACCGGGACGCTGCTGCGCCAGTCCGCCGGGGAGTAGCGTCCAACGTCCTACAGCGGCATCTTGCCGCGGCCCGTGCGCCCGGTTGCGGCGCTCTTGTTCGCCGCCTTCTGGGAGAAGCTGAACGGCTTGCGCAGCCAGCGCCCGAGGGGGCCGGGTGCCTTGCCCGCCGTCCGCCCGCCGGCGCCGAACGCCCGGTTGACGCCGCTCTGCGGCTTGGCGGAGAGGCGCGGCGCGATGAACGCCAGAATCAGCAGGACGACGCAGATGACGCCGACGGCGATGATGGTCATGCGGGCGTCGTACCCGGGCGACCGCCGCGGCTAGCGTCCGCGCGCTCCGTCGAGTGCCCGCAGGAACCGCTCGGTCGCGGCCGCGTCGCGGACCGTGACGCGCACGTGCGCGCCGTCGCCCCACGCGCTGCCGCCCTGGACGATCACGCCGGCCCGCTCGAGGCGGTGCGCGAGCTCGGCGCCGTCGAGGCCTTCCGGACGCAGCCAGACGATGTTCGCCTGGCTGTCGGCGGCGTGGACGCCGCGCTCCCGCAGGGCGCCGAGCAGGCGCGCGCGCTCGCCCGCGACCGCGCGAGCGCGGCGCTCGACGAGCGCGTCGGCATGGCGCAGCGCCTCCAGCGCACCGGCCTGGGCCAGCTCGTTGACGCCGAGGTCGGGCTCCAGGCGCTCGAGCAGCGGCGCGGCGCCCTCGCCGCCCACGACGTAGCCGCACCGCAGTCCGGCCAGCCCCCAGGCCTTGGAGAACGTGCGGAAGACCAGGAGCCGCGGGTGGTCCTGCAGGACGGCGAGCGCCGCGTCGCGCTCCTCGGCGTCGACGAAGTCCCGCAACGCCTCGTCGAGCAGGACCACGACGCGCTCGGGCAGCGCCTCGAGCAGCGAGCGCAGCTCGCCGGCGCCCAGCAGCTCGCCCGTGGGGTCGTTGGGGTTGCACAGCGCGACGAGCCGGGTGCGCCCGTTGACGGCGGCGAGGATCGGCTCCGCGCCGAAGCCGGCGACCGGGACCGCCTGGCCGCGCGCGCGGCGGGCCATCACGGGATACAGCGGGTACGACGGCCAGGGCGTGACGAGCTCGTCGCCGGGCTCGAGCAGCGCCTGGGCGGCATCGCTGAGCATCCGCGCGGCGCCGTCGCCGACCACGAGACGGCTCTCGCCGACGCCATGCCGATGGGCGAGCTCGGTGCGCAGCTCGGCCGCGTGGCGATCGAGATAGCGGTGCAGGCCCCGGCGCGCGGCGAACGTGATGGCGTTGACGATCGTGGGCGGCGGGTACTCGGGCCACGTCGTGCGGGAGAGATCGAGCGGGTCGACGCGCGCGAGCGCCTTGCGCCTGCGCTCGCCGGCCTCCTCGCGGAGGCGCGCGTTGACCTCATGCTCGGGCATCCCCTCGAACTGCCGGTAGTAGGAGAGGAAGCCCATCAGCCGCTGCTGGGCGCGAGCGTGGGGCCAAGGCCGCCGATCAGCAGGAGCCAGGCGACGAACAGGATGGCGCCGATGATCGCGGTCGTCCCGAACACGCGCCCGATGACGCCGCTGCGCTGATCGACGCCTGCGGCCCGCCGAACCACGATCCACGCCGCGTCGAGGCGCTTGAGCACGGCAAGCCCGGCGAACAGCACGAACAGGAGGAACCCGAAGCCCAGGAGGATGCCCAGGCTGACGCTGCCGGTGCGGTACTGGACCTGGGAGGCGACCCACAGCGCCAGGGCGGGGATCGGCCCCCAGAAGAGGAGGTTGACCACGACCATGATCGCGAGGATCGCGTGAGCGAGCAGCGCGTCGCCTAGGCGGCGCCGCCGGCCGCCGCGCTCGGGCGCAGACCGGTACCGGACCGGCGCCGTGCCCGGACGGCGCCCGACGAAGAGGCCGCCGTTGTCGGTGGGATCGGAGCGCACGCCGACCCAGGGTAGAGGTCGGCGTGC
>JAOPZW010000489.1 GCA_025963905.1 Solirubrobacterales bacterium | reverse complement strand
TCGCGCCGCACTCGGGGCACAGCCCGGCGCAGTCCTCGCGGCAGCGCACCTGCGAGGGCAGCGCGAGCACGTAGGCGTCGTGCGCCCACCGCGCGAGGTCGAGCTCCTCCGCCTCGACGTAGGGGCTCGAGAGCTCCTCCCCGCCGCCGGGCTGATCGACCTCGCGGGCGTCGACGGAGAACACCGGCGCGGCGGGCTCGAGGCAGCGCATGCAGGGCCCGACGAGCGCCGCCTCGAAGCGCAGGCGCAGCGCGTAGCCGCTGCCGGTCATGCGCGAGATGTCCAGGCGCACGGGGACGAACGCGGGCTCGCTGGCGTAGCGCTCCTGGCCGAAGGCGAAGTCCCCCAGGGCGACGGCGAGCTCGAGCGTCCGGCCCTCGCCTGAGGTGAGTCGCAGGGCCCCGAGGTCGAACGTGTCTGTGCGCGGGGGCATGCCTTCGAGGGTAGATGATGCGCGAGTGCACGCCATGGTCCTCGACGCGCCGGGGCGCCCGCTGCGCCCGGCCGAGCTCCCCGACCCGGAGCCCGGCCCCGGGCAGGTGCGCGTGCGCGTGCACGCGTGCGGCGTGTGCCGGACCGACCTTCACATCATCGACGGCGAAGTGCGGGGGTCTCGCCTGCCGATCGTCCTCGGCCACCAGATCGTCGGCACCGTCGAGGCGGCCGGCGAGGACGCCGGGCATGCCACCGGGGCGCGGGTCGGCATCCCGTGGCTGGGATGGACGTGCGGGGTGTGCCGCTACTGCCGGTCGGGGCGCGAGAACCTCTGCCCGCGGGCGCGCTTCACCGGTCTCGACATCGATGGCGGCTACGCCGAGCGCACGGTGGCCGACGGGCGCTTCTGCTTCGGCCTGCCCGAGGGCTTCGCCGACCTCGAGGCCGCGCCGCTGCTGTGCGCCGGGCTCATCGGCTTTCGCACGCTGCGCCTGGCGGGCGATGCCGAGCGACTCGGGATCTACGGCTTCGGCGCCGCCGGGCACATCATCTGCCAGGTCGCGTTGGCCGAGGGGCGGCGCGTCTTCGCCTTCACCAGGGCCGGCGACGAGGCGACGCAGGCGTTCGCCCGCGAGCTGGGCGCCGAGTGGGCCGGGGACGCGCTCGGGCCGGCGCCCGAGGAGCTGGACGCCGCGCTGATCTTCGCCCCCGCGGGCGAGCTGGTCCCCGCTGCGCTGGCGGCGGTCGCGCCCGGCGGCACCGTCGTCTGCGGCGGCATCCACATGAGCGACATCCCGTCGTTCCCCTACGAGCTCCTGTGGCACGAGCGCGTCCTGCGCTCGGTCGCCAACCTCACCCGCCGCGACGCCGAGGAGTTCCTGGACCTCGCGCCGCGCGTGCCGGTGCGCACGCGCGTGACGACCTACGGGCTGGCCGACGCCGGCCGGGCGCTGGAGGACCTGCGGGCCGGCCGGCTCGAGGGCGCGGCGGTGCTGGTTCTCTAGGTCGGGATAGGGCGCGATGCAGTTCGGCCAGTGCCTGGTGCCCGGCGACTGTTCCCCCCTCGTGCTGAAGCGGCCAGTCATCGAGACAAGGACGCAACAGCGCTCGACTCCGGCGAGTCGGCGGTCAGTCACTCGACGGAACTAGAGCGGAGCGCGGCGGCGCTCAGAGCTGCTGAGGCGAGGACGCTCGGCGCCGAGGCGGGCGCGGTGAGATGGGGCGGGCGCGGGTACGGTGCCTCCCATGACGACTCGTCCCCATGCGGTCGATGTACGGCGCCGGGCCGGCTGGTTGTCCGAAGACCAGGACGAGTTGGAGTCCTGGCTTGCCGGTCACCGGGAGCGGGGACCCGCGGATCAACGCGATGCTCAAAGAGCTTCTGACCGCCTGGTGCGAGGTCCTCAGCAGCCGCGACTCGCTCTACGTGCTCAACGATTCACCCGATCGTGAAGGCGAGGGCGAGGCTTAGGGATCTCTGGCTGCGAGGCCAGCACGGGTGGCCGCCGGGCTTCCCCGTTGCGCAGTTCCCGAACCTGCCGCTGCTTCTTGCGCTTGGCGGCTGGTCGGTCGCTGCGTTAGCCCACGACTCGGTGCACTCTTACGCGCGTGCCACGTTTTACGTCGGCCTTTCGGCATGGGGTTGGGAGGAGTTGACAAGTGGCGTGAACTGGGTGCGCCGCTCGCTCGGGGCTGCTGGGCTCGTCTACGTCGTCATCAACGTCGGCGAGGCGCTCGAAGCTGCGTCTGCCGGCTAGCCGCGGCGGCGCTCGCCGCCGCCGGACTCGTCGCCGCGGGACTCGTCGTCGCGCTCGTCGCGGTGGGGCTCGTCGTGGCGTTTGCCGGAGCGCGTGCCGTCCAGGGTGGACGCCAGCCAGTCCAGCCCGGCGATCATCTCCGTGGCCCGCCTGACCGTTGGATGCTCGCGCGCCCCCTCGATGCGGCTGCGCAGCTCGGCGGCGGCGTCGGCCAGCAGCTTGGAGAAGCTGTCCTCGTCGCCTGCGGGCAGATGGATCTCCTCCTCGCCTTGCACTTCGCGCAGCGCGTCACGCGCAGCCTGCGCCGCGCGCTCGCGCGCCGCCTGCGCTTCACGGACCTGGAGTTCGAGGTCGGCTAGGCGCGCTTCCACGGCGGGATCGCCGGCCGGCGGCCGCGGCCCGGAGGCGGGCCGCTTCTGCTTGCGCTGGGCGGTGACCTGCTCGTAGGCGGCCTGGATCGCCACGAAGCGGCGCGTCGCCTCCGCGGTGCCGCCGTTGCGATCGGGGTGGGCGGCCTTGACGACCCGCCGGTACGCAGCGTGCAGATCAGCGTCAGATACGGACGGATCGACCCCGAGAGTCCGGTACGGGTCGGGCACAGGGCTCACCGTCTTCATCGTAGGGCGCGCTCGCCACCACCACACCGCCCGCGGGCCCTAACCCCGCAACCCCAACTCCACTTGACCACCTGCCCACTTTCGTAGAGACGAGAAGCAGGAGCGCCCAGCCGCCGTTGCCGACCCGGCGCACTCCTCCGGCGCGCGGGAGGAGGGCGTGCGCCGCGACGGTGTCTCCTAGGAGCTGAACTGGAGGACCGTGTTCCCCTCGGTCATCGTCGGCGGGTTGGCTGTCGCGCTGAGGTTCTCCCTGACCCACTCCGCTGCGCGCCGGGAGGACTCCTCCGTCCCCGCCTGGTCTTCACAGAGCGTCACGGTCATGCCGCCGTCACCAGTGCGAACGGCCGCGTAGCTGACGAAGCCTGGGACCCCGCTGATGAGGGCTTTCACGTCCTCCTCCCGCTGCCCGAGAAGATCGAAGAGTTCCGGCGCTCCCTGCCCCGAATAGGTTCGCACGACTGCGTACATGCCCGCCTGCCTTTCACGTGGCTGGTGCCACTTAGATGGCCTTCGGCCGAGCCTACACCCGGGCTTTCGCATTGGACGAGGAGCACTCGCCCGCCCGCCGGCGCCTCCGAGAAGCGCCCCGGTGCCCTTATTCGCGTAGAGCGGTAGGCGAGGCGCGCTGGGCATCCCTCCTGTCGTCCGGCCGGAGCCGAGCGGGCATCCTGCGGGTGCTGCGAACATGGCGACATGCGCAAGCTGGTTCTCGCTGGCCTCGTTCTCGCGACAGCCGCGACCAGTGTCGGTGCCGCCAACGCGGGTACGGCGCCGGGCTGTCGCGCCGCGCACCTCGGCGCGCGGATGAGCGTGCTGCGCGGAAGCGCCGGGGCGGGGCAGATCACCTACGTCCTGACGCTGCGTAACCGCTCGCCCGCGCGGTGCACGATCTCCGGCATGCCGGGGCTGCGGCTGCTGGACCGCCGCGGCGGTGCCCTGCCGACGAACCAGCGTCCGGCATCTCCGGGAACTGGCACCGCCGTCCTCGTTACGCTCGCCTCGGGCGGGCGCGCCTACGCCACGGTCCGCTTCTCACCTGACGTCCCAGGACCCGGCGAGGGCACCGGGCAGCGGTGCGAGCCGCTCGCCTATGCCGTCCGCGTCAATCTGCCCAGTCCGGCGCGCGGGACGCTCACGGCCCCGGTCTCGCCGCCAACATCAGTGTGCTCGCGCGGCGCGCTCAGCGTCGGGTTGCTGTCGTCGGTGCAGCCACGGCCCTGACCAGCCGAGGTCCGCGGAGCCTCCAC
>JAOPZW010000475.1 GCA_025963905.1 Solirubrobacterales bacterium | reverse complement strand
CCGCGTCGCGGCCGGTGGGCTCAGCCTGGGTGCGCGCCCGGGCGAGCGCGGTGCGGTAGGCGGTCGGCTCGGCGATCGCGTGCGCACTGTCGCGCGCAACGCGCGCGTCGCTCTCGGTCGGTGCGTCACGCAGGCCGAGCGCGTAGCCCAGGAGGCCGGCGACCGAGATGAACGCAACCGTCAGCGCCGCGATGGCGGCGCGGCCCGGGCGCGGGTGCGAGGCGCGCGGCTCTGGGTCCTCCGAGGTCACGAGTTGCCCAGGTGCCATTGGTAGGTGAACTTTTCGAAGTTCACGGTGGCCATGAAGCCGTAGCCGGAGATCGTCCCGTCGTTGTTCTTCTTGTTGTAGGCGAGGCATGAGTACCGGCCGGTGCGTGCGTCGAGGTTGGAGGCGTTGCCGCCGCCGATCGGGTCGCACTGGGTGCCGTAGATAGGGCCGTCGAGGAGCCCCTCGTCGACGCGCTGGCGTGCGTCCTTGGTGATCGCCTTGCGCAGGTCGTTGACCAGCGAGCGCCGGACGCCGCGCGTCGCGGCGTCCTGCTCCTCCTTGCCGCGGCGGGCCGCCGCGGCGGCGCGATCGGCAGCCGCCTTGGCCAGCGCCTCGAGGTGACGCTCCTGGGCGCGGCGGCGCAGCACGGCCTCGTGCGCGCGCTGCGCCTTCTGGTCGTTGTTGTGCTGCACGATCATCGCTGCCGCCACGCCACCCCCGGCCAGGAGGATCACGACGGCGAGCAGGGTCAGCGTGACGCGGCGCGAGGGGCGGGGCCGCCTGCGACGCGCCGCGGCGCGGTCGTAGGAGGCGCCGCAGTGCGCGCAGAACGCGCCGCGGGTGCGCTCCGCCACCGAGCACTTAGGGCAGACTTTGGTCGGCAGGGCGTGCTCGTCCTTCGTCGACGGGGGGTCCTCGCCCTGTGCAGGCGCGGCCGAAGCGCCGGCGGGGCCGTCCGCCCAGAGCGGCTCGGCGGAGCCGCGCTCGGTGGTCTCGTCGTCGTCTGCGTGCATGCTCAGGTGCCTCCCCGCTGACTGATCAGCTGCGCTCTGCGACGCGAGCACCATAGACGCAAAACCCCGCTGCGCCGAAATCTGGAGCGAAATTGGACGATCGTCGGGCTCGAGGCCGGGCCGCCGGGGTCGCCGGTATTACGCCTCGACGAGGTAGTCGTTGCCGTCGAGGTCCGAGGTGTGGCTGCGGGGTAGGGCGGGTGCGCACGTAGTCGCGCCGGATGTAGAACTGCCCGCCGGCCAAGCGGTCGACCCGGCAGGAGGGCAGCAGCTGGCGGCGCCGACCGCGAGCATCTCCCGGTTCGAATGCGGGAACTCATCGCGCCTGCTCCGTTCCACGCGAAAGGAGAAGTCCGGCGGGCCCGTGCGGGTCACCGACCCGCCCAAGCGCTCGGCCTCCTGCGAACACCGCCGCGCTTGCGCAGTACGAGAAGACCTAGCGCTCGGCACAGAAGAGGTCCACAAGCGCGCTGGTAGACAGCCGCCCGTGCTGCTGAAATTGATGCGAATGTAGTCCGGCGTGAGCGGGGAGGGCACCTTTACCACTGGCGGCGATCGATCATGTCCCAGTGGGGCACGAATCCGGTTGGGATGAGCGAGACGCGAGCGCCGGTGACACGCTCGATCTCGTCGATGAAGTTGATGGTTTCGTCGGAAAGCTTCTCGAGACGCCACGCCTCGGCGTTCCCAATGAGCCCCGACGCGGGCAGGACGGGCGGCTGCGGGTTCGCGTCCCTCGCTGCGCCCGTGGCGTTCGCCGGCCGGGGGCTGTCCGATCATCGGGCAGTGCAGCTGCCCGACCGACCATCGGACGCACTACGTCGCTAGGGCTTCGCTCGCGATCCTGTCGGTTGTCCGGCTCGCGCTTGAGGTTGCCGCCCGCCGCTGGGGGGCGCGTGGCACCGGGCACATTGTGCCCGGTGCCGGGCCGCGCCTACTTGGCTGTGAAATGTCGCCCGACCTCCGCGCCGATCGGAAGCTTCGGCTTGTAGGTCACGCTGTTGCTCGCGGACATCACCTTGGTGTCGAACGCCATGCCGACCACCATGTTGGCGAACGTCCTCGACATGAACGTGAGCACCCCAGGATCGTTGTTGCTGAGGTTGTCGCACCACCGGAATGGGTTGTCCACGCAGCCTCCGTCGACGCTCGGGACGTTGCCCTCGAAATTGCCGGTGAAGCCGCCGAACAGGTTGACCTCCTCCGGCGCCTTGCAGCAGTCCTGACCCGTCAGCACGCCGCTGGCCGGGACGCCGACGGCGTTGAAGCTGAACGCGTCGGTTCCGACCGGTGACAGGAATTCGTGGTTCTTGCCGATCGAGTCGAGGTAGTCGACCCCCTGATCCCGCGCGATCGTCGACGGCTTGTACACCCGGTTTGGGAACGTCGAGGTCACGGTCCGGCCGAAGAGGTCCGGGCCCGCGGGGTCGAGGACGCCGATCAGGTAGTTCGGCGTCGCCGTCACATCGGCATCGAGGTCGTAGCCGATGTGGCTCAGGTCCGTCTTACTCAGGTTGTTGACGTAGTACGACGACCCCAGGAGCCCCTTCTCCTCACCGCCGAACCAGATGAACCGCAGCTTGTTGCGCGGATTCACGTTCTTCATCTTCTGGGCGATGTCCAGGATCGTCGCCGAGCCCGACGCGTTGTCGAGCATGCCGGCGCCGTAGATCGCATCGAGGTGCGCGTCGACCACCACGACGTGGTTCTTGTCCCCGCCCTTGGACTCCGCGATGACGTTGTAGTCCTCGCGGTTCGGGTCGACGATCACGCCGATGCTGAGGCTCATGGTCGGCGTCGACCCGGCCTGGTACTCGTTGTAGAGGCTCTGCCCGATGTCGAACGACGTGAACGCCACCGGGATCGCCGGGACGAACGGGTTGTTGTTGGCGTCGACCAGGCTGCCGTTCAGCACGGCGGTGCGGCCCGGGTTGCCCTCGTTGAAGATGACCACGCCCGATGCGCCTGCCGCCTCGGCGTTCTGGACCTTCACCCCGAAGTTGCACGACCCGCGCTGGATCAGCGCGATCCGGCCCGCGGTGAAGCCGTTGAAGTCTGCCGGGCTGCACCCGCTCGCCGAGCTCGGGCTCGGGCTCGGCGGAAGCACGATGCCGCCGGCCGGCTGGATCTCGGCGTTGGTGGCCGTACCGTTGCTCTGCCCGGGGTTCCAGTCGGTGCCCACGACGAAGCTCCGCGCAGTCGGGGAGACCTCGCTCCACGTCGGCGTTCCGACGTAGGCCGAGTAGGTGAACTTGTACGGCTGGATCGTGACGTCGTATCCGGCCTCCCGCATCAGCTCCGCGACATAGTCCACCGACGCCTTGTAACCGGGCTCCCCCGAGTTGCGCGACGGATGGCCGTCCGGGCCGAGATTGGCGTCGGCGATCGCCTGGAACTGCTGCATGTGGTGCCAGAGGTCGTCCTGCTGGATGCAGGGAATGAGCTTGCCCGGGGTGTCGTTGACCTGGGCATCGCACTCCGCCGACGTGATCGCGCTCGCGTTGGCGGGCACGACGAA
>JAOPZW010000451.1 GCA_025963905.1 Solirubrobacterales bacterium | reverse complement strand
GCGGTGCTGGTGCTCTTCGCGCTGTTCCTGGCGGCGAAGACGGTGCGGATCATCCCGCAGGCGAAGGCCGGCGTCGTCGAGCGCCTGGGCCGCTACAACCGCACGCTCACGCCGGGCCTGACGATCGTCGTGCCCTTCGTCGACCGGGTGCGCCCGCTGATCGACCTTCGCGAGACGGTCATCACGTTCCCGCCCCAGCCGGTCATCACCCAGGACAACGTCTCGGTGCAGATCGATACCGTCCTGTACTTCACGATCACCGACCCCAAGTCCGTCAGCTACGAGGTGGCCAACCCGCTGCAGGCCATCGAGCAGCTGACGGTGACGACGCTGCGCAACATCATCGGCTCGCTCACCCTGGAGCAGGCGCTGACCAGCCGGGACGAGGTCAACGACAAGCTCCGCATCGTGCTCGACGAGCGCACGGGCAAGTGGGGCATCCGCATCAACGGCGTCGAGCTCAAGTCGATCGACCCGCCGGGCGGGATCCAGGAGGCGATGGAGAAGCAGATGCGCGCCGAGCGCGACCGCCGCGCCGCGATCCTCACCGCCGAGGGCGTCAAGCAGTCCCAGATCCTCACCGCCGAGGGCGAGAAGCAGTCGACGGTCCTGCGCGCCGAGGGCGACCGCCAGTCGGCCATCCTGCGCGCCGAGGGTGAGTCCAAGGCGATCGAGACGGTCTTCCGCGCGATCCACGAGGGCGAGCCCGACCAGAAGCTCCTCAGCTACCAGTACCTGCAGATGCTCCCGCAGCTCGCCAAGGGCGAGGCGAACAAGATCTTCGTGATCCCGTCGGAGTTCACCCAGGCGCTGGGCAACCTCGGGGCCTCGATCTCGGGCCGTCCGGCGCCGCCCCCGCCGCCGCCGGCCTCGCCGCCGCCGGCCCAGGTCCCGCCCGGCTCCTGATCGGCCGGGGTCGCCGAGCACCCTTCGTCGAGGCCCTCCCGGGGGCTGCCACACTGTCACCCGTGTTCGACTCCCTCTCGGAGAAGCTGCAGGCGACCCTGGCCGACGTCCGGGCCCACGGGACGCTGACCGAGGACGACATCGCCAAGGCGATGCGCGAGATCCGCCTCGCGCTGCTCGAGGCCGACGTCAACTTCAAGGTCGTCAAGTCGTTCACCGCGACGGTCAAGGAGCGCTGCCTGGGCGCCGACGTGGTCGGCGCCCTCAACCCGGGCCAGCAGGTCGTCAAGATCGTCAACGAGGAGCTCGCGGCGCTCATGGGCGGGGCGTCGATGGGGCTGACGTTCTCGCCGCGCCCGCCGACGGTCGTGCTCATGGCGGGCCTGCAGGGCTCGGGCAAGACGACCGCCACCGCCAAGCTCGCCCGCTGGCTGAAGGCGGAGCACGGCTCCTCGGTCGCCCTGGCGGCGTGCGACGTGTACCGCCCCGCCGCGGTCGACCAGCTGCGCACGGTCGGCGCCCAGGTCGGCGCCGACGTCTACGAGCAGGGCACCGACCGCGACCCGGTGGACATCGCCCGCTGGGCGCTGGACCAGGCGAAGATGGCCGGCAAGGACGTCCTCATCGTCGACACCTCGGGGCGCTTGCACGTCGACGAGAAGCTCATGGCCGAGCTCGTCGACATCCGCCGCGCGGTGAAGCCGACGAACGTGCTCCTCGTGGTCGACGCGATGACCGGGCAGGACGCGGTGAACGTCGCCGAGCAGTTCTCCCAGGCGGTGGACTTCGACGGCGTGATCATGAGCAAGCTCGACGGCGACGCCCGCGGCGGCGCCGCGCTGAGCGTCAAGGCGGTCACGGGCAAGCCCATCCTGTTCGCCTCGGTGGGGGAGAAGCTCGACCAGTTCGAGCGCTTCCACCCCGACCGAATGGCCCAGCGGATCCTGGGCATGGGCGACGTCCTCAGCCTCATCGAGAAGGCCGAGAAGCAGTACGACGAGGACGAGGCCAAGGCGCTGGAGCGCAAGCTGCGCCGCAACGAGTTCACCCTCGAGGACTTCCTCAACCAGCTGCGCCAGATCCGCAAGATGGGCCCGCTCACGAACCTCCTGGGGATGATGCCGGGCCTCGCGGGCCAGCAGCTCAAGAACATGAAGGTCGACGAGCGCGAGCTCGACCGCGTCCAGGCGATCATCCTGTCGATGACCCCCGAGGAGCGCCGGCACCCCGAGCTCATCAAGGGCTCGCGCCGGCTGCGCATCGCCAAGGGGTCGGGCACGAGCGTCCAGCACGTCAACCAGCTCGTGAAGCAGTTCGACACGATGCGCAAGGTCATGCGCCAGCTGGGCAAGGGCAAGATGCCCGACCTCGGAGCGCTCATGCGCCAGGGCCGCTGACCGGCGCTCCGCGGGTGCCGGCGGCCGAGCGCCCGCCGCGCGGCCCGGCCCGCTACCCTCTGCCGTCGGCTTTTCCGCAGAATCTTCGAGAGGAACTTCGTGGCAGTACGACTCAGGCTCACCCGGGTGGGCGGCAGGAAGGACCCGATCTGGCGCGTCGTCGTGGCGGACCAGCGCTCGCCGCGCGACGGCCGCATCATCGAGACGATCGGGCAGTACAACCCCCAGACCGAGCCGTCCACGATCAAGCTCGACGAGGATCGCGTCCGCGTCTGGCTCGCCAAGGGCGCTCAGCCCAGCGAGACGGTGCGCAAGCTGCTCAAGACGCAGGGCATCGACCCGAACGCGCGGTAGCGCGCGACCCGTGAAGGACCTGCTCGAGTACCTCGTCCGGGCGCTCGTCGACGAACCCGACCGCGTGACCGTCGAGCAGTTCGAGGAGGACGACGGCACCATCGTGCTCGAGCTCGCGGTGGCCGACGACGACTACGGCAAGATCATCGGCCGTGGCGGGCGGACCGCCAATGCGCTGCGCACCGTGGTCAAGGCGGCGGCGGTCAAGGAGAACCGCCGCGTGCTCGTCGACATCGTGGACTGA
>JAOPZW010000399.1 GCA_025963905.1 Solirubrobacterales bacterium | reverse complement strand
CCCGCCGCGTTCAAGGCGAAGTACGGCACGAACGCCAACAAGGCCAACGCCTTCGGCAAGTGCGTCTCGGCCAAGGCCAAGGCCTAGCTCCACCACACGCCTGGTCAGGGCCCGGAGGGGCGGCTCGGAAGCCGCCCCTTCGTGGTTGGTGGACCAGCCGCGCCGCCCCAGAAGCGGCGGCGGCGGGGGACTAGACTCGCCGCGGATGGCGCGGGTGATCACCTTCCTCTCGGACTACGGCCACGACGACGACTTCGTCGGCGTGTGCCACGGGGTCATGGCGCGCATCACGCCCGATGCGCGGGTCATCGACCTGACGCACGGCATCCCGCGCCACGACGTCCGCAGCGGGGCCATGGTCCTGCGGCGCGCCCTGCCCTACTGCCCGCCCGGCGTGCATCTGGCCGTGGTGGACCCGGAGGTCGGCGGAGCGCGGCGCGCCGTCGCGCTGCGCACCGGCGAGGAGGACCACCTGCTGGTGGGACCCGACAACGGCCTGTTGTCGCTCGCCGCCCAGCGCCTCGGCGGCGCGGTCGAGGCGGTCGACATCGGCCGCTCGCCCCACCGCCTGGAGCCGGTCTCGGCGACCTTCCACGGGCGCGACCTGTTCGCCCCCGTCGCCGCGCAGCTCGCCGCCGGGGCGCCGCTGGCCGGGGCCGGCGATCCAATCGATCCCGCCGAGCTCGTGCATCTGGACATGCCGCTCGCCCACGCCGACGGCGACGAGCTCGTCGCCCACGCGATCGGCTTCGACCGCTTCGGCAACGTCATGCTCGACCTCGAGCACACCGAGCTGACGGCCTCCGGGCTGCGGCTCGGGCGCGAGCTGCTGGTCAACGGCGAGCCGGTGCGCTACGCGACGACCTTCACCGATGTGCCCGCCGGCGAGCTGCTGCTGTACGAGGACGCCTACCGGACACTTGCGCTGGCGGTCAACCGCGGCTCGGCGGCGTCGCACCTCGGCCTCGAGCGCGACGCCGAGGTCCGCATCCGCCCGGCGTGACCGAGCTCGGCACCCCCCGCCTGCACCTGCGCGCGACGACGTCGACGAACGACTGCGCCCGGGAGCTGGCGGCCGCGGGCGCGCCGCACGGCACCCTCGTGACCGCCGGGTCGCAGTCCGCCGGCCGCGGGCGTCAGGGGCGCACGTGGTCGGCGCCGCCGGGCCGGGCGCTGCTGATGTCGCTCGTCCTGCACGACCCGCCGTCGCTCTTGCCCCTGGCCGCGGCGGTGGCGGTCGCGGACGTCGCCGGGCCGCAGGCGGCGATCAAGTGGCCGAACGACGTGCTGCTGGGCGGGCGGAAGGTCGCCGGGATCCTGGCCGAGGGGCGGCCGCAGCAGGGCTGGGCCGTGCTCGGCGTCGGGCTCAACGTCGCGGTGCGCCCCGGCGACCTGCCCGAGGAGCTGCGCAACACCGCCGCGGGCCTCGGCCTGCAGCCCGCCGACGTCGAGCCGGTCCTCGCACGCCTCCTGGCCGCGCTGCAGCGCACGTTCTCCCTGGATCCCGGAGCGCTGCTGGACGCCTGGCGCGATCGGGACGCGCTGTTGGGCCGCGAGATCTCCTGGAGCGCCGGGCGGGGCCGCGCGGGCGGCATCGACGGCGCCGGGCGGCTGATCGTCGAGCTGGCGGACGGCGGGCGGACCGCCCTGGAAGCCGGCGAGGTCCACCTCGACCCGCGGCCGGCGACCTAGGAGCTAGGCGGCCTCTTCGGACTTCGCGTCGCTGAGGGCCTCGGCGACGCGGTCCTCGAGCTGCTCGCGCCCGGCGGCGTCGAGCGGCAGGCCGTCGTGATCCGGGTGGGCGCGCAGCGCCTCGGTCATGACCTGCTCGTCGGGGCCGCCGGCGACCGGCTTGCGACGGCGAGCGGTGTCGCGCGACCGCCGCGGTGTCGCGGCAGTCTTCGTCTTCGCCTTCGGCGTGGGTTGCTTCGCGCCGTCGCCGTCCCCGCCGCCGCCGTCGTCGTCTCCGCCCCCGTCGCCGCCGTCTCCCTTGTCGGGGGCCGCCGCCTTCGCGGTGCGGCGCCGGGGCGTGGCGGGCTTCGGGGCCGGCGCGTCGCCGTCGGCGGCAGCGGCTGCCGCGGCGCTCTCGCCGTCCTGATCGGGTTGCGGCGCCGCCTCGTCGGCGGGCGGAGCGCCGCCGGCGGTCTCCGCCTTGGCGCGCGACCCACCGCGCGAGCGGCGCCGGCGGGCGGGACGCTGCGCATCGCCCTCGGGCGGGACAGCGCCGTCGCCGGCCTCGGATTCAGAGGCCTGCGTCAGCGCCCCGGCCACGACCGCCTGCTGGGCGGCCGGGGCGGACTCGGCGGCCTTCTTGCGCCGCCGGCGGTTGCGGCCGCGCCGGCCCTTGGGGAAGTTGCGCAGGAGCTCGCGGGAGAGCGCGCTGGGCTTGCGCGCCATGCGCGTCCGTGCGCCGCGCAGGACCTCCTCGGCCTCGGGCGAGTGCGCGACGGCGGCGGCCAGCAGCGCGGCGCTGAGACGGCGGTCCTGCTTGCGCGACGCGTGGACGAGGCGCCGGGCGTTGCGCGCGTGGGCGCCGCCGGAGGAGTTAACGAGCAGGCCCAGCAGGCGCTTGGTCTCCGGCCAGCGCTGGACGGCGTACTCCTCGTGCACCTCGCGCGTGTACTCGGCCAGGCGCCAGATCCACGCGTTGGCCTGGTCGCGGCGCCCGATCCGCTTCTCCGCGAGCGCCTGGAACATCACCTTGGCGCCCTCGCGGCGCTCCTCGCGCGACCAGGTCCCGATGATGTCGATGGAGAGATCGAAGGCCTCGGCGTCCTTGGAGGCGGCGATCTCCTGCAGGGCGCGGACGCGCAGCTGCGAGTTGCGGTTGCGCTCGACCGCGGTGAGCAGGAAGCGGCGCTTGAGCTCGCCGCTCTTGTCGAAGTGCAGCATCGCCCGGGCGCGGCGCCAGCCGCTGGGCGCGACGCGGGCGCCGGCGAGCGCGGCCCACATGTGCTGCTCGCCGTAGTCGAGGTGCTCGACGGCGATCCGCCACAGCTCGCGCTCGAAGACCTCGTGCCGGCGCTCTTCCTCCGCCGTGACCGGGATGACCCGGCGCTCGACGCGCACGCGGCGCCCGCGACCGCGACGCACGGGACCGACGACGATCGCGCCGCCGCGGTAGACGTCGCGATCGAGCAGCGAGTGCAGCGTGACGACGGGGTCGTCGTGCTTCGTCGCCGGGTGGACGAAGTCGACGACGACGCCGGCCTCCTTGCCCGGGTGCCGCCGGGTCACGCGGCCGACGCGCTGCTGGTAGATGCGCCGCGAGGCGGTCGGCGCGAGGTGCATGCAGACCGTCGCGCGCGGCGAGTTCCAGCCCTCCGCCAGCAGCTGCGCGTTGACAAGTACGTCGATGTCGCCGCGCTCGTAGCGCGCCAGGATCTCGGCCAGCTCGCGCTTGGGCGTCTCGCCCGACACGGCCTCGGCCTTGATGTTCTCGTTGCGGAAGGCCTCGGCGACGTTGTAGGCGTGGCGCACGCCGGCGGCGTAGACGACCCCCGGAACGCCGTTGAAGCGCGTCTTGTAGAGGTCGGCGATCGCCATGTTGAACGGCAGCTGGTCCAGCAGCTCGGCCAGGAGCTCCTGATCGAACTCGACGTCGACGTCGCCGCGGCGCAGCGGCACCTTGGCGATCGTGCGGACGCCCGGACCGGGCGGGATCCGTAGGCCGCGCAGCGGGGCGATCACGCCGCGGCGGGCGGCCTGCGCAAGATCGAAGCGCGAGGTCTGCGTCGGGAAGAGGTCGGTGACGTGGCGCGCGATCAGGGCGCCGGTGGCCGTCATGCCGATGAAGATCGGGCCGGTCCACTCGCGGATGGCGGCGGAGGTCTTCTCGCCCAGCGCGGTGTGGGCCTCGTCGCAGATGACGATCGTGTAGGCGTCGGAGATGCGACCGGCGTTGCGAACGAACCACTGGTAGGTCTCGACGGTGACCGGGCCGACGGAGCCCGTGGTGCCCTCGCCGTCGAGCAGTGCCGGCGACTCGCGCTTGGCGTAGCCGCGGGTCCGCAGCTCGCCGAGGAACTGGTCGACGAGGTTGCGCCGGTGGGTGAGGATCAGCACGCCGCCGGTGCGCGAGGCCTCGACGAAGCCCATCGCGGCGACCGTCTTGCCCGCACCGGTCGCGTGCTCGAACCAGAAGCGCTTGTGGGCGTTGGGATCCTCCGCGGCGCCCTCCGCGACGTCCTCGTCGACGTCCTGGGGGGTGTCGTCGTCGTAGGCCTCCTCCGCCGCGTCCTCGGGCTCCTCGTCCTCGGGGTCCTCGTCGTCCGGCTCCTCCTCGTCGAGGAGCTCGTCGTCGAGCGGCTCGATCTCCTCGTCGTCCTCCTCGTCCTCTTCGTCGTCGTCCTCGTCGTGCTCGTCGTCCTCGGGCTCCTCGTGGGCCTCGTCGTCGAGCGCGGGCGCCGGCTCGTCGTCGACGGCGAGCACGGGCGCCGGGCCGTCGGCGTCGTCGCCCGGCTCGATCCGGCCATTCTGGGCGGCCGCGAGCAGCGCGGTGAGCGTGCCCGAGAGGGCATCGACCTGGTGCGGGTTCAGCGTGGTGCCGTCGGCGAGCCGGGGCTCCTCCTCGCTGAGGAGGCGCTCCAGGCCCAGGAGCAGCGAATAGCGCCGGCGCCAGCGCGTCGAGGGCACCTTCGCGCCGGCGTCGAGCTCCGCCAGCGCGGCATCGAGCGCGCGGCGGCGCGCCGTGTCGGGCGCCAGCGCGACGGCGGCGTCTTCACCCTCGTGCACGAAGCGCTCGCGCGTGAACCGCTCCGCGCGCTCGATGGCGCTCGAAGCGGGTACGGGTGCGGCCCGGAGGACCGCCGACGTGGATTCAGCCATGATCGGCCTGCTGTGTGGAAAGCGGTGGAGTCGCGGAAAGCTCCGTCGCGCGACTCGTGGAACCCCCGGCG
>JAOPZW010000396.1 GCA_025963905.1 Solirubrobacterales bacterium | reverse complement strand
CGCCGGGGTCCGCGGCCGGCGGGCGCGCGGCGGGCGCGAGCGGATCGTCGTCGTCGGCGAACACGCGCCGGTCCGCCCGGGCGTAGGCGCGGAAGAGGGCGCGTCGCAGTCGCGACCGCCGGTCCGGCGCTCCGGGGCTGCCCACGGGCGCCTCGACGACGCCCGCAAGTTCGGCGAAGGGCGCCTCGGCAATCGCGGCGACGACCGCCTCGGCCCAACGCTCGAAGCGGCCGGGCGCAAGCTGCACGGCGACGCGCAGCGGGCGCGGCCCCGCACCGGCGCGGCCAGTCGATGTCGATGTCGCAGCGGGCAGGGCCCGACCATAGTCGTCGCGGCCAGCCGGCGCGCCCTCGGACCCCGGGTGGCCCGCGCATCGCGCGATCCGGCTAGGCTCGGCCGATGGGGGGCGCGGGCGCATGAGCATCACCCACCTCGCTGATGACGGCGGCCTGTACCCGGGCTCGGGCGATCGTCGCGTCGCCGCCCCGCCCCCGCCCGGAAGGCTGCGCGTCGTGACGCTCGTCGACCACCTCGGCGGCCACCGCGGCGGCGCCGAGCGCGTGGCGCTGGACATCGTGCAGGGCCTGGATCCACAGCGCTACGAACGCGTGCTGTGCGTGACCCGCTGGTCCGACGACCAGCTGACCAAGCCGAGGGTCGCGACCGCGTTGCACGAGTTGGGGGCCGCGGGCATCGGCTTCGTCGGCCTGCGGCGCACCGCGCGCTGGAAGCTCTGGGAATGGCGGCCGCTCGTGGCGCTGCTGCGGGACGGGCGGACGGACGTCCTGCACGCCCACAAGTTCGGGTCCAACGTCTGGGCGGCGATCCTCGGTCGCCTCGCGCGCGTCCCGGTCGTGATCGCCCACGAGCACTCCTTCCCACCGGACGCCGCGCCGCTGCGGCGGCTCCTGAGCCGCGAGCTCGTCGGGCGCTTGACCGACGCGGTCATCGCGGTCTCGGAGACCGACCAGCGGCGCATGGTCGAGACGGAACGGATGGCCGCCGAGCAGGTCGTCCACATCCCCAACGCCATCGGGGCGCTGGCGCCGGCCGGTCACGACGTCCGCGCCGAGCTCGGCATCGGCCCAGCGACGCCCGTCGTGGGCACGGTCGCCGGGCTGCGGCCCGAGAAGCGCATCGACGACCTCATCCGGGCCTCCGCGCGCGTCGCGCGGTCGTGGCCGGCGCTGCGCGTGCTGATCGTCGGCTACGGGCCCCCGGAGGAGGTCGCGCGCCTGACCGGCCTCGCCGGCGAGCTCGGGCTCGACGGCACGGTGCGGCTGCTCGGCTCGCGCAGCGACATCCCCGACATCCTGGCCGCGCTCGACGTCGCCGTCTCGAGCTCGACGTGGGAGGGGTCCTCGCTGTCGGTGCTCGAGTACATGGACGCCGGCAAGCCCGTCGTCGCCACGAGGGTCGGCGGCACGCCCGGCCTCATCGCCGACGGCGTCAACGGGATCCTCGTCGAGCCCCGCGACCCCGAGGCGCTGGCCTCGGCGCTGCTCGAGCTGCTCGCCGACCCCGAGCTCGCGGCCCGGATGGGTCGCGAGAACCGCCGCCGCCGGCGCCGGGAGTTCGACCTCGAGACGATGCTCGCCCGCGTGCAGGACCTCTACGAGCACCTCTACGCCGGCAGCCGGCGCCGTCAGAACCCGAGCCGCGCGGCGGCGTCGTAGCCGACGACGGAGAGGCACGGGCTGCCGGGGGGTAGCCGGTAGTCGTGCGCGGCGGGGTCGGCGTACCGCGGGTCGGCGTCCGTGTTGGCGCTGACCGCGACGCCGGCCATCTCGCCGTCGGTGTCGCCGGCGGCGTTGTCGTGGAAGCAGTTGTGGCTGGCGGCGTTGCCCGTGCCCTCGCGCCCGCCCCAATAGAAGTCCAAGCCATAGCGCGCGCCGCCCGTGATGACGTTGTACGCGACCGTGTTGTTGTCGGAGGCCTGCCGGTCGCCCGCGAACATGACTCCGCCGTAGCCCGAGGCGTCGATGACGTTGTGGGTGACGGTCGTGGCGTCCGCGCGGGGGTAGAGGTGGACCGCGTACGCGGCGGCGTTCCAGATGACGTTGTCGGTGATCGTTGCCCCCCTGGACTGCGCGACGTAGATCGCGTGATCCTGATTGCGGTCCGCGGGGTTGCCGCAGTCGTGGATCCTGTTGGCGCGGATCACCGTGTGACGCGCGGTGCCGTAGGCGACCGAGCCGACCTGCATGCACGTCGAACGCGCGCTCCCGGAAATGTCGTTGCCGATCCAGGTGCTGCTCGAGCTGAAGTCCTGGATCATCACGCCCGCGAGCGATCGGCTGGCCGGGGCGTTTGTGAGGTCGAGGTTCTGGAACGTGATGTGGGAGATCCCCGACGGCAGGTAGAAGTCGGTCCGGGTCACGATCCTCGCGCGCTCGCCGGGAGCGCTGGTCAGCGTGATCGGCGCGCCCGGCCTGCCGCTGCGGTGGACGCGCAGCTCCCCCACGGTGTAGGTCCCCGCGCGCAGGCATCCGGTCTGCCCGGCTCTCAGGGAGTCCAAGAGCTTCTGGGCGCCAGCGAACGGCGCCGAGAAGCGGCCCCGGTTTGCGTTCGACCCCCTCGGCGACGCATACCGGTCACAGGCCGCCGACGGGCGGGCCGCCCGCGGCGAGAACGTGGGGTCGGGAGCGCCGGCGCCGTCGCGCCCCGTCGCCGCGACCGCCACGACCAGCACGAGCGCAAGGGCCGCTGTCGCGAGCTGCCGGCGGAGACGACGGGGGAAGGACACTGCTGCTCCTCGGCGTGGGTGGATCGCTACGCCCCAGTGTGACCCTCGGCCGCGCGCTGTCCAGCGGCTGCCCAGGCACGCGACCTGGCCAGCGCCAGGAGAGGGTTTGCGCCGCGGCGTGCGCACGGGTTAGAGTCGGCCCCCGGGGTCGGTCAAGCACGGAAGGATGCCGTGATGGTGAGCAGGTCGAACGCGCCCGGAAGCGGGCACGAGCCGTCCGCCGCGCTGCTCCTCGGTGGCGGGACGATCGCGGTGCCGGTCGCGCGGAGCCTCGGGCGCGCGGGTGTGCCCGTCTACGTGCTCGGCGCGACGCAGGATCCAGTCCGCCACTCGCGTCACTGCCGGCGATTCGTCGACGTCGGCTCGGGCGAGGGTGTGCAGGAGCGCTGGCTGGCATGGCTGGGCTCCGGCGAGCTGCCGCGCGGCATCGTGATGCCGTGCAACGACGACGCTCTCGAGCTGATGGCCCGCCACCGGGCGACCCTGGAGAGCCTCGGACACCGGGCGATCGAGGCCAATGACGAGGTCGTGCTCGCGATGCTCGACAAGCACCGCACCTACGCCCTCGCCCGGGAGGTCGGGGTGCCGGCGCCGCGCACCGTGCTCGTCGGTCCCCATGGGGCCGGCGTCCAAGCCGGCGCCGAGGTCGGCTTCCCCTGTGCCGTCAAGCCGCGTCACGCCCACCACCTCCAGCGCCATTTCGGCCTGCGGCGCAAGCTGCTCGTCGCCGAGGACCCCGTGCAGCTCGCCAGACACCTGGCGACGATGCGCGAGCTCGGCGTCGAGGCGCTCGTCACCGAGATCATCCCGGGCGCCGACGACGACCACCACTCCTACTACACGTACATGGACGCCGCCGGACGCCCGCTGCTGCACCTCACGAAGCGCAAGCTGCGCCAGTACCCGAACGGCTTCGGCCTGGCGACCTATCACGTCGTCCACCGCAACGAGGAGGTCCGGGAGCTGGGCCTGCGGTTCTTCGAGGCGATCGGCGTGCGGGGCGTCGCCAATGTCGAGTTCAAGCGCGACGCCCGCGACGGGCGCCTGAAGCTGATCGAGTGCAACCATCGCTTCACCGCCGGGCACGAGATCGTCCGTCACGCCGGCATCGACCTCGCGCTGCTGGCCTACAACCGCGTCGCCGGACGGCCCGATCCGCCGGTGGGGGCCTATCGCGCGGGGGTGCGGATGTGGCATCCGGTCGAGGACGCGCGCGCCTTCGCGGAGTACCGGCGCGCGGGGAAGCTGACGTCGCGCGCCTGGATGCGGAGCCTGCTGCACCGCCAGCATTTCCCGCTCTTCGCGTGGAGCGATCCGATGCCCTCGCTGCGCAGCGTCGCGCGCTTTGCGCGGGTCCCCTTCCGGGGCCTGCGGCGGACCGGCGGCTACGACGACGCCGCGACGGCGGCCGCCACGGCGGAGCCGGCAGCGGCGGTCCCGCAGGGCGGTCGCGGATCCCCGGCCGCGCGCAGGTCGTAGGTCACCTGCTCGCCATCGCGCACGACGGCGGCGACGCCGGCCTCGAGGCGGTCGGCGGCATCCGCTTCCCCGAGGTGCCGCAGCAGCATGGCGCCCGAGAGGATGACCGCCATCGGGTTGGCGACGTCGCGGCCGGCGTGGCGCGGCGCCGAGCCGTGGACGGCCTCGAACACGGCGTGCTCGTCGCCCAGGTTGGCGCCCGGCGCGAGGCCGAGCCCGCCGACCAGCCCGGCGCACAGGTCCGACAGCAGGTCGCCGTAGAGCACCGGCGCGACGAGCACGTCGAAGTCGCCCGGTCGCCGCACGAGCCGGTGACACGCGGTGTCGACAAGGCAGTCGTCGAGCGCCAGGTCGGGGAACTCGCGCTCGGCGACCTGGCGCGCCGCGGCGAGGAACACGCCGTCGGTCGAGCGCATGACCGTCGCCTTGTGGATCACGGTCGCGCGGCGGCGGCCCGTCGTGCGCGCGTAGCTCAGCGCGCGCCGCGCCAGTCGCGCCGCCGCGGTGCGGGAGATCGGCTTGATCGAGATGCCCGTGTCGGCGGGCGGCTCGGGGTGGCCGGCCTCGGCGATCAGGCCGAGCAGCCGCCGGGTCGCCGCCTCGCCCGCGGCGAACTCGATGCCCGCGTAGAGGTCCTCGCCGGTCATGCGCACCAAGACCACGTCGACGTCCTCGAACGGCCCGGGCGCGCCCTCGAACGACCGGCACGGACGCACGCCGGCATAGAGGTCGAGGGCGTTGCGCAGTGCGATGTTCACCGAACGGACGCCCGATCCCGACGGGGTGGAGACCGGTCCCTTCAAGGCGACACCGCGTTCGCGGATCGATGCAAGCGTCGCCTCGGGCAGCGCCCAGCCGCTGCGCTCGAGCGCCGCCGCCCCGGCCTGCTGCACGTCCCACGTGATCTCGACGCCGGTCGCCTCGATCGCCCGGCAGGCGGCGGCGCACACCTCCGGGCCGATCCCGTCGCCCGGGATCAGCGTGACGTCGTGGGCCATCTACGGCGACGGCGGAGCGTGGAGGTCGAGCCCGCGCTCGGCCAGCCGGCGGGCGCTGGCCTCGACGGCGCCGTCGTCGAGCCCCTCGGCCGCCAGCTCGCCGGCGAGGACGCCGAGGGGGCGCACGCCGTCGGCCTTGCGCAGCAGCAGCAGCAGTTCGCCGTCCGTGAGCGCGACCGGCGGCTGGTCCCAGACGGAGGCCCGGACGACCTCGCCTCGCGGTCGCGCGTGTAGACGCGCGTCACGGTGTCCAGTCGCCGCGACAGGACGGGGATGCGGGCGGTGACCGGGCCGTCGTTCAGCGCCGCGATCGTGTCGGCGCGGCGCCCGGGCGTCCGCGGGTCCTCTCCGAGCGGGTCGGAGTCGAAGTCGTTGAACTTCAGGTAGAGGTTGACCGCCCGGGCCCCGTTGCGGCGCGCGTGCCAGACCGACGAGCCCGGGAACAGCAGCACGTCTCCGGGCTGGTCGTCGATCTCCACGGGGCGGATGTCGCGCAGCGCCACTTCGGGCAGTTCCTCCGGCGGGAGGCTCGCGCGCAGCGCGGCGCTGACGTTGAAGTTGTTGCGGGCGCGGCTCGCGTCGGGCCAGAGCAGGAGCCGCGAGTCGGCGGGGGAGACGATCGTGAGCCCGACGGAGCAGTGCGACGAGAGGCGGTCCTTGTGCGCCGGCGGGTCGGGCGGCGTGTCGGCGTCGTAGGCCTTGATGTGGCGCTCGGACAGGGTCATGGTCGAGGTGCTTGCATACCTGACTCGAGCATCCGCTGCAACACCTGCGTCGCCACGCGCGTCGCGTGCTCCGGGTCGGCGACCCGGTAGTGATGGTGGATCCCCGGCGTCCCGTTGACCTCGAGCACGGCGCCGGCCGACGCGGCCAGGCTGCGACCCGGATCTTGTGTGGCGACGTCGACCCCGGCGAGCCGCAGGCCGACCGCGCCGGCCGCGGCCACCGCCTCTGCGCGCACCTCCGGCCCCACGAGGTCCAACGCGGACCAGTTGTCCTCGGGGCGATTCTCGCTCGTCCCGGTCTTCACCTGCACGACCTGGCCGGCGTCGGGCACCGACCGCGGGGTGAGGCCTGCGGAGCGCAACGTCAGGAGGCAGTCGAGGTCGATGCGCAGCAGCGCCAGGGCGTCCGGCCCGCCGCGGGCGAGGCGCCTGCCGTTCTCGGCCTCGATCAGCCGGACGATCGAGCGGCGCCCGTCGCCGGTGACCGAGGGCGGCCGGCGCCGGACGGCGTCGATGACAACGCCGTCGAGGACGAGGATCCGGAAGACGTCGCCCGGGAGCTGGCGCTCGACGAGGATCCGGTCGGCGTACCGGGAGATGTCGCCGGCGGCTCGCGCCAGGTCCTGTGCCGTGCGGACATGGCACGCGACGCCCCAGCCGGCGCCGGTCCCGCGCGCTGGCTTGACCACGACGAGCCCGCCTACCCGTTCCGTGAAGCCGATCGCCTGGCCCCAGTCGTCCGGGAGGAGCTCGAGGTGCTCCGGCGCCGGCACGCTCGCCTCGGACAGCAGCCGGTGCACGAGCGCCTTGTCGGCGGCGAGCGCGAGCGTCACCGGATCGTCGAGCGGAGTGGTGTCCCGCTGCAGCAACGTCGCACGGCCGTTGCGCGTCACCTCGAGGAATCCGTTCCCGACATCGGTTAGCGTGGCCCCAAGCTCGTCGGCGGCCTCGCGCCAGATGCCCTCTAGGAGCGTGCGCCTGGCGGCGCCCCCGACCTCGGCGTGCCGGGCGAGGGCGCTGCGGTGACGAGCCACGAAGTACGGCCCCGCGGCGAACAGGAGCCGGGCGCGGATCCGCAGACGCGTAAGCCTCGTCTTCGTCCAGGGCGACGGCATGGCGCCCACCCTAACGCGGCCTCCTCCGGCGCACACGGCGTCTCCGCTGCCCGCGGGTGCGGGCAGCGGGACGCCGGTGCTATCAGAACCCGAGTCGGGCGGCGGTGTCGTAGCCGACGACCGCCAGGCACGGGCTACCGGACTGGAGGCGGTAGTCGTGGGCGGCGGGGTCGACGTACAGGGGGTCGGCGTGGGTGTCGTTGGTGACCGTGATGCCGGTCATCGAGCCCTGGGTATCGCCCATGGCGTTGTTGTAGAGGCAGTTGTCGTGGGCGCTGTTGCCGGTGCCCTGGCCGGCGGGGCCCCAGTAGTAGTCCAGGCCGTACCGGCCGCCGTTGGTGATGACGTTGTAGGCGACGGTGTTGTAGTCCGAGGTCTTGCCGGTGCCGTTGTACTGGTCGCTGGCGAAGATGACCCCTGCGTACCCCGAGCTGTCGATGACGTTGTGGGTGACGGTCGTGAAGTCGGCGTCGGGATAGAGCTGGATGGCGTAGGCGGCGGACTTCCAGAAGACGTTGTCGGTGATCGTGGCCCCCCTGGATTGCGAGACGTAGATCGCGTGGTCCTGGTTGCCGTGCGCGGGATTGCCGCAGTCGTGGAACCGGTTGGCGCGGACCACGGTGTCGTGAGCGACGCCATAGCCCACCGACCCGAGCTCCATGCAGTGTGACTGCGCGTTGCCCGAGATGTCGTTGCCGATCCAGCTGCTGCGGTCGCTGAAGTCCTGGATCATGACCGCGGCGACGGAGGAGCTGTTGGCAGCGTTCGTGAGGTCGAGGTTCTTGAACGTGATGTCCGTGGTTCCCGAGGGCAGGTAGAAGTCCGTCTGGGTGACGATCTTGGCGCGCTCGGAGGGGTAGCTGGTCAGCGTGATCGGCGAGCCCACGCTGCCGTTGTGGTTGGCACGCAGCTCGTATTCGGTGTAGGTGCCCGCGCGCAGGCATCCCGTCTGGCCCGCGGAGAGCGAGTCCAGCAGCTTCTGGGCGCTGGCGAACGGCGCCGACGCGGTGCCCGCGTTGCCGTCTGATCCGCTCGTCGACGCATACCGATCGCAGGCCACCGACTGGCTCGCGGTCGGCGAAGCCGTGGCAGGGCTCGACAGAGCGGAGCGGTTGCCGGCCGCGTCGACCGCGGCAACGGCGTAGGTGTAGCTGGTGCCGTTGGTCAGGCCGGTGTCGGCGTAGGAGGTGCCGGAGGGCGAGGCCACCAGGGTCCCGTTCCGGTACACCTGGTAGCCCGCGACGCCTACGTTGTCGCTCGAGGCGGCCCAGGACAAGCTGATGCTGGCGTCGCCCGGCGTCGCGGTGAGGCTCGTCGGCGAGGTCGGCGCGGTGCTGTCGGCCGATGCCGGTGGGGTGGTCGAGCCCGGCGACGTAGTCGAGGCCTGTGGCGTCGCGGTCGCGGTATTGGACAGCGGCGACAGCGTGCCCGAGCTGGTGTACGCCACCACATAGAAGCCGTACGACGTCCCGTTGGTCAGAGCGGTCGCCACGTAGCTGGTGGTGCCGGCGCCGGTCTTCCCGACCTGCTGGCCGTCGCGATAGACGTTGTAGCCGGCGAGGTGCTTGCCGCTGGAGGCGGACCAGTTCAGGCCGATGGCGGCGTCCCTGGCCGTTGCCGTGAGGTTGCTCGGCGGAGTCAGCTGGGTCGTCGTCGATCGCACCGTGAGGGTGCTCGCCGCGCGCACGCCCGACGCACGGGCTGCGCGGGTTCGCGTCGTGCGGGTCGGCACACGAAGGTGCAGGAGCCCGCGACGCGCACCCGCGCGGACGGCGCGGACGCCGACCACGCGGCGCTTGCCCGAGCTGAGCCGGAGCTCGGCCCCCACGACGCGCTTGGGATCGAGGCCGCCCAGGCGGAAGGTGATGGTGCCCTTCGATTCGCTCGTCGCGGCGAAGCGATGGATGTCGAGCTTGCGGGAAGTGGAGGCGGTGGACGCGACGGCGGCGGAAGCCGCCAGGATGAGCACGAGGCTCGAGCCGACGGCCACGATGCGCCGCGCGCGAGCAGCGGTCATCAGCAGGCCGGAACCACGGTCTGAAAGCACGAAACAGAACTCCTTCGGATACCCCTGGGTGGGGTAGGTGGCGTGGGGGTGGTGCTGGTCCGGGAAGTCCTTGCACGCGCTCTATCGGACGCGGGCGAGGACCCTGGAGGGTGGATGGCCGTTCGTTGGACGCCCGGGCGTGGCTCGGGGTCGGCGAAACGGTCCCGGGCAGGGGACTACGGCGGCGTGCTGGCGCTCAGCATGGCGAGACAACTCCCTTTGGACTGCCTACGGGGTTAGCTGTCGGGCTCGCGCGATTAGGACCGCGCTACGCCGCACTCTGGCGGCGATTCGCCCCTGACCACCGAGGTGGCCTTTGGGTCCCCCGCTCCCCGGCGCGTGGTGCGACGGAGACTCGGCTTGATTGCGACGCGCGGCACACTATCAATGCCTCCGGACAAACCGCGGACAAACGCTGATCTCTCCCCGTTAGAAGATCGGCACGCGTTGCCGTCCGACCGCCCGCCTACCGTGCGCGGGGACCGGTTGTCCTCGAGCGTCAGGGAGCGGCGATGGCCCTCTGCTTCATCGAACCCCAGGATGCGATCCGCGTGATCGCGGAGTCCGTCGGCCGCGAGGCGCGGCGA
>JAOPZW010000349.1 GCA_025963905.1 Solirubrobacterales bacterium | reverse complement strand
GCGCTGCTTGCGCGCGGCCGCGGCCGCGGCCTTGCGCTTGGCCGCAGCGCTCGCGGTCGTCGTGGTCGCCGTCGTTCCGCGGCGCGTCTGCTCGTCGCGCCGGGCCTGGGCGGGGCTGCTGAACATGAACAGGCTGGAGTAGCCGACGAGGTACAAGTGGCGCCCGTCGCTGATCGCGGGGTTGAAGCCGCCGGTGCCCATCGACCACATCATCCGGCCCGTGGCGGCCCCGAGCGCGCCGTTGGAGCGGCGCGAGAGGTTGGAGTAGAAGACGAGGTCGCCGATCACGACGGGGCCGCCGGAGATGATCCCGCCGGCGTTGTGCGTCCAGCGCACGCTGCCCGAGCGGGCGTCGAAGGCATAGAGCTTCCCGTCGTAGGAGCCCGCGTAGACGGTCGGACCGACGCCCGCGACGTCGGCCACCGCGGGCGACGAGTAGACGTAGCCGCCGGTCTTGTGGCGCCAGGCGAGCTTGCCGTCGGCCGAGCCGAAGGAGTAGACGAAGCCGTCGAGGCTGCCGATGTAGACGCGCCCGTAGGCGACCGCAGGCGTGGCGTAGAAGCGGCCCGAGCGCAGCCCGAACGGACTTCCCGCGGCGCTGGACTCCCAGACGCGCTGGCCGTCGGTGCGCCGCAGCGCCGTGACCTTTCCGGCGTAGTCGCCGAAGTAGAGCTTGCCGTCGGCCAGGGCCAGGCCGCTCTTGACCGCGCCCCCGGCCCGGTAGGTCCAGCGGGTGGCGCCGTCGCCCGCGCGCAGCGCGTAGACGGTGCCGTCCTCGGAGCCGAAGTACAGCCGGCCGGAGGCGATGAGCGGCGACGATTCGACGCGGCTCGGGATCTGGCGCGACCAGCGGGTGCGCCCGTCCCGCGTGTCCAGCGCCTCGACGCGCCCGGCATCGATGCCCTTGCCGCGCGCGAGCAGGGCGGCGTAGACCGTGGTCCCGCTGCACGCGGGCGACGACGCGGCGAGGTTGCCCAGCTTCTTCCTCCACTTCACCTGCCCGGTGAGCCGCGAGATCCGGTATAGCGCGCCGTTGTTCTTGAGGAGATACAGCGAGCGCCCGCAGATGACCGGGGGGAACTCGAGCAGGACGTTGTTCCCCGGAACGGTCCACCGCTTCACGAACGGGGGGCGCAGCGGCACGTTCAGCGGCAGGAAGCCGGTGCGCCCCGGCGTGTAGTGATAGACGGGCCAGGTGAAGCCGTCGTCCATCGGGTTCTTCCCCGTGGGCGTCTGCGCGGCCGCCCCGGGAGGCGCCTCCTGCGTGAATCCCACGCCCGGGTTGGACACGTTGCCCGGTTGACTCGTGAGCACCACGACCGCGACGACGCCGGCGGCGACGACGAGGAGCACGCCCCCGAGCGCGAACCAGCGCCGCCGGCCGTGGCCGCGGAGGCTCGAGAACATGAGATAAGGGTAGACGGGACAATCGCGGGATGCGGACCCCCGCCGAGGCGCTCGAGGCCCTGCGCGCGCTGCCCTGCGGCGAGCGGCTGCTGCGCGCCTTCGGGCCCGGCGATGGCGTGCACCTCGTCGGCGGAGCGGTGCGCGACCTGTTGCTCGGGCGCGTCCCGCGCGAGCTCGACCTGGTCGTGGAGGGCGACGTCGACGACGCCGCCGCGCGGCTGCCGGGCGACCTCCGCGCGCACGACCGGTTCGGTACCGCCATCGTGCAGGCGGGCTCGTGCCGCTTCGACCTCGCCCGCGCGCGCACCGAGACCTACGCTTCGCCCGGCGCCCTCCCCGACGTGCGCCCGGCGGGCCTCGCCGAGGACCTCCGCCGGCGCGACGTCACCGTCAACGCGATCGCGCTGGGCCTGGGGGGGACACTCGAGAGCGTGCCCGGCGCTCTGGGCGATCTCGCCGCCGGGGTGCTGCGCGTCCTGCATGACGCGTCGTTCACCGACGATCCCACGCGCCTGTGGCGCGTCGCGCGCTATGCCGCCCGCCTGGGCTTCGCGGTCGAGCCGCACACGCGCGCGCTGGCGGCAGCCGCCGACCCGTCGACCGTGAGCGGCGACCGGCTCGGCGCCGAGCTGCGCCTGGCGCTCGCGGAGCCCGACCCGCCCGGTGCGCTGCGCGCGGCTCTGGAGCTCAACCCGCGCCTGCTCCCGGACGGCTTCGCGGTCCGCGACGACGCCATCGCCGCTGCGCTCGCCCTCCTGCCCCCAGAGGGCCGGCGCGACCTCGTCGTGCTCGCTGCCTGCACCGCCGGGATGAACGTGCGCGAGCTGCTGGCCTGGCTGGATGCGATGAGCTTCCCCGCGGGCGACCGCGACGTCGTCGCGGCAGCCTCGCGCGCGGGCGTGGGGGCGCCCCTGCGCGCGGCGCGCACGAACGCCGAGATCGCCCGCGCCGCCCGCGGCGCGCCCGTCGAGGCCGTGGCGCTCACCGGCGGCGAGAACGCCCGCCGCTGGATCCACGATCTGCGCCACGTGCGCCTGGACATCACCGGGGACGACCTGCTCGCCGCCGGCGTGCCGGAGGGCCCCGAGCTCGGCGAGCGCCTGCGCCGCGCGCTGGAGCGCAAGCTCGACGGAGAGCTCGACGGACGCGACGCCGAGCTCGCGGCGGCGCTCGAATAGGGGCCTATCCCGGTTGCTCTGCGCGGCATCCCAACCGGGACAGACCCTAATCTCGCGGCGATGAGCGACCTGAACGCCCTACGGTGGGACGGCGCCCCCGGTCACTACGAGGTGTATTACCTGTCGCTGACCGATCCGGGCAGCGGCCTGGGCGCGTGGATCCGAGCCACCATGCGGGCCCCCGCCGACGGCTCGCCCGGCGAGTGCGCGCTGTGGTTCATGGCCATGGACCGCCAGGACCCCGACGGCGCTCGGGTCGGGCGCAAGGCGTCGTTCCCGATCGACGCGCTGGTGGCGGAGGCCGACCCCTTCCGCCTGCTGGTCGGCGACAGCGAGCTCACGAACCGGGGGATGGCGGGCGGCTTCGGCGACGTCGGGTGGGAGCTGCGCTGGGAGCCGGCGCTGCCCGGAGCCGAGCACGTGCACCCGCTGCTGCGGCGCGCGCGGATCGCCAAGACCGTCCTGGTGCTGCCCCATCCCGACGTCGCCGTGCACGGCACGCTGCGCATCGGCGACCGCGAGGTCGAGCTGGCCGGCGCACGCGGCGGGCAGGCGCACCTGTGGGGCTCCAAGCACGCCGAGCGCTGGGCCTGGACCCACGCCGGGGACCTCGTCTCGCTCGACGGTGAGCCGCGACCCGGGTCCTTCGTCGACGCCGTGTCGGTGCTCGTGCCGCGGTTCGGCCGGGAGGTGGGCCCGAGCACGCCGGTCGTCGGGCGCTTCGGCGAGCACGACTTCCGGTCGATCTCGCCGTTGCGCGTCCTGCGCAACCGCAGCCGGTTCGGGCTGACCAGCTGGCACTTCGAGGCGGTCGACGGCAGGCGCCGGATCGTGGTCGAGGTCGACGCCCCGCGCCACACGCTGGTCGGGGTCACGTACGACGACCCCGATGGGGACCAGGCCTACTGCTACAACAGCGAGGTGGCCTCGATGCGCGTCTTCGTCTGGGATCGCACGTCCCGCGGGCGCTTCGGCTGGACGCTGCGCGACACGCTCGTCGCGGACGGGCGGGCGCATTTCGAGTACGCCCAGCGCGAGCCGGTCGACGGCCTGGAGCTGCTCGTCCGGTGAAGGTTCCGGCGCCGTTCGCGATGGCGGGCGACCACATCGGGATCGACCTGCCCGGTGGGGGGGTGCTCTTCACGACCCGCCGCGGCGGGGTCTCGGAGGGGCCGTTCGCGTCCCTGAACCTCGGACTGGGGACCGACGACGACCCCGAGCGCGTCGGAGAGAACCGCGAGCGCCTGGCCGCACAGGCCGGCGTCGCGCGCGAGCGCTTCGCCCACGGACGGCAGGTGCACGGCACCGAGGTCCGCCGGGTGACGGCGCTGGCGCACGGGGCCCCCTCCGACGCCGACGGTCAGGCGACCGCGCTCGCGGGCGTGGCGCCGGTCGTCGTCGTGGCCGACTGCCTACCGATCGCCCTCGTCGCCCGCGAGGCCGTGGCGATGGTGCACGCGGGCTGGCGGGGCCTGGCCGGCGGGATCGTCGGCGAAGGCGTCGCCGCGCTGCGGGAGCTGGGGGCCGGCGCGTTTCGGGCGGCGATCGGGCCGGGCGCCGGCCCGTGCTGCTACGAGGTCGGCGCGGAGGTGCACGCTGCGCTGGGCACCAGCGGTCGCACGGCCGACCTCAAGGCCGTGGCGCGCGAGCAGCTGGAGGCGGCCGGGGCGCAGGAGGTCCACGACGTGGGCCTGTGCACGCTCTGCGCCGGGCCCGAGCTGTTCTTCTCCCACCGCCGCGACGGCGGCGTGACCGGCCGCCAAGCGGGTGTGGCGTGGCGGAGCTGATCACCGGCCTGGACCCCGCCCGGGTCCGCGGGAGCCTCGAGCGCGTCCGCGAGCAGATCGCCGATGCCGGCCGCGACCCGGCGGAGGTCGAGGTGCTCGCCGCGGTGAAGTACGTCGCGCTGGACGAGCTCGGCGTCCTGGCCGAGGCGGGCGTCACGACGGTCGGCGAGAACCGCGCCCAGGAGCTCGAGGCGAAGGCCGCGGCGTGGGCCGGGCGCGCGGACTTCACGTGGGACTTCATCGGGCACCTGCAGAGCCGCAAGGTCAGGCGGGTCCTGCCGCTGGTGCGCTACGTGCACTCCGTCGGCTCGGAGTCGGTGCTGCGCGAGCTCGCCAAGCACGCGACGCCCGACACGGAGGTGCTGATCGAGGTCAACGTGGCCGGCGAGGAGGGCAAGAGCGGCTTCGCCCCCGCGGAGCTCGACGAGGTCCTGGCGCGCGCTCCGGTGCGGGTGGCGGGCCTGATGACGATGCCGCCGCTGGCGGACCGGGCCGAGGACAGCCGGCGGTGGTTCGCGGCGCTGGCCGAGCTGGCCGGCAGGAACGGGCTGCGCGAGCTGTCGATGGGCACCAGCCAGGACTTCCCGGTGGCCGTCCAGGAGGGCGCCACGATTGTGCGCATCGGCACCAGGTTATACCGCTGATCGCGCGGGTAGATGCAGGAGAACCGCCCGACAAGGCTAACCTTCCAGCTGGAATGGCCATCAAGGACTCCTGGCACCGCGCGCTCGTGTACTTCGGCCTGGCCGAGGATCGCGACCCCTACGAGGAGGAGGAGCCGACCTCCTATGAGCCCGAGGCCGAGCTCGAGGACCGCTACCGCGAGCGCCCCAACGTGCGCCGCCTGTCGACGCGCCGGCGGCGCGACGACTTCGACGACATCTTTGCCGACGACGAGCCCCGCCCGACGACGAAGCTGCGCCCGGTCGGCGGCGCACGCGGCAACGGCCGCGGGAACGACGTGCGCGTGCACCTGGTGATCCCCAAGAGCTTCAACGACGCCCAGCAGGTCGCCGATCGCTTCAAGGACTCGATCCCGGTCGTCCTGAACCTCCAGGGCACCGACACCGACCTGGCCAAGCGCCTGATCGACTTCGCCAGCGGGCTCACCTACGCGCTCGACGGCGGGATGCAGCGCATCGCCGACAAGGTCTTCATGTTGACTCCGCGCAACGTCGAGATCTCGGCGGAAGAGCGCGCGCAGCTCATCGAGAAGGGCTTCTTCAATCAGTCCTGACGCAGCCGGTTAGGGTTCGCCCGCAATGCAAGTCGGCCTCATCGGAGCCGGGAACATGGCGCGCGCGCTCGCGCGCGGCTGGCGCCGTCCCGTGCTGTGCACCGATGTGCTGCCCGAGCGCGCGGAGGCACTGGCCGAGGAGACCGGCGGCCACGCCCTCGCCGACACCGCCGAGCTGGCGCGCCGCGCCGACGTCGTCGTGCTGTGCCACAAGCCGGCGCAACTCGCCGCCGTCGCTGCCGAGGCCTCGGAGGCCAAGGCCGTGGCCTCGATCCTGGGCGGTGTGTGCCTCGCCGAGCTGCGCGCCGCCTATCCCGACCGCCCGGTGTACCGGTTCCTGCCGAGCATCCCGGTCGAGGTGCGCCAGGGCGTCGTCGTGCAGGCGATCACTCCCGAGCAGGAGCCCGGGCTGGACGTTCGCGTCCAGGACCTGTTCGGCGACCTCGGGCTGCTCGTCCGCCTCGACGAGTCGCTGGTCGACGTCGCGATGGGCCTGATGAGCAATGCCCCGGCCTACGTCGCCCTCGTCGCCGAGGCGCAGATCGACGCCGGCATCCGCCATGGCCTGCCGGCCGACCGGGCCGCCGAGCTCGTGGTCCAGACGCTGACCGGGACGGCCGAGCTCCTGCGCCGGCGCGGCCACGACACGCTCGCCGTGCGCCGCGAGGTGACCTCGCCCGGCGGCTCCACCGCCCGGGGCCTGGACGCGCTGGAGCGCGGAGGCGTGCGCGCCGCGTTCTCGGACGCGCTGGACGCCGTCCTCGAAGGCCGCCGATGACCGCCGTGACCCTCGCCACCGTGCGGAGCGACATCGCCGGCTACGTCGGCGCCGTGATCCTCGTCTACACGCTCCTGATCATCGCCTACATCCTGTCATCGCTGTTCTTCGCGTTCGGCGGGCGGGTGCCCTACTCGCGCTGGTCGAGCGCGATCCTCGGCTTCCTGCGCGACGTCTGCGAGCCCTACCTGGGGTTCTTCCGCCGGTTCATCCCGCCGATCGGCCCGCTCGACCTGAGTCCCTTGGTGGGAATCCTCGTGCTGCAGATCGTCGGCGGCATCGTCGTCAGCCTCATCCGGGGCTGACGCCGTGGGAGTGAGGAAGTCTTGGGCCCGGGCGGGCCTCGTCCTGGCCGGCGTGCTCGCGCTCGACCAGGCCACGAAGGCCCTGGTGCGCCACGGGCTGGCGGTCGGGGACCGCGATCCGATCCTGCCGGGCGTCGAGCTCGTGCACGTGCGCAACGACGGCGTCGCCTTCGGTGCCCTTGCGGGCGGCGGGGTGCTCGTCGCGATCGTCATCGGCGCGGCGATCGCGGGGCTGCTCGTCTACTTCGCCACCCACGCCGACAAGCCCCTGATCTGGCTGCCCACCGGCATGCTCGCCGGCGGGGCGCTGGGGAACATCATCGACCGCGTCCGCGACGGCTCGGTCACCGACTTCATCAAGCTCCCCTTGTGGCCGGCGTTCAACGTCGCCGACATGGCGATCACCTTCGGTGTGCTGCTCCTGCTCTACGTGATCGAGCGCCCGGCAAGCGAGGACGGCGAGGACGGCGATGGAGCTGACGGCGGGCGCTGAGCACGCCGGCGAGCGCCTCGACGCGTTCCTGGCCGGGCCGCTGGGCTCGCGCGCGCGGGCCCAGCGCCTGATCGAGGCCGGTGCCGTGCGCGTCGACGGCGCCCCGGTCCCCAAGCGCCATCGCCTGGCCGCCGGTGAGCGCGTGGCGGTCGACGACGACGCGGGCCGGGAGCCGCCCGCGCCGCCCGTCGGCCCCGCGCCGTTCGCGGTGCCCTACCGCGACGAGCACCTGCTGGTGGTCGACAAGCCCGCGGGCGTGGTGGTCCATCCGGCCCGGGGCCACCGGCAGGGCACGCTGTCGCAGGCGCTCGCCGGGCTGGCGGCGGGCGGGGAGGACGAGCGCGCCGGCATCGTCCACCGCCTGGACCGCGACACCTCGGGCCTGCTCGTGGTCGCCCGCAGCGAAGCGGTCCACCGCCGCCTGAGGGAGGCGCTCGCCCAGCGGCGCATCACCCGCGAGTACCTCGCCCTGGTGGAGGGCCGCCCGCCCGCCCGCTCGGGCACCATCGACGCGCCGATCGGCCGCGACCGTCGCGTGCGCACGCGGATGTCCACCGACACCGACGAGCCGCGCGAGGCGCGCACCCACTTCTCGCTGGAGCGGGCGTTGCACTCGGCCACGCTGCTGCGCGTCCGGCTGGAGACCGGGCGCACGCATCAGATCCGGGTCCACCTGCAGGCGATCGGCCATCCGGTGTGCGGCGACCCCGAGTACGGGACCAAGGGCCGCTTCGGCCTCGAGCGCCAGTTCCTGCATGCTGCGCGCCTGGCCTTCGATCACCCGGTCACGGGCGCCCGGATCGACGTGGCGTCGCCGCTGCCCGACGACCTCCAAGCGGCGCTCGAACGCGCCGAACGGGGCTGATCCCAAGCCCCCGGGCAGACAGCGAGACGGCCGATCCGCGGCCGCCTCGCCATCCAGAACCGCGGACCGGACCACCGGAGATAGGGGAAGGGAGGCCGGCCCGCGATACACCAAACGCAGGGGCGAGGGGGGACTTGCGTACAATCTTGTGACTTTCGTTCTCTCGACCCCGCGTGGACCGCGAAGCGGCCCTGCCCGGAGCGAGCGCTGATGCGCGCCCCGGGTCCGCCGAGCACCGCGTGGGCCTTTCAAAGCACCCATATCCCAAGGGAGTAGCACCGTGGCCCAAGTCGGCATCAAGGAGCTGCTGGAGTCCGGAGTCCACTTCGGTCACCAGACGCGCCGCTGGAACCCCAAGATGCGCCGCTTCATCCATGGCGAGCGCGGCGGCATCTACATCATCGACCTGCTCAAGACGCAGCGGCTGCTGTCCGACGCGCAGGAGTTCGCGTCGAGCATCGCCCATCGCGGCGGCACCGTCCTGTTCGTGGGCACCAAGAAGCAGGCCCGCGACGCGGTCAAGGATCACGCCGAGGCCGCCGGCATGCCCTATGTCAACCACCGCTGGCTCGGTGGCCTGCTGACGAACTTCCAGACGATCAACCAGCGCATCAAGCGGCTGCACGACCTCGAGCGCTACGAGACCGAGGGGCAGCTCGCCCTGCTGCCGACCCGCGAGCGCATGGCCGCGCAGGCCGACCTCGCCAAGCTGCGCGCGAACCTCGGCGGCGTGAAGTACATGCAGCGCCCGCCCGACGCGGTGTTCGTCATCGACCTCAAGACCGAGGTCATCGCCGTGCACGAGGCGCAGCGCCTGCGCATCCCGATCATCGGGCTCGTCGACACGAACTGCGATCCGGATGGCATCGACTTCGTCATCCCCGGCAACGACGACGCGATCCGCTCGTGCGCGGTCATCGCCCAGGCGATCGGCGACGTCGTGGCCGAAGGCCACTCGGCGTTCCGCGCCGAGGAGGACCGCGCGCGCCAGGAGGCCGAGGAGCAGGCCCGCCGTGCGGCAGAGGAGCGCCAGCGTGCCGAGGCCGAGGAACGGGCCCGCAGGGAGGCCGAGCAGCGCGCCGCGGCCGAGGCGGCCGCCGCGCAGGAGCGCGCCGCGGCGGAGGTCGCCGAGCACCCCGGCG
>JAOPZW010000334.1 GCA_025963905.1 Solirubrobacterales bacterium | reverse complement strand
AGTGCACGGTCAGGCAGGTATGCCGGGCGCGGGAACGCCGGTGCGCCCAGGGCAGCCGCTGCGGCTCGGGCTCCTGCTCTCGGGCGGCGCGGGTGGTCACCGAAGCGTGTACGTGGGGATCGCCGGCCCGCGAGCGTCGGAGGTGATCGTGCGCGCGAAGCGGATGCGCGGTGTGCCGGGACGCGTCGCGGTGCGACAGGGCTTCTACGCGGTCGTCCTCCCTGCCGGCACCGGGTCGGTCCACCTGCAGGAGTTGACGGCGACCGGCACCACACTGCCCGTGCTGACGCTGCGCGGTAGGCCGCCCCGGCCGCCAGCACACCTACAGCCCGCCCGCCCGAGAGCGGCGCCGCTACCGCCTCGGACGGCGAGGACGAGTTGAGAAAGTTCCATTCGCCGTCCTCTTCCACCGAGGCGTCGAATAAGATCGAATGGGCCCAAGCTCGTTCACCGAAACGGCCTTCGCTGGCATGACAACGCGCTCACATCGACGATTTCGTGGGCCAGACCTGTGCCTACTCGGCCTTGCGATTGCCCTCTTGGCGGCGGTTGCGGTGCTGGTGGCATGCGGCGGCGAAGCGCGCAGCGTCAAAAACACCGGCAAGCCCATAGCCACCGTTCGTCGATACGTCCGCGCGGTGGCCGCCGGAGACAACGACACGGCTTGTGCACTGTCCGCGTCCGACTGGAAGCAGGGCTGCTCAGGACACCAGATCGAAGACGGCGATCAGGCAGAGGCAGAGGCGGCCGTGGAGTATCGACTCCGTTTCACGTCCACGCGCAGCGGCGACTCGGCCGCGGTGACCGCACGGTGTCGCACCTATCGCGCAGACTGGCAACTGAGGCGACAATCAGACGGCTGGCACATTAGTGGCTGGACGACCAGGCGGTCTTCGGGCCGTCACGGAGCGCAGCCCTGTCCATCCTGAGTCGGGTGCTCGCCTGCGGAGCCGTTCTCGACCGCGACGACCGCACGACGGCCGTGCCCGCGTGGCGCACAAGCCGTCGATCAGTCGAGCCTCGCCGGCATCGGGCAGGGGGCTCCGGCCGGGACCCCGCCCTGTGGTGACTGTCGTCCCGCGTCTATGCCTGTCGGGAGCAGCGTTGACTGCCGCCGTTGTCGCGAGCGCGTGCGGTGCCGGCAGCCCCACTCGCCGACCCGCGGACACCGGACTGCGCGCGCTTCACCCAGACGTCCGGTCGGCGTGCGCGGAGCTCGCCGCCAAACCCGGACTTCAGATCCGATGCCCGACCTGGCTTCCGGGCTTCGGGCGGCAGGGGGCACGCAACAGCTTTGAGAGTCATCCCTCCAACGACGTCGGCGGCTGCGGCTATCTCGTCGAACTCGTGGTCCGGAAAGCACCTCAACGCCCGCATATTCCGTTTCACATCATCTTCGGCGGTGAGTGTCGCGCCTTTTCGCTCAAAGTACACGGGGGCCATTGGCCGCCCGAGCCACGCTTCGGCGGGGCGCTTGGCCTCGTAACGCACAAGCCCCTTTCCCCCGGGCAACGACGCGAGCGACTCGAGGTACCGCGCGTTGTTGCTCAGGTTCCGTTCATGGGTGCGAGTGCGCTCGTTCTAATGGTCGCTCCCTATCCGAGCGGGGGGATCAACGGGGGCCATGTTGCGCTCGTCTGGAATGAGTCGCGATCCGGCTATCTCATTAGCTTCCACTATGCGCGCGATACCGCCGAGACGGCGCCCACCCACCATGAAGTTCAAGACTTGATGCGAGCCGCACGTTCGATGACACCGCGCTAAGTCAGATCGCGCCAATTTCTTCGCTCTGTCACGGGGCCGGCGGTCGTGGACGGGATCGACCATGCGCGCGAAGGGGGCGGGGCGCCTACGCGAACTTGGGCGACCCACAGGCCGCCATCCCGCCGATCCCCTGGCGGCCTAGTGACCGCGAGCCATACGGCCTCTCGCTGCTGCAGTTCCTCATGCGGCCGTGCCATAGCCGGCAAGTGCGCGCGACCGCCAGCCGGTTCCCAATATTGTCGTGGGTCTGCGTGCTCGAGCGTCGAGGGGCTCCGGCCTGGGCGTCGAAGCTCACCTCGTGAACCAGCGCGCGACCCAGATCGAACGGCGCCTCGCACTGCCCCTGCTGCTCGCCGCGCTGCTGACGATCCCAGCCATCGCGATCGAGCAGAGCAGCGCCGGCCAACCGTGGGACACGATCGCCTCCGTGCTCAACTGGATCATCTGGGCCGCGTTCTTCGCGGAGGCCGCCGTCATGCTGCACGCCGTCGACAACCCCCTGGGCTGGCTGCGCGAGCACCCGCTCGAGGTCGCAATTGTGATCCTCACGCCGCCGTTCCTGCCCGCCTCGATGCAGGCCGCCCGCGTGTTCCGCCTCCTGCGCCTCCTACGCCTCCTGCGCCTCGGGCTCCTTACGCGCCGCCTGCTGTCGACCGAGGGCATCCGTGACGCCACGGTGCTGGCCGCCATGACGATCCTGGCCGGCGGTGCCGGCTACGCCGCAGTCGAGAAGGGCCAGCACCTGTCCACCTGGGACGGCGTGTGGTGGGCGATCGTGACCGTGACCACGGTCGGCTACGGCGACAGCTACCCGCACACGGACGGCGGCCGCGTCATCGCCATCGTCGTGATGCTGGTCGGGATCGGCTTCATCGCCATCCTCACCGCCGCCGCGGCCGAGCGCTTCGTCCGAGCCCAGCGGTCCGAGCAACGCGAACTGGAAGGCGTCGAGCGGCGCCTCGACGATGTGCTGCGCCGCCTCGACGCCATCGACGCCCGCGAGCGGGCGTAGTGGCCGTGGGCGAGCGCTGACCCCGTGTCGCATTAGCGGTGGGATGTCCGCGGGTCACCGGTGGCGCACGCCCATCCACAGCACGCTGTGGCGTGGAGAGGGCTCGTTGTCGCTCGCGTACTCCGCCGCATGGGGAAGCAGCAGTCGTGGCGCTCGATGAAGGGCTATCGGGCTCAGGCGAGGCTGTCTCGTAAGTCGGGGGTGACGTCCGGCGGGTTTAAGACGATCTCGCGACGCGTTCATGCGCCCGCGTCCTGCCGAGCGACCACGGCGGCGAGCTCTACAGCCAACGCCAGCCGATGATCGAGCCCGTCTTCGGCCAGACCAAGCACACCGCGGCATCGACCGCTTCCAACGAAGAGGCAGAGCGGCCGTCCGCTCCGAATGGCGCCTGATCACCGCCACCCACAACCTCCTCAAGCTCCACGGCCACACGCTCGCGGCCGCCTGAGAGCCGCCGTCAGGGCCCGACCGCGGCAGATCGCGCCAGCCGCCCTGAATATCTCGACGGAGTCGACGCGCCCGCCCGTCCCCGGCGACTTACGCGACAGCCTCAGGCGAAAGCAGAACTGCTCAGCGGGTCACGCGGAAGTGCGCGACCAAGCAGGCGTGGCATCCGACGCCGAGCTCGTAGAGGCCCGGTGTGACCCGACGCCGATAGCCATGCTGGAAGCAGGCGCCGTCCGACGCGACCTTGAACCAGCCGCGCGCCGAATGGTCTCGATCGACGCGAAACCGGAAAGCGCCGCCGGCGATGATCTCGCATTCGCGTGGCTTCGTGAACTCGCGTAACAGGAAGATCCCGTACCCGGAGTCCCAATGGCGGGCAAAGCACCGACCGGTGATACGGACGCGCATTCCGACGGGACCGTGCCCGGGCACGATGCGGACGCGGACGGGTCCACTACCAGGCGAGCACGCCGCCGTCGCAGTCGTATCCGTCAGCGGCCGACCCACCGCCGGCCCCGAAAGGGCCAAGGTGCACAGCGCGGCGGCGACCGTAGCGGTGGCGCGAAACGGCAAGCCCACGATCGCCATGATCCCCATTTGAGAGGGATGAGGAACCGCCGTGCTGCCTTGAGGCGCCGAGCGGGAGCCGCAGGAGCGAGCGCTAACCGCGGTGGAGCGTGCCGCCTTGGCGCCAGCCGACGACGGAGTCTGTCCAGGTCAGGAACCGGCGGTCGATGTCCGCAGCGCGCGCGAGGCGACGGCCTGGCTGCCCGGCTGGTGCCTTCCAGACTTCGCGTGATCCGTCGTTGCTGTGGGCATCGGTCGCGATCCACGCGACAGATCCGCCAGGCGTGAGCGCCAGTGCGGTTGCGGGACCGACGCCGAGGTCGGTGCACGCCGCAGCACATGTGGCGTTGCCGTCCTTGAGGACCCGTCGGCGGTTCCCATCGGCCGTGAGGGGCACGACGTGGACGAGCCAGTTCGACTGTTCGTGGCATGACGCGCTTTCGAGCCACGCCACGTAACGGGGCTGCAACGTGATGAGGCTTGCGGGCGCGTTGCACGGCTCGTCGGGCAGGTGGTTGATCGTGTAGCCGATGCGGACGCGCTGCCCCAGTCGGCACGCGTACAGCTCGACTCCATGTTGGAAGACGCGGGCCTGGCCGGCGGCCTGGGCCACTCGCGAGCCGGGTGCGGCGCATGAGCGCGCCTGAGCGCCTGTTGGCGCGACCAGCCACGCGATGACAACGACCACCAGCCCGAGCTCGCCACCGGTTGGGAGAGTCATGGCGCGGCGCACAGGACTCACAACGACAGCAAGCGGTCCAAGTTGCGACTCCCGCTATTTACGCGACCCGGCGCTACGGCCGCCGCGCCGGCGCGCTGCGACTCGGCGTCCAGGGGAGCAGTCAAGCACGGGGGCGCCGTATCGGTCGATGACGCGTCCCCGGGTCGGCGCTGTCACTTCGATACCCACGGGCCATGCCGCGGCGGCCAGGCCCGCGCCGGCGTAGGAGCCGGTCGCGCCCTGCGCGAGAACGATGAGCGGCACCTCCAGCAGGGCTATGGACAGCCGGCCAACAAGCGATGCGGCGACCACTGGCAGCGCGGCTGGCGTCCGCAATAGCAGGAGGTACGAGCGCAACACGCATTCTCCAGTGTGCCGCCTCGGCCCGACGGTGACCCACCCGCGCCCCGAACCCGCCAGGCCCGATCTGACTTCCCAGCAGCCGATGCTCCCGCTCGTCGCCTTTGCGCAACAGCCACCATGGAAAGCGCAAGCGCTGATCGCGGCCCTCGTACGATGTGCGGCGTGAGCGACGTTGTGGGATGGGCGTTCTTCGTTGCGTTGGGCCTCGCCGGGCTCACCACCATCGCGTGGACGACAATCCTCGCTCATCGCTACGGACAA
>JAOPZW010000308.1 GCA_025963905.1 Solirubrobacterales bacterium | reverse complement strand
GTCGTCATGCCGGGCTCACCGGCTCCGACCCGATGGCGACGGTGGCGGGCTCGCCCACCTGCATCTCCTCGGGAACCGGAAGGTCGTACAACGCGGCCGCGTTGAGGCCCAGGATCTTCTTCTTCTGGTCGGTGCTGATCGTGCCGAGCTCGCTCTGGTAGTCCTCGGGCATCTGGAAGTCGACGAACTTCTCGACCAGCCACTTGGGCTGCCAGATCGCGTAGTCGCTGCCGAACAGGATCCGGTCCTCGCCGATCCAATAGAGCAACTCGCCCACGACCTGCCCGAAGTACTTCGGCCGCGAGTGGATGAACGGCATCACGACGGCCAGGCCCGCGTACACGTTGGGCTCCTGCGTGGCGATCCAGCAGAAGTCCTCGAGGCGCGGCAGGCCGGAGTGCTCCACGATGAAGTTCAGGTTCGGGAAGTCCGTCGCCGCGTGGTCGACGTCCGCGACGTCGAACGAGTCACGGTCGAGCGGCCAGATCGTCGGCCCCTTGTGCACGTGGATGTTCTTGATGCCGAGCTCCTCGCAGAGCTCGAAGTACGGCTTGGCCGCGTCGTCGCTGAGCTTCCACCCGCGCGAGTCGCCCTTCCACTCGGCCGTGTAGAGCTTCACGCCGTGGATGTCGTAGGTGTCCTTCAGCCGGCGCAGATCGTCAAGGCCCGCAGCGCCGTCGCGCGGGTCGAACGCCCCGTTGAGGATGAAGCGGTCGGGGTGCTTCGCGGCGATCTCCGCGTCCTGCTCGGTGGTGTTGAAGCCGCCGGGGAAGAAGTCCGTCAGATACGTCGGCTGCAGGATCGCCTTGTCGTCGTAGCCGATCTCGAAGAGGTCATGCATCATGTCCTCTTCGGTGTACCTGTCGTACTTCTCCTTGGGCCAGACATACTCCTCGGGGCTGAGGTTGACGTGGTAGTCGTAGAAGCAGGCGATGAAGCCCTCGCCCCACTTGTTCCGGTTCTCCGGCCGCGCGTCCCAGAAGTGCGTGTGTCCGTCGACGATGTAGTACTGCTCCCCGTCCTTCTCGTACATGGAGTCTCCTGTCTCTGTCGTCAGTCGACCGGCTGGAGGTCGAACCCGAGGTACTCGGCGGCGTCTTCGGGATTGGCGAACAGCAGGACCCGATCGTCGAGGATGACCATGCGCCCGTAGTGGGTGCTCATGATCTCCTCGAAGTCGTCCCCGCCGAAGTCGGGCCAGCCCAGCGCCTCGGCGATCTCCTCGAAGTCGAAGTCGATCTTCTCGTCGCCGTCGACGCGGATCATCGACGGCAGCTCGGTGACTCGCACGCCGTGGTTCTCGGCCATCACCTGGGCGACGACCGCCCCGACCTGGTTGTTCATGAGCGTCACGCCCGCCCGGTTGGACGAGGTCGGGTCGGACTTGAAGCGATCCTCGGCGGCGCTCATCGCGCGACCTCCTTGGGGCTCGAGAGTTGGAGCGCGGATGTGAGCTCGTCGAAGTGCCCGGTCGCATGCTCGAGCGAGTCCTCGAAGCGCACGGCCTTCTCCGAGAGCTGCGACCAGATCGGCTGCATCTGGCGGGCCGCCGCGACGCTCCGCGGCGTCCAGTCGTCCAGCCAGCGCTGCATCGTCTGGCGATTCTCCTCGCCGTGCTCCTCGTCCTGGGCGAGCATCCCGAACAGCGCCCGCGCTCCGCGCTGATCGCGGGCGGTGTCGGACTCGCCGGCACCCATGAGCGTGGGCGTGACGAAGTCGCCCTGAAGCGCGGCTACCTGCATCACGAACTCGCTGCGGAACAGCTCGCCGACGAGCGGCTCGAAGACCACCGCGGTGGCGAAGAAGGCCTCGGCCCAGTCGCGGACGGCGGTGAGCTGCTCGACGGTCTCGCGGACCCCCTGCCAGACGGGATCGTCACGCCAGACCTTCTTGTGGGCGCCCCCGTCGAAGCCCTCGATCTGATCGGTGAGGTCGAGGTTGTAGAGGATGATGTCCTGGGCGAAGCGCAGCTTGTGCGCGGCGGCCACCGCCATGGCGTTGTTGATCATGTTGGTGGGCGCGTCGCGCTGGGCCGACGTGTAGACGTGCAGACCCACCCCGTGCTCGACGTGTGCCCAGGCGCTCACGTGCTTCTGGACGACGCCGATCCAGCTGCGGTTCCAGTTGTCGAAGGCGCGCGCGGCATCCGCGTTGGCCAGGTTCTGGCTGATCTGGCGGACGACGTTCGCGTTGTTGCGGTAGATCGTCTGCTCCCATTCCTCGTTGGGATCGAGGAACTCATGCCAGTTGGAGGACTTCAGCGCGGTCCACTCTTGTGGATAGCCGGCCTTGCCGTCGGCGAACGCGTAGACCCACCCCTGCGTGAGGTAGCGCGCGGGGTCCGGCTGGACGTCGACCGTGACGTCCTCGTACACCGACGCGCGGCGCTTGCGCGGGGTGAAGTAGTTGAAGCTGCGGCTGGTGGAGGACGGGAAGTCCTTCGCTCCGGCCTCGGCGTCGGTGAAGACCGGCTTCGGGACGCTGCGCTCCTTGACATCAGGGGTGTCCGTGGCCATGAACGCTCCTTTCTCACTCGTGCTCGGTGGTGGTGAACTTGTCGAAGTAGATGTGCGCCTCCGGAACCCCCTTGGCGTCGAGCATGGCGATCGCTGCGTCGACCATCGGCGGCGGCCCGCAGAGGTACGCGTCGACCTCGGCGAGGTCGTCCTCGAGACGCTCGACGACCTCCGTGATCAGGCCGGTCTCCCCGTTCCAGTCGTCGTCGTCCCCGGCCTCCGACAGCGCCGGGACGAAGGTGAAGGCGGGGAGCTCGCTCCTCAGCGCTTCGAGCTCTTCGAGGTGGAAGAGGTCGGACGGACGGCGGGCGCCGTAGTAGTACGTCGCGGGACGCTCGACGCCCGCCTCGGCCATCGAGCGCAGCAGGCAGAGGATCGGCGCCATGCCCGCCCCGCCGCCGATGAAGACCAGGCGCCGCGGCGAGCTCGAGCGGAGCGTGAACACGCCGTACGGCCCGGTGACGTCGAGGGTGTCGCCGACCTTGACCCGGTCCTCCTGGAGCAGGCCCGAGAACCGGCCGCCCGGGTAGAGCTTGATCATGAACTCGAGCTCCCCCGGGGCGGATATCGTGTTGGCCATCGAGAACGCCCGATGGTCGCCGTGGTCGTCCGGGATGCTGATGTCGACGTACTGGCCGGGCCGGAACGTGAACGGCTCGTCGTCCTGTACCTGGAGCCGCAACAGGCGGATGTCGTGCGTGAGCGGCTCCACCGCGGTGACGCTGGTCTGCACCGTCCGCGGCGGGGTGCCGCCGTGCAGGACCTCCTCGTCGTAGTTGATCAGCTCGACCTCGAGGTCGGAGTACGGGTGCGCCCGGCACAGCAGCGTCCAGCCCTCGGCCTCCTCGAACTCCGGCAGCGCGAAGGTCGAGTACCTCTCGAGGTCGACCTCGCCGTCGAGCAGGAAGGACTTGCACGCCGAGCACTGCCCCTCC
>JAOPZW010000292.1 GCA_025963905.1 Solirubrobacterales bacterium | reverse complement strand
ATGCGTCCGCCCATGCCGGGCATCGGGCCTCCTTGAGCACTGAACTTGCGACGGGTCGTCTAGCGTAGACGACCGTGGAACCCCGGACGGTCGAGGCGTCGCGCAGCATCCTCGTGAAGTGGATGGGGCCGACGGACGCCAACTCCGCCGGCTTCGTCCACGGCGGCACCGTCATGAAGCTCTGCGACGAGGTGGCGGGGCTCGCCGCCATCCGTCACTGCCGGCTGCGCGTGGTCACCGCGGCGATGGACCGCATGACGTTCCTGCTGCCCATCCATGTCGGGGAGCTGCTGACCTTGAAGGCCTCCGTCAACGCGGCGTGGCGGACGTCGCTCGAGGTCGGCGTGCGCGTCGAGGCCGAGGATCCGCGCACCGGCGACGTGCGCCACACGAACACCGCCTACCTCACGATGGTCGCCCTGGACGAGCACGGGCGCCCCGCGCCGGTGCCCCCGCTGGCGTCGTCCGGCGCCGAGGAGGAGCGCCGCGAGCGCGAGGCCCAGCTGCGGCGCTCCAACCGGCTCGCCGAGCGCGAGGAGATCCGGCGCCGTCGCGAGCGCGCCGGCGAAGAGGCATAGCCGGCGGGAAGGCCGGGACCCTGCGCGGCGTCCTGGGGAGCATGAGATCGATGGCAGTGCCCTTCGCGGTCGCCGCGGCCGCCCTCCTCGCCGCAGGCTGCGGCAGCTCGTCGTCCGGCGCCTCCTCGTCGTCGTCGACCGCCGCCGCCTCGGCACCGGCGAGCTCGTCGCCGGGAGGCGGCTACGGCAGCGCCGGCTACGGCAAGCCCAAGCCCGCCGCGAGCGGGCCGGCGGCGGGCCAGACCGTCAAGCTCGCCGCCGATCCCGGCGGGGCCCCGCGGTTCACGAAGGCGGCGCTCAGCGCCAAGGCCGGGACCGTCACGCTCGCGCTTGACAACCCGTCATCGGCGGGCGTGCAGCACGGCATCGCGATCGAGGGCAACGGCGTCAACCAGAGCGGACCGGTGGTCGCCGCCGGAAGCACCTCGGCGGTGACGGCGAAGCTCAAGCCCGGGACCTACACGTTCTACTGCCCCTTCGACGGCCACAGGGCCGCCGGGATGACAGGGACGCTGACGGTGCGCTGAGCGGGGATCGCGGCCGCGACGCGCGCGCCCTGGGTTAAGCCTGGATCCACCGATTCTCGCGGCGAATCCCAGCCGTGGATCACGGTCCAGCGCCGATCGGCGGCTTCCGAAGGGAACCACCCTGCGGGTGCGCCGCCGATCGACCCTGGACTCGCGCCCACGACAGGGATTCATCCACGATGATCGGTGGATCCAGGCTTAGCCTGGCTCGTCCGCATTCGTCGCGGTCATGCGGCCTTGCGGCGCGCGAGCCAGCCGGTCACGGCCAGCGCGGCGGCCGCCCACGCGGCGAGCACTGCGAGCGAGGAGTCGACGGTCGCTACGCCGAGCCATGGGTCGCTGATCGCGGGAACCGTCGATGGCAGCGCGTCGGCGATGGTTCGCATCGTGCCGGTCATGACCCCTTTCGGCGGACCCCCTCCACCAAGCAGGAACAGCGGGAAGAAGGCCAGCAGCCCGGCCGCCTGTGCCGCCCGCGCGGTCGGTGCGGCGAGACCCAGCGCAACGCCGAGCAGGACGAGCGTGACGGTCCCGGCCGCGAACCCGAGCGCGGTCTGCCACGGGTGCACGACGTGTGGGATGCCGTAGGTCGGTGCGGCGACCGCGAGCACGACGGCGGCGCCGAGCACCACGAGGCCGCAGGTCACGAGGGCTTGTGCCGCGACGACCTTGACCGTCGAGATCCCGAACGCCTCGAATCGCCGCAGCACCCCCCTCTCACGGTAGGAGGCGAGCGCGACCGGCAGCCCCACCAGCGCCAGCGCGATCACCGGCACGCCGATCGAGGCCGCGACGTAGTACTCGTCGGGGCGCTGCATGCCGTACCCATCGTCCGGCTGGTTGCCGAACACCCCGGCGAGGATGACCATGTCGAATGCCGGGAACACGAACGCGAAGGCGAGCACCGTCCAGTCGCGCATCAGGAGGCGCATCTCGGTTGCGGCCAGTGCGGCGAGGCGGGTCATCGACGGCCTCCGTTCAGGAGCGAGACGACGGCGTCCTCGAGGGACGGCCGGATCACGGTGAAGTCTGTGGCGGCGAGATCACGGCGCGCCAGTTCGGCGGCGACGTGGACGACCGCGTGAGGATCGGCCGCGATGTCCGCGACCGCGCCGTCATGGGCGATCTCGGCGACGCCGGTTATCCGCTCCAGCCCCTCGAGCGCCGCGGCGCTGGGGGTCGAGAACCGCACCCGGACCGTTCCCGTGGCACCGATGAGCTCGACCGGACGGCCGCAGGTCAGCAGCCCGCCCTCGTGGATGACGGCGATCCGGTCACAGAGCCGTTCGGCCTCGTCCATGTCGTGGGTGACGAGAACGACGGTCGCACCGTGATCTCGGGCCTGCTCGATCAGCTGCCATGTCTCCCGGCGTGCGACGGGGTCCAGGCCTTGCGTCAGCTCGTCGAGGAACACCAGCCGGGGGTCGTTGACCAGGGCGAGGGCGAGAAAGAGCCGCTGGCGCTGCCCACCGGAGAGCGTGCCGTACGGCTCGCGGAGCAGCGCGCCCAGGCCCCACCGCTCGGCGAGCCGAAGCCAGTCGACGGTGTCGCCGGCGAGCCGGGCGAACAGCCGCAGCGCCTCCCCGACCCGCAGCCGATCCGGTAGCGCCGACGTCTGCAGCTGCGCGCCGACGAGCGGCCGGAGCCGCGACCGCTCGCGCGCGGGGTCAAGCCCGAGCACCTCGACCCTTCCGCCATCGCGACCGCGCAGGCCCTGCAGGATCTCGACGGTCGTCGTCTTGCCGGCGCCGTTGCGCCCGGCGAGACCGAAGATCTCCCCGGCCTCGACGGTGAACGACAGGTCGCGGACCACCGGCCGGCCGCTGTAGGACTTGTCAAGGCCGCGGACCTCGATCGCTGTGCGTGTCATGGCGCCGATGCTGGCCGGCTCCGCGGGTGTGCGCATCGGCGCGTGGTAGCCGGCTGCGATCCGACCGTGGTGGGAGACGCGGCTGCGCCGGGACTAGGGCGTTGGCGTCGCGCCCGGCGTGACCACCCCGTGGTCATACGCGAAGACGATCGCCGCGGGACGGTCGCGAACATCGAGCTTGGCGAAGATGCTGCCGACGTGGGACTTCACGGTCGCCTCGGCGACGTACAGCGTGGCGGCGATCTCGGAGTTGGTCGCGCCGCGCGCCATCAGCCGCAGCACGTCGTGCTCGCGGTCGGTGAGCGACTCGAGGCGCACCGCCTCGCGCGCTGCCGGCGCCACCAGCCGGCGGTAGCGGTCGAGGACCCGTGGCGCGACCGCCGGGTCAAACCAGGCCCCGCCGCCGGCGACCGCCCGAACCGCCGCGATCAGATCCTCCGCGGAGGAGTCCTTGAGCACGAATCCGGCGGCGCCCGCCTCGATCGCTCCCCACAGCATCTCGTCCTCGCCGAACGTCGTGAGCACGAGGACGACGGGAGGGTCGGGCGCGCGGCGCAACTGGCCCGTCGCAGCGATGCCGTCGAGAGCCGGCATGCGGATGTCCATGAGGACCACATCCGGGCGCACCGCGGGCAGCTCCTGCACCGCTTGGAGGCCGTCGGCGCACTCGGCGACCACCTCGAACCCGTCGGCCGGCGACAGGATCCGCGCCAAGCCGCTGCGGATCATGGCCTGGTCGTCGACGAGAGCAACCCGGATCATCGGTTCTGCCGCTCTCCGTCTGGTGCGCCGTCAGTCGCCTCGAACGGAAGGCAGCAGCTCACCCGCCAGCCGTCGGGTGTCGGCCCGGCGGCGAAGTCGCCGCCGACCGCGGCCGCCCGCTCGCGCATCCCGATCAGGCCGTACCGGGGTCGGTCGGGCTCGCCGGCCGGCGCGGACGTCGCCGGTCCGGTCGTCTCGGCCACGAGCGAGACGCGCCCGTCGGCCAGCTCGAGCCCGAGAACGGTGCGTGCCTGCGGCGCGTGCCGAACCGCATTGGCCAGCGCCTCCTGGGCGATCCGGTACACGGCGACGCCGACGCTCGGTGGGATGCGAGAGAGGTCCCCTCGCATCCGCAGCTCAGCGGCGAGGCCCCCGGCCCGCGCATGGTCGACGAGCGCCGGGATCTCGCGAGCCGACGGGAGCGGCGCTGCCACGCCCGCTTCGTCGTCGTTGCGCAGCAGCGCGACCGTCCGACGCAGCTCTTGCATGCTGCGACGACCCACCCCCTCGGCCGACAGCAGCGCCTCCTCGGCGGCCGCTGGGTCGCGGCGGAGCACGTGCCGCGCGCTGGTGACCTGGATCATGACGGCAGCCAACCCGTGTCCGACCAGGTCATGGACGTCACGGGCGACGCGGCGGCGCTCGGCGAGCAGCGCCTGCTGGGCGAGCTCTCGCCGGGTGGCGTCGAGCTGGGCGGCCAGTTGCCCCTGGCGAGCGGCGGCACGTCCGATGACCCACGGCAAGGCGATGCCCAAGATCCAGATGCCCGTGGAGATCTCCGAGGGGTCCTGGATCAGGCTGACCGCTACGGGCGAGGCCGCCACCACGAGGCCCAGGGCGGCTGCTGACACACCCGACCGAGACCAGCGCCCAGCGACGAAGGCGAGCAGAGAGGCCTCGAACAGCAGCGGCTCGAGCTGTCCGGAGCGCTGTGCCACGACCACCGGGACGATCACCGCAACGCTGACGGCCGCGAGCGGCACATTGGGCACGTACGTCCACACGGCAAGGGCCGCGACCGGCACCGCCGCGAGCATGAGGTCGGCCGCGGAGGATGGATCGGCGACGACCGCGATGATGGCGACCGTGAGCGCCACGATCGGGACCAGCCGACGCATCTCGTCGGCCTGGGACCACGCCTGACCTGACTCGCGCGCCACCCACCGACCGTACCGTCCCACCTCCGTTTTGGGCATCCTCCCCAGGGCGGAGCCGGGCGCCCGCCCGCAGGGGGACAGGTGTCGGAGGGGCGAGCGCCGCGGGGCTACAGTCCTTGCCATGGACAAGACGACCTTCGGGGACCGTCTGCGGGCCGTGCGGACCGCGCGTGGCGTGTCGCTCGCTCAGGTCGAGGCCGCGACGGGGATCTCCGCCTCGTTCCTGTCGCTCGTCGAGCAGGGGCGCTCGGACATGTCCATCGGGCGGCTCATGCGCCTCGTGAGCTATTACGAGGTCGACCTCGCTGAGTTGGTGGCCGACATTCCCGCCGAGCGCCAGGTCGACGTCGAGGTCTTGCGCAGCGGCAACCGCCCGGTCTTCCACTCGCCCAGCGAAGGCATCGACATGTTCGTGTTCGGCCGCGGGCCGTCGTGGGGGCTGTCGCCCGTGCTCTGCGTGCACGAGCCCAACGGATCGATCACGATCGACGACACGGCCGGCGTCGAGACGTTCGTCTACGTCATCGAGGGCAGGTTCCGCTTCGACTTCGGTGATGCAGAGCCCGTCGTGCTGGAGGCGGGCGACGGCGCCGTCTATCGCAGCCCCGGGCACTACACCCTCACCAACACTGCGGAGGGGCCTGGCCAGATCCTCGGCGTCGGGACCCCGGTTGAGGCCTTCACGGGCCGCGACGGGGGCCGGCCGGCGCCGGCGCCGGCGCGGCGCAAGGCCGAGCGCCGGCGCCCGCGGACGGCGGGCCCGCAGAGCGCTTAACGCACGGTCAGCTTGCCCTTCATGCCGCCGGTCGAGTGGCCGGGGACGGTGCAGATGTACGTGTAGGTGCCCTTCTTGAGGGTCACCGTGAGGGTGGTCGACTTGCCTCGCTTGAGCAGCTTGGTGCGCTTGCCGGCGATCTTGAAGTCATGGGCGAGGGTGCCGCTGTTCTTGATGGTGAAGGTGACCGTGCCGTGGGTCACCGTCGACTTCGAGAGCTTGAAGCGAAGCTCAGATGGCTTGCCGGCCGTGACGCTGACGCTCGTCGCGGCCATGGCAGAGATGGCGCCGGCGCCGATGGCCAGTACGCCGAGCACAACAGCCGCGAGCACGACGTAGCGTCGCATGGCTGGACCTCCTTCGAGAGTTAATGGGGACGGGACGTCCATACAAAAGACTGGACGTTTTCGCGGAACATATTGCACATGCCTATGCAAGTCCAGTAGGGTCGCCGCGCTGGTCGTCCACCATCGCGAACGGAGGGTCATGGAGGCCAAGGAGTCCGACGAGGGGCCGCGCACAGGCTTGCGCCGCCGGGATCTGCTGCGCCGGGCAGGCGCGTTCGGGGCGCTCGTGGCGGTTCCCGCGGGGCTCGTGGCGGCACCGGCCGTGGCGGCGGAGGAGCGCGGCGAGGTGCGCGCCCTCGCAGCCACCGAGGCCGGCACGCTGAACGCCGTGCTCAACCGGCTCATCCCGAGCGACGCGTCGGGTCCGGGAGCCACCGAGGCCCAGGTCGCGCGCTATATCGACCGCGCGCTGGCGGGTCCCTTCAGCGATGCCGCCCCTGCCTACGCGGCCGGCTTGGCCGCGCTCGACGACTACGCCGCGGCGCAGTACGGAGCTGCCTTCGCGGCGCTGCCGCCCGCCACGCAGGACCTCGTCCTCGGCGATCTCGAGGCAAAGCGCGCAACCGGCTTCGTGCCCGACTCATCGGCGTTCTTCGAGATGGTCCGCATGCACGCCCTGCAGGGCATGTTCAGCGACCCGGTCCGCGGCGGAAATGCGAAGTTCGCCGGCTGGGATCTGATCGGCTATCCCGGCATTCGCATGGACTACAGCGCCCACGACCAACGCCTTGGGGTGAAGCTGAAGCCGGCGCACCACTCGGCCGCCGACTTCAACATCTTCAACCCGAAGCACGGAGCCTGACCATGGCCACCAAGCTCAAGAAGACCGACGTCGTGATCATCGGCATGGGTGCCGGGGGCGGGACCGCCGCGCTGCCCCTGGCCCGAGCGGGCGCCAAGATCATCGGCCTGGAGGCCGGCGGCCGCTACACGCCGACCGACTTCATCGCCGACGAGATCCGCCACGACGTCCTCAACTGGCTCGGCCGCGCGAAGGCCAACTGGGAGGTCCCGACCGTTCGTTCCAGCCCCGACGGCGTGGCCGAGAAGGGCCAGGGCATCATCATGATGAACGGCGTCGGAGGGAGCTCGATCCACTACACCGGTCAGAGCTGGCGGCTATCGCCCTACAACTTCAAGGAGCGGAGCGAGACGATCCGCCGCTACGGGGCGAGCGCGATCCCCGCCGACGTGGCGCTCGCGGACTGGCCGGTCCAATACGACGATCTCGAGCCCCACTACGATCACGTCGAGCGCGAGATCGGCATCTCCGGCAAGGCCGGGCGCATCAAGGGGGTCGGCAAGGACTCGCGCGGCAACGTCTTCGAAGGGGTGCGCCGGCGCGAGTACCCGATGCCGCCGTTGCGCAACTCGGGCTGGACCGACCTCATGGCCGGCGCCGCGCGCAAGCTCGATTGGCATCCCTTCCCGGGGCCGGCCGCGATCCTGTCACGCGAATACAAGCAGCGCCCGGCGTGCGACTACCACGGATTCTGCACGTTCAACGGCTGCCACACCACGGCGAAGAGCTCGACCTGCTTCACGACGATCCCGGAGGCCGAGGCCACGGGCAACCTCAAGATCGTCACCCGGGCGCGCGCCACGCGCATCGAGACGGACAGCGCTGGCCGCGCCACCGGCGTGACCTACGTCCGCGGCGGCCAAGAGTTCTTCCAGCCCGCCGACGTCGTCATCCTCTCGACCTACACGTACGAGAACGTGCGGCTGCTGCTCATGTCCACCTCTGCCGCTCACCCGAACGGGATCGGCAACGCTCACGACCAGGTGGGTCGTTACTACATGGCGCACAGCTACTACACCGTCAACGGCCTGTTCCCCGGCGAGCGCCTGAACCGCTATAGCGGAACCGGTGCCCAGCAGACCTGCCTGGACATGTGGGACGCCGACAACTTCGACCACACCGGGCTGGGCTTCATCGGCGGCGGGACCCTGAGTGCGAGCATGGAGAACAAGCCGATGGCGATGGCGACGACGACGCCGCCCGACGTGCCGCGCTGGGGCTCGGCGTGGAAGGCGTGGGTCAAGGCCAACGCCAACTCGGTGGGGGGAGCGTTCGTGCAGGTCCCGTCGATGCCCTACGTCGACAACCGACTCGACCTCGATCCGACGCACAAGGACCAATACGGTCAGCCGGTCATCCGGATCACCTTCCGCATCGGTGACAACGAGCAACGACTCGTCGACTTCCTGACCCCGAAGATGGAGGCGTGGCTCAAGACGGCAGGAGCGACGCAGACGTGGCACGACCCCGTCTACCCACTGGCACTCAACAGCCATGCGTTCGGCGGCACGAGGATGGGCGCCGACCCGGCATCGAGCGTCGTCGACAAGTGGATGATGGTCCACGACGTCCCGAATCTCGCCGTGCTCAGCGGGTCGACCTTCCCATCGACGAGCTCCAAGAACCCGACGCAGACGATCGAGGCACTCTCGTGGCGCACTGCGGAATACATCACCCGCCACTTCAACGCCGTGAAGGGATAACAAGCCGGCGCGGTCCCGGTCGTCGTTGTCAGGTCAGCCCGCGCGGGACACGCTGGGAGCGTCGTGTCGCGTCGCGCGATCGACCGGCGCTCAGGTGTCGCCGGGACGGCGGGTGCGTGCGAAGAGCTGCTGCAGCAGCGATGGACGCGGCTGCCAGCGGCGGGGGTCCAGATCGGCGCCGCACAACGCGCACCCCGCGGCGAACGGCGTGACGCGCTCACCGCACGAGGGACACCGGTTGGGGTCGCGGGACAGCAGCATCGCGTGAGCATATGCTGGCCCGCTTAGGGCCGGGTGAACGGGCGATGAGGTGGATGTTGGCCCGCGGTCAGGCGGCCCGCGTGTTGTGGCGCGTGTCCTCCGCGTCGCGCTTGCGTTCCAGGCCTTCGGCGAAGTCGCGCGGCGGCCCGGGCGGGTTGTGCTCCAAGCCCTCGGCGAAGTCGCGCGGCGGCCCGGGCGGGTTGTGCTCGAGGCCCTCGGCGAAGTCGCGCGGCGGCCCCTCGGGCATCGTCCGCACGCCTTCGGCGAAGTCGCCCTGAATTGGCTGGGTGGCCATGCCCACCTCCTGATTAAGGTGAAACGACGGTAGGCGGCACCGCCGCGCGAAACAGCCGGTCAGCGGGACGGTGTGGCCGCGACGCAGGAACAGCCTGGCGCGTTACGCCACGCGCGAGCTCAGCCGCCTGCGGCAGACGACGGGGTGCGGCGCTCGCTGACGACCTCCAGCTCCTCGACTCGTAGACGGCGGACCTCGAGGTCTTCGATGACGAGCTTCTTGATGACCGCCCGGCCGATGGCGAGCCGGCCGATCGCTACGGCGCCGAACGCGCCTGCTCCAAGCGCCAAGGCTCCCATCGCCGTGGGGCCCCGGAGGCCCGGCCCGCGGACGTCGACGGCGGCTCCGCGCACCGGTACGACGTCGAACGCGCGGCCGGTCCTGCGTTGCCAGATGTTGTGCATGGTCGTCCTCCGACATTTGCCCGGACCGGTCAAGGATCCCCAACCCGTCGCATCCGCGTCCAGTCCGCGAGTCCGACGGGTCAGCGCAGACCGGTCTGGGGTGCAGGGCGTCTCGGGCAGGGTCGGGGGCAGGATCGATGCAGTCCTTCGGCGTCCATTCACGGCCGCCAGGCGAAAGGAGGTGGACAGCATGTCCACAAGAACCCGCGCTGCGACATTCGCAGCGGTCATGAGTGCGCTGGCCATCGGCATCCCGGCGGCCTCCGCGAGCGCCCAGGGGATCCCCCCGTATGGGATCGGCCCGGCGGGGATCGGCGGGCCGGGCCCGGCCACGATCGGCCCGGCGACGATCGGCCCGCTGGGGGCCGGTCCGGTCGGACCGGTGCAGATCGGTCCGCAGGGTTATCCGGGCTATGGCCACGGCGGCGGCCCCGGCCCGGGCTTCGGCCCTGGCCCCGGCTTCGGTCCCGGTCCCGGCTTCGGCCCGGGTCCCGGCTTCGGCCCGGGTCCCGGCTTCGGCCCCGGTCCGGGCTTCGGCCACGGCCCCGGTCCGGGCTTCGGCCCCGGCCCCGGCTTCGGCTTCGGCCATGGCAATCCGGGCTACGGCCACGGTAATCCGGGCTACGGCCACGGCGGCGGTTCTGGCTTTGGCCACGGCGGCGGCTATGGCTTCGGCCACGGCCACGGCCACGGCCACTAACCCGCTCAACTCCTCCGGTCGCTGACGCCGACGGCCGGGGAGCAGGCCGGGGCGAGTCAGTCAGCGGGCGCGCCCCGGCCCACCGCCTCGCGCCTGCCGTGCACCCCGCGGCAGGCGCTCAGCGGAGCTCGACCGCGCGCGGGAGGGTGAACGTCGGGTAGCTCTTGGGGTTGCGCGTCGTCTTGCGCACGCTGGTCTGCATCCGGTAGACCGCCGCCGCCTGGCCCGTCGGGCCGGCCACGGTCACGCGAAAGCTCCCGTCGCGCGCGGGCTTGAACCGCTTGACGACCTCGGTCTTGCTGCACGACACGCGCCGCTTGAGGATGATCGTGCGCGCCGGCTTGCCGAGCGGGAGCAGGACGCGGCCGGCGATCGTCACCTTGCCCGCCTTGCTGGTCAGGCCCGAGACCACCATGCGACGGTGGAGCTTGAGTCGCAGCGAGCGCTCCTTGCCCACGACCGCCTGGTAGCGCGCGCGGTTCGTGAATCGGATCGAACGCGCCGGCAGCGTCGCCGTCGTCGCAAAGCCGCCGTCGGACTGCACCTTCGCGTGCGCCACGACCTTCCCCGTCGCCGAGAAGACGATGTCGACCGTCTTGCCGGCCAGCGCACGGTCGGCGGCGCCCAGCAGCTTCACGCGACCGCGCTGCTCGAGCACGTCGATGAGCACCAGGCGGCGCTTCGTGCACTGCAGCATCAGCTCGCTGGACGACAGCACCGATGTCTGCGGCGTGCACGACACGCCGGCTGTGCTCACCGAGGCCTCGCCGAGGACGAGGTCGGCCACGCTCTGCCCGGCGATCGACACCTGAACCTCGAGCGCGCGCTGGGTGAGCTTGCCGTTCGCGTTGGTCTGCCCGCCGGGGGTGACCTTGACGTGTGCGAGGGTGGCCGGGATCTCGATGTTCGGCGCTGCGTCCAGGATCGGCTTGATGAAGTCCTGGACCGTCTGCAGCAACAGTGGATCGACGATGCTCGGCGTGATCGTCGCGTTGGCCAGCGAGATGCTCGACGGGCTGATCGACTGTGTGTCGATCAGCGACAGGTTCTGGTCGATCGCCTGACCGATGGGCTGGGCGACGCCGAGCAGGCTGATGCCGGTCACCTGCCCGTTGCCGCTGAGCTGCGGCGTCCCACCCTGGCACTTGGCCGAGGCGTAGGCGGTGGCCGCCTGGACGCGCAGCAGGTCGACGCTCGGCAGCTTGCCGTTGGGCAGCAGCGCGGCGATCGCGGGCTTGAGGTCGACGGTCACGGTCGTGAGCCCCAGCGGGACGGTGATCGGCTGCAGCAGCTGCGCCGGGATCTGCGCCGTGGGCAACTGGATCGGCAGGTCGGGCAGCGCCCTGACGGTGAGGTCCGCGACGCCTCCGACCGCCGAGGCGGTCTGCAGGTCGGGGCGGTCGGCCGGCCCGTCCAGCGTCGTCCCGGCGGCGAGCACGCTCGCGCCGAGCGGTAGCGGGAGCGCGCTGAGATCCGGGATCGGGCCGCTCGCGGTGTGGCAGGCGTCCTGGCCGCGGTTGGCGGTGGCCGGCTCGATCGCCGGCGCGCTCAGCACGGTGCCGCGCAGCGCGCTGGCATCGCAGTTGAAGGTCGCGGCCGCCGAGGCCGGCGCCGGGACGGCGCAGGTCAGCGCCAGGGCGGTCAGCGAACCGGTGAGGCAGGCCAACCGCGGCCGGGTGAAGCGGAAAGACATCCGTGTTTCCTCCGTTCCCTGCTCAGACCCAACCAGATTACGGACCAACGGCCCGGATACGTCTGCGTACGGCCGAATGTACGAGCCGGACGGTCTGCCACCACGCTCGATGAAATCGCGCGCGACCGTACCACCGGACGCGACACGTAGGCGCCGCTGACGGTCACCGGGTGCGGGGCGCCGTCGGCGGTCGGCATCCTTGCCTCCCGCGAGGATGCCGCGCGACCGCTAACGAATGGCGAGGCCCAGCGTCTGCGACCTGCCGGGGTGGCCCGCGGGGTCGGTCGGCGTTACCGCGGCGCGGTAGCGCCCGGGCGGCAACCGGTGCCCGCGGACCTTCTTGGGGAGCGTGATGGCGATCCGACCGGCGGTTGCAACGGTGCGCACGATCTTCGCCCTGGTCGAGTACTTCGTGCACCCACGGCGCTTCCGCTTGCCGGTCACGCAGCGACTGTTCTTCAGGTGGCCGGCGACGCGCTGCTGGAGTCGCAGCGTGACTGATCCTGCGCCCGAGATCGTGAAGACGATCTGGCCGTGGGAGAGCTTCGGTTTCGACACGGTGGGCACTCCGGGCGCCGCCGTCTTCGACTTGGCCGGGGGTGCCGGTCGCGTCAGGGACGGCGCGGGATGGCTCAGGAAGAACGCGTACATGGCTGCCGTCTCGTCAGGCCCCGACGGGTCGGAGTAGAGCTGCGACGGGTCGCCGCCGGACCAGGCGTGCTTCATGCCGCTGACGAGCCAGTACGTCCCCAATTCGGCCTTGCGGTTGTCGGCGTAGGTGCGCACGGTGTAGGACTCGCCCGCCGCCGCGAAACCGAAGGTGGTCTTCGCCGGCGCGCTCTGCACCGAGCCGTTCGCCGCTCCGTCGTCGGCCAGGTCGTCGGTCAGAAGCCACTGCTGGACGAGTTGGTCGGCGTTGGCGGGCGGCACCGTGGTGTCCGCATCGCCCTGGAACGCGATGAACGGCATCGGGCGGGCACGAGGGCCCATCTCCGTGTAGGCCTGCCGGCCCGCCTGGGCGGGGTCGGCGCTCTTGTAGCCCGCGCACGCGGCCGTGGCCGCGTACTCGCAGCCGGAGCCGACGCCGATCGCGGCGAAGTAGTCGGGGTAGGTTGCGGCCATGACCGAGGCCATCGCGCCTCCGGCCGACAGCCCGGCCGCGTAGACCTGGTGGGGATCGACGTTGTAGGTGTTCTCGATCAGGCTCGTCACCGCCGCGATTCGTGCCGGGTCGCCCGCTGAGCGGTGCATGCTCGCGTCCTGGAAGAAGTTCCAGCACTTGAACGTGTTCGCGCTGGCGTCCTGCTGCGGGAAGACCACGATGAAGCCCTTCGCCTCGGCCAGCGCGTCCCAGCGCGTCAGCAGGCGGAACTGGTCCGCGGTCTGCGTGCATCCATGCAGGGCGACGACCAGCGGCACAGGCGTCCCCGCCTGGTACGTCGACGGAATGTACAGCTCGTAGTGCTGGGCTCCCTCGGAGCCGCTGTAGTCCGCCGACGTGAGGGTTCCGGTCGCAGCCGTCGCCGCCCCCGGCAGAAGCGCGGCGACCGCCGCGACGAGCAGCGCCGCCGCGACCCCAAGCCATGCTCGGAGGCGATGGACGATGCCATTCGGTCCTGGCGTCGGGCCTGCGGGCCGGAGCGCCTCGATGCGCGCGGTGTTGCCCTCCTCCATTACTCCCTCATTTCCTCGAAACCGGACACGGCCATCCGCGGCCGTATCTCACGGCACGAGGCGTCATCCATCAGTCGCGCGCGCAGCAACGCACCGGGCGCGTGCGGCCAAGTCGCCCCCTACGGCTGAGCGTTGCGCCACGCTACCCATTCGTGGGCCGGCCATCGATGGCAATAACCACGAACTTCTGCCCCGCCGGCCTGGGTAAAACGCAAACACAGACGGTGCCGTGGACCAGAATGGTTGCTTCCAGGGCACGGCCGATCCGCTCCGACCCTCATCGAGGCCGCCGGCCCGCTCGCCTGGCGATCGTCTGGAGACCGCCGTATTCCTGCGCTGGCAATACGGCGTCGACGCGCCTGCTGCCAGGCGAAAGCAGGCAGCATGCGCCGGGCCCTGCGGTGGCTCATGGTCCCGGCATCGGCCGAGGCTCAGCCGGGTCGACGGGCCGTACGTCGCTGGGCTTTGCGACGGTGCATCGCGGCGATCGCACGGCCAAGAACCTGCCCGGGAGTCTCCTCACCGCGGCGTGTCGCGGCGCCCACCGAGGCGCCGCGGTACACCGACCGATGCGAGGCGGGCACATCGAGGGCGTCAAGCGCTGCCTCGATCTCGCGAGCTCGGCACGTCGCGACGGTTTCGTCGGCGTATGGCAGCACCACGCCGAACTCGTCACCGCCCCGGTGCAGGCGCGCCGCGAACTCCTGCCCGGATGTGATCGCCGGCAAGGCCTCCCCGACTGCCCGAATCAGCACATCCCCGCCGAGCTCGTAGCTCTTGAAGACGTTGTTCGCGTCGCGCATGCCGTCGAAGTCCAACGCGACGACGCTCAGCGGGGTCGTGTGGATGTGCTCGCGTAGTCGCTGATCCAGCGCCATGCCGTTCGGGAGGCCGGTGAGCGGGTCGATGAGCAGACCGGCGCGCAGGGCGGCGAGCTCGCCCTCCGCGCGCGCCCGCTCGCGGGTCGTGGCCAGGGCCAGGCCAGCACTCGACCAGTAGCTGTAGAAGCCTGCTCGTCGCTCGTAGGGCGGCAGACCGCAACCGATCCAGTGCACTGCGAACACGCCATGGGTCCGTCCATGAGCGCGAGCGAGCATGACGTGCGTGACGATCTGCTCGGTTCGGCAGCGTTGCGCCAGTTGCGCCAGTTCGGGGTCGAGGCGCGGGTGATTGGAGATGAGCGACTGCTCGCTCTCCAGCGCCCTTCGCAGGAGTTCCCGTTCCATCTCCAACGCAACAGCCGGCGGTTCTGCGCCGCTGCCGCCGGCCTCAACCGGAGTGGCGTCGTCCAGGCTGAGGTCGTATGCCCGCACCACACTGGCATCAAGGAACTCCCGGAGGTGCCCGACGATCATGTGGCGTTGGTGTCGGCCTTCGGTCTCGCGGAAGACCGCATAGGCCGCGACACTGGCCGCTCGCAGGCACTCGGCCTCGTTGAGCGGGAGCGAGGCCGGCGCCCAGGCCACGTTGACGGAAAGCACCTGGAGGTCATCGGCAGGAATTCCGTCAGCCCTGAGCCGCATTCGCGGCAGCGTCCGCGAGGACCGAGAGCGGCACTCAGATCAGGTCTGAGGAGCCAATGGGCGCGCGTCGCTTCGAGTGCCTCCCGAGGCATGACCGGCAGCCGCGCGAGCTGCGATCAAAGCGCGCAAGAAGGCATGGACGTCCTCTGCCCGGCGCGCTCTGCGCTGTACTCCGTCGTGTTCGTTTGGGAAGGGGGGACGGCCTGTGGCAAGGAACGACCCGCAAAACGGGCGTCACTTGCCCGTCCTGCCACACAGACGGCGAGCCCGTGGCGGGGACGGAGCGGCGACTACCGCTCTGAGGCCCGAAGCGGTAGCTGGTGTCTGTGCCGACTTGCGCCGCGCACGCGATTCTGAGAGGTTCGGATGGTCAGCGACAGGAGGGAGTCGTCATGGCTGATCGAGCCTTGTTCATCGGGTTCGGAGCGCCTGTGCGCGGTCGCGAAGAGCGCGCCGTCGAGGTCTTCAACGAGTTCGTCGACATGTTCGGGCGCATGCAGTCCGACGGGCGGATCGGGGGCATGGAGGTGTCGCTGCTCGATCCGCATGGCGGTGACCTCGGCGGGTTCTTCATGGTCCAAGGCAGCCAGGCACAGTGCGCGGCGCTGCCTAACGACGAGGAGTTCCGTCGTGCGACCATCGACGCGAGTCTAATCGTCGAGAACTTCGGCGTCGTGCCCGCAGTGACCGGCGAAGGGGTCGGCAAAGAGATGGCGATGTACAGCGAGGCCGTCAAGAAAGTTGGCATCGGCGCGCACGCGCTCGCCGGGGCCCACGACGGCGCCTGATTCGGGGTGTCCGGGGCGCCTCGGCGCCTCGGACGACGCCACCAAACGCCCGGTTCGCGCTCCTGCCCTTCAATGCGGTGAAGTCTCGCGGTTGCCTCCTACTTGAGGAGAATCGCCGAGCTGGCGCACGACTTCTCGACGCCCGCGGGCGCCGAACTCGTCCAGACGATAGGCCAGCGGTAGCGCGCTGGCGCGATCCCCGTGCGCACTCGCTGCTGTGCGCGAGCGAGCGTTTCCCATCCCCGTCGGCCGGCGCCCGCAATGGACGACACGGGGCAGCGCGCCGATGAGCCGGGCCATCGGTAGCCACGGTTCGTCAAGCGTGTGACCCACGTCAACCAACCGATGTGACAGGAGCCCAAGCGACCACGGTGATCACCGCCCGCATGACCAACCCCGCCTTTGCCGTCCCCGGCGCGATGGACGCGCTCAACGCGCTGTCCAAGTCCGTCAGTCGCCAGCCAGATCAACGGCTGCAGCGTGTGCGTCGACATGCACGCCAAGGCGGCCCGCAAGGCGGGCGAGTCGGAGGAGCGGGTCTTCGCCGTCGCCGCGTGGCGCGAGATGCCGTACTTCAGCGACGGCGAGCGCGCCGCCCTGGCCCTCACGGATGCGCAGACCCGGCTTGCCGACCGCAGCGACCAGGTGCCCGACGCGATCTGGGACACGGCGGCCGAGCACTTCGACGAGACGCAGCTCGTCGCACTGGTGCTCGACATCGCGACGGTCAACCTCTGGAACCGCTTGAACATCGCGACCCGCCAGGTGGTCGGCGAGCAGTCCTGGTGATCGACGGCGGGGCGCCGCCTCGAAAGACCCTACCCCCTACCCCTCGATCGCCCGCTGCAGCGCCTGGTGCAGCGAGGCCGTCCGCGGATAGATCTCCCGGTAGACCGCAAAGAGCTCGTCATAGCGCGCGGCCGTCGACGGGTCGGGGGTGTGCCGTGCGCCGGTCCCCGACATCGCGGCCGCGGCCTCCAGCAGGGACCCGTGCCAACCCGCCGCGGCGGCGGCCTGCATGCCGGCCCCCAGGCTGGTGGTCTCGGCCTCGCGACAGGCGACGACCGTCTTGCCCGTGACGTCGGCCACGATCTGGCGCCACAGCGAGCTCCTCGAGCCTCCGCCCGTCGTGAGCAGCACGTCGATGGGCTGCTCGAGCTGCGGCTCCATCTCCGCGAACGCCAGGCGCTGCTCGAAGGCGATGCCCTCCATGATCGCGCGGACGATGTGCTCCTTGCCGTGGTGGCCTGCCAGGCCGAAGAGGACGCCGCGCGCCGCCGGGTCCCAATACGGCGTCTGCGCGCTTGCGAGATAGGGGACGAGCAGCAGCCCCTCGGCTCCGGGCCCGAGGCGCCCGGCGGCGGCCTCGAGCAGGTCGACGTCGCGCAGGCCGAGCCCGAGGCTCGCCGTATCCAGCATGGCGATCCGCTCGAGGAACCAGTTGATCGTGTAGGTCCCGCCCTGCAGCAGGGTCTCCATCGCGTAGGTGCCCGGCACCGTGCCGATCAGCGTCCGGAAGGCCCGGTGCCAGGCGTAGCTCGCGCTCGTCGTGCCGGCGACGACCGCGGTGCCGAGGTTGAGGTACGCCTGCCCGGGCTGCGTCGCGTTGGCGCCGAGGCCGGCCGACTGCCCGTCGCCGGCCCCGCCGACGACCGGCAGGCCGGCGGGAAGCCCAAGCCGCCCGGCGGCTGCGGCGGAGAGCTCGCCGATCACCTCGCCCGGCGCGAAGAGCACGGGCACCTGCTCGCGGCTGAGCCCGGCGCGGGCCAAGAGCTCATCCGACCAGTCGCCGCGCTCCATGTCGATCAGGCCCAGGGGATCGGCGCACGCGGTCGTCGTCCGCCACATGCCGGTCAGCCGGTGCACGAGAAACGCATGGACGTCGACCACCCAGCGGGTGCGGTTCAGCGTCTCGGGCTCGTGCTCGCGGAGCCACAGCAGCTTGTACAGGGCCGGCGTCGTGTCGGGCGGCTTGCCGGTGAGCCGGTGGATCTCCTCAGAGCCGAACTCCGCGACCTCGCGCGCCGCGCGGACATCCATCCAGACGATCGCCGGCCGGATCGGCGTTCCCTGCTCGTCGAGGCAGGCGAAGGTCTCGCGCTGGTGGGTGAGGCACAGCGCTTCGATGTCCGAGCCGTCGACTGATCCAAGCGCGTGCACGACGGCCGCGGCGCACGAGCGCCACCAGTCCTCGGCGTCCTGCTCGTGCCATCCCGGCCGCGCGAGCGCGAGCGCGAACTCGGCCCGGCCCTCGGCGACTGCCCGACCGTCGCGATCCCACACGACGGCCTTGGTCGCCGTCGTCGACGAGTCGATCCCGATGACGTAGGCCATGGCGCGAATCTATGCCCTCCCGCGCCACGGTGCCCGGATTCCATGCGGCCGGGCACATCGGCGGTGGTAGGTTGGCCTGTGTCCCAAAGCACCCTTCGGTGAAGGTGAACGTTGGCCAGACTGCTCGGTGACCTCGTCGCACGCGGGACGCGCTCCGCGGTTCACGCCTATGGCCGCGGTGCCGTCGCCAAGGTGCCCGTCCCGTCGACTCCCGAGGGCTGGATCCTCTCCGAGGCACGGTACGCGGAGGCCGCCCGCGCCGCCGGCGCACCGGCGCCACGGCTGTTGGGCATCGAGCAGATCGCCGGCCGTACGGCAAGCGTCTGGGAGCGCGTGGACGGCACGTCGATGTGGCAGCTCGTCGTGGATCGGCCCGATCAGAGCGCGGCGCTCGGCCGGCTGCTCGCCGAGGTCCAGAACGCCCTGTTCGCGATCGTGCCCCCGGTGACGCTCCCGCGCCAGCGCGACCGGCTCGTGAGCAAGATCCGCCGGGCCGCGGCGACGGTCGACGCGTCCCTCGGACGGGCGCTCGCGTTCCTGCCGCCGCCGGTCACCCCGCCGCGCCTGTGCCACGGCGACCTGCACCCCAGCAACGTCATCCTCGGGCGCGACGGCCCGGTGATCGTCGACTGGTTCGACGCGTCGCGCGGCGACCCGGTCGCGGACGTCGCCCGCTCGTCGCTGACGCTGCTCAGCGACGGCGCCACGCTGCCGCCGCACCTCCCGGGCTCCGATCGCGCGACGCTGAACGTGCTGACCGGCGCCTATCTCGCCCACCTGCGCGAGTACCTCGAGATCGATGACGACCTGCTCGAGCGCTGGCAGGCGGTCAGCGCGGTGGGGCGCATCGCCGAGGGCGTGTCGCGCGGCGCGCTGCTCGAGGTGTGGACGCGCTTCGAGGTGGCGGGCGGCGTTCACGCCGCCGCGAACTGAACGACCGTCCACAGCTCGTCGAAGACGCCGGGGGTGGCAGCGATCAGGAGGTCGTCGTTCTCGGGGCACGGAAGCTCCGTCCGCGCGCCGGCCTCCGAGGCGATGAGCGCCCCCGCGGCACGGTCCCAGATCTCGGTGTCGCGCTGGAAGTACGCGTCGGCGCGCGCGCACGCGACCCAGCAGAGCTCCAGCGCGGCCGAGCCGAAGCACCGAAGGTCCCGCGCGCGGGAGAGGACCCGGTGGGCCACCTCGCCCTGGATGTCGCGCAGCTCGGCGTGATAGGAGAAGCCCGTCGCCACGAGCGCGCTCGGGAGCGACGTGCAGGAGGACACCTCGATCGGCGCGCCGTCGCGCCGCGCCCCGCCGCCGAGATGGGCGGAGAACAGCTCGTCGCGCAGGACGTCGATCACGGCGCCCGCGACGACCTCGCCATCCACGGCCGCCGCGATGCTCACCGCGAACAGCGGCACCGCGTAGAGGAAGTTCACGGTCCCGTCGAGCGGGTCGATCACCCATTGCAGGCGCGCGCCGGGCGCGGTGGTCTCGCCCTCCTCGCCCAGGAACCCGGCCTCGGGGGTCGCCTCGGCCAGGCGCGCCCTGATGAGCGCCTCGGCGTGGAGATCGGTCTGCGTCACGACATCGGTCGGCGAGGACTTCCGATCCACCTGCTGAGGCCGCCCGTAGGCGGTCGCCACCAGCGCGGCAGCCGTCCGTGCCGTCGTCGAGGCGAGGCGCTCCAACTCGGCAGGCCCGGGGAGCGCCCCGCGATCAGGCACGGTGGACCGAGATCCCGTGGCTCGTCAGGAAGGCGACCGCCTCCGGGTCGACCCCCGTGTCGGTGATGAGCACGTCGATCTCGTCGAACGCCGCGAAGCCGAACATCTGCACGTTGCCGAACTTGGACGAGTCGACCATGGCGATGACGCGCCGCGCGCGCTCGATCATGGCCCGCTTGATCGTGTGCTCCTCGCGGTAGGGCGTCGTCAGGCCGTGCTGGAAGGACAGCCCGTCGCAGCTCAGGAACAGCGCGTCGATCGCCATGTGCTGGAGCTCCGCGCGGGTGGTGTCGTCGACCATGGCATGCCGCGTCGTGCGCACGGACCCGCCGAGGACCGTGAGCTCTCGCAGCCCGCGCCGGCTCAGCGTGAGTGCGGTGATGAGCGAGTTGGTCACGACGTGGACGTCGCGATCGACCGGGAAGACCTCGGCCAGGCGCTGCCCGGTCGAGCCGGAATCGATGATGACCGAGCCGCGCTCCGGGATCTCGGCCACGGCCATCGTCGCGATTCGCAGCTTCTCCTCGGCGTTGACCATGTCACGGGCCTCGATCAGCGGCTCGTGATTCATCCGCTCGAACGGGACCGCGCCACCGTGGACACGGCGAAGCAGCTGCCGGCTCTGCATGTCGGAGAGGTCGCGGCGGATCGTCTCGGTGGTGACGCTGTAGCGCCGCGCCAGGTCGGCGACGTCGACGGAGCCCTGTCGCAGGGCGAGCATGTAGATCGCCCGCTGGCGATCGTGCTGGAGCCGCGTGCCGCCGTTGCCGCGCGAGGCCATCAGCCGGCGTCTCCGGCCCGCTCGAGCTCCGGGTCGGGAAGCATCGCCGTGAGCGGGCCGTGCTCGGCGATCCGGCGATAGGCCGCCGAGAACGCCGCCCGGAACCGCGGGGACGCCCGCATGGCGGGCGGGAACACCGCGTCGAACTCGAGGAACGCGACCGGGTCGGCGACGGCCTCGGCGGCGTGGCGCCGGGCCGCCCGGGCGTTGGAGTCGAATGCCTGGGCCCCGGGGTCGACGTCGGCCAGGTAGTGCGCCCACCCCGCCAGCGCCGTCGCGGCACGCTCGACGGGCCCGCCGACCTCGAGCTGACGTGCGACGGTCGGGATCAGGAACCGGGGGAACTTCGCGCTGCCGTCGATGCACACGCGGGCGATCTGGTCGCGGACGCCGGGGTTCGCGAACCGCCCCAGGACGGAAGCGATGTACTGCTCGCGCGGGTGGCCGGGGATCTCGACGAGCGTGGGCATGGCCTCGCGATGGAGGAGGGCTTCGAGGAACGTCCGAATGGCCGGGACCGCCATCGCCTCGTGGACGAGCGCGACGCCGGCCAGCGCCGAAAGGTACGCGATGCCCGAGTGCCCGGCGTTGAGCAGGCGCAGCTTGTAGAGCTCCCAGTCGCCTATGCGGTCGGTGAACAGCGCGCCGACGTCCTCCCACGGAGGTCGCCCTCCCGCGAAATCGTCCTCCATCACCCACTGGCGGAACGGCTCGGCGACGACGGGCCAGCGGTCGTCGACGCCGGCGCTGTCGAGCAGCCACTCGCGGTCGGCGTCGGCCGTGACCGGCGTGATGCGATCGACCATCGAGTTCGGGAACGTGCAGTTCGCCTGGACCCACGCCGGGAGTCCGCCGTCGGCGCGAGCGGCCGCGGCGAGCGTGGCGTGGCGCGCCGCGTCGCCGTTTCCCGGCAGGTTGTCGCAGCTGAGGATCGTGAGCGGCCCGGCGGCGCGCTCGCGACGGACGGCCAGCGCGGCGGCGATGCGATCGAAGGTCGCGCCCGCGCCGGATGCGACCTGCTCCGCGGACGGCTCGGCGTACCCGGCCTCGGTGACGGTCATCGAGAGGATCTTCGTCGCCGGCGAGGCGACGAGCTCGGCGACGGCGGCGTCGCCGCCGTCCGGCGCGTGCACGTAGCCGATGATCGAGCCCACGACGGCCGCCGACGGCTCACCGTTTCCCTTCTCGATGAGGGTGTACAGGTGGTCCTGGGCGCGCAGCGCGGCGGCCATCTCGGCGTCCTTCTCCAGGAGCCCGAGGCCGACGATGCCCCAGTCGCCGCCGCCGGACGCCAGCTCCTGCGCGTACAGCGCGAGGTGCGCGCGATGAAAGCCGCCGACGCCGACGTGCACGATGCGCGGCGCGAGCCGCGCACGGTCGTACTCTGGAACCGGAACGCCGCGGCGCGCGATCTCGGCTAGGTGTGCCTGGCCGAGACTGATCGGTGGCCAAACCATCCCGCCCATATAAACACACGCAAACCAACACGACAAGTTTTGGAACGTCCGTGATCTCTCCTTACATCCGGCTTGACATCCAACATAAACCAACGCTATAAGTGGCCCAGGTTGCGGAGGACTCCCGCCCTCCGCGGTGAAGCAGGAGGAGAGGAACCCATGAGAGGTACCGTGCGCCCCTGGTCGGCTGCAGTCCTGTTCGCTGTCGTCGTCGGCCTAGCGGCCGGCTGCGGCGGAAGCTCGAAGAGCTCGAGCTCGTCCGGATCGTCGTCCTCGAACGGCGGTGGGAAAGGCGGGTCGATCAACGTCGCCATCGTCGACAACCCGCAGATGAAGGACATCGCGGCGCTGACGCCGAAGCTGTTCACCGCCAAGAGCGGCATCAAGGTGAACTACACCGTGCTCGACGAGGGCACGCTGCGCGAGGTCACCACGCGCGACGTCGCCGCCGGCGGCCGCCAGTTCGACGTGGCGATGATCGGCATGTACGAGGCGCCGCAGTTCGGCAAGGCCGGCAACATCATCGACCTCACGCCGAAGGCGACCGCCGATCCGACGTACAACCTCGGCGACCTGATTCCGTCCGTGCGCAACGGCCTGTCGGCCGACGGCAAGCTGTACGCCGCGCCGTTCTACGGAGAGTCGTCGTTCCTGATGTACCGCAAGGACATCCTGAAGAAGGACGGCGTGACGATGCCGCCGCACCCCACGTGGGCGCAGGTCGCGGCCATCGCGCGCAAGGTCAACACGCCCAACATGGCCGGCATCTGCCTCCGCGGCAAGCCGGGCTGGGGTGACCTCGGCGCGGCGCTCACGACGGTCCTGAACACGTTCGGCGCGACCTGGTGGTCCGCGAAGCCCGACGGCACCGTCGACAAGGCGCAGGTGAACCAGCCGGCCTTCAAGCAGGCGCTGCAGTTCTACACGGGCCTGATCAAGGACGCCGGCGAGAAGGACGCCGCCAACTCGAGCTTCAACGAGTGCCTGTCGCAGTACAAGGACGGCAAGGTCGCCATGTGGTACGACGCGACGGTCGCCGCCGGCCTGCTCGAAGCCAGCGACAGCCCGGTCAAGGGCAAGAACGGCTACGCGGCGGCACCGGTGAACAAGACCCCGGCGTCGGGCTGGCTGTGGTCGTGGGCGCTGGCGATCCCGAAGACCACCAGCAAGCAGGATCTCGCCTGGAAGTACATCTCGTTCGCCACCGGCCCGCAGTACATCAAGGAGGCCGGGGCGCAGATCTCCGGCGGATGGCCGGCGATCCCGCCGGGGACGCGCAAGTCGACCTACGAGATCCCGCAGTACAAGCAGGCCGCCCGCGCGTTCGCCAAGCCGACGCTCGCGGCGATGTCCGCCGCGCCCATCAACAACCCGGGCACGACGAAGCGGCCTGGCGTGCCGGGGGTGCAGTACGTCGGGATCCCCGAGTTCCAGGATGTCGGCAACCAGTGCACCCAGCAGTTCTCGGCGGTGATCGCCGGCAGGACGCCGATCGACGCCGCGCTGAAGAACTGCCAGGACATCGCATCGCAGGTGGGACATTGAGTCCCGCTCGCCGGTCGCTCCGCTGATCCACCCAAACCACACGACCCGCTGACGCCATGAACACGACACTGGGGACAAGGATCGCCCCGAGGCCCCTGGGTCTCAGTGAGTCATGGCGTCGGCGGCTGCCGCTGCTGCCGGCGCTGGTGTTCACGATCCTGCTCACGCAGGTGCCGTTCGTGATGAGCATCTGGTACAGCCTCACGGACTGGAAGGTGGTGCCCCCGACACCGCGCCAGTTCGTCGGGCTGGGCAACTACGGCAAGCTGGTCAGCGATCACTTCTTCCGGCAGGCGGCGTGGACCAGCATCGAGCTGACGGTCGTGCCGGTCCTGGGATCCATCCTGCTCGGCACCGCGTTCGCGCTCCTCCTCGACCGAAAGTTCTTCGGCCAGGGGCTCGTGCGGACGCTGCTGATCACGCCGTTCCTGCTGATGCCGGTGGTGGTGGGCCTGATCTGGAAGAACCAGATGTTCCATGGCCTCTACGGCGTGATCAACTGGGTCATCGAGAAGCTCGGGGGCACGCCGGTCGAGTTCATCTCGCGCTACCCGACGTGGGCGATCGCGGCGACCCTCATCTGGCAATGGACGCCGTTCATGATGCTGATCATCCTCGCCGGGCTCCAGAGCCAGCCGGGGGACGTCCTCGAGGCGGCGAAGGTCGACGGGGCGACGCCCTTCGGCATCTTCCGCCAGCTGACGCTCGGCCACCTGCGGCCCTACATGGAGCTGGGCATCCTGCTCGGCACCGTCTACCTCATCCAGGTCTACGACCAGGTCGCCGTGATGACCGGGGGCGGCCCGGGGTCCACGAACCTTCCGTACTTCGTCTTCGAGCGATCGATCGGCGGCGGCTGGGACTTCGGCCGCGCGTCGTCCTACAGCATCGTCGTGGTGATCGCCTCGATCATCATCGCGACGGTCGCCTTGCGCGTTCTGTCCGGGCTCCTCAAGGGCGAGGAGATCGCATGAGCGACGGTCCGTCCCCCCGCGTGGTCGGCGAGAGCCGGTCGGTCAACGGCGCCTTCGGGCTGCTGGCCTGGGTCGTCGGCCTGGCCTACTTCTTCCCGGTGTTCTGGATGGTCCTCAACTCGTTCAAGAGCGAGCTGGACGCCAACGCCAGCCCCAAGCTCTTCTTCCATCCGACGCTGGATCGCTATCGCGATGTCACCAAGAGCACGACCGGGCTGCTGTCCTTCGGCGAGGCGTTCACCAACTCGGCCGTCGTGGTCCTGGTCTCGACGCTCATCGTCCTGACGCTGGCGATCCCCGCCGCGTACGCCCTCGCCATCCGCCCGGTGGCGAAGTGGCGCGACGTGCTCTTCTTCTTCATCTCGACCAAGTTCCTCCCCGTCGTGGCGTCGGTCCTCCCGATCTGGATCCTCGCCAAGAACCTGAACCTGCTGAACACGCGGATGGCGCTGATCATCCTGTACACGGGGATCAACCTGCCGCTGGCGGTGTGGATGCTGCGCTCGTTCTTCCGGGAGATCCCGCGCGAGCTGATCGAAGCGGCCGAGATCGACGGGGCCGGCCTGAAGGGGCAGCTGACCTCGATCATCCTGCCGATGGCGGCGCCGGGGATCGCAGCGACCGCGCTGCTGTGCGTGATCTTCGCGTGGAACGAGTTCTTCTACGCGGTCCAGCTGAACCCGGTGCAGGGCTCGACGGTGCCCATCTGGGTGACGACGAACATCAGCACGCGAGGCGACTTCCTGGCCAAGCTGTCGGCCGCCTCGGTGCTCGCGTGCATCCCCGTGGTGCTCGCCGGATGGATCGCCCAGAAGCGGATGATCCGCGGGCTGGCCATGGGCGCGATCAAGTGAGGAGACCTCGATGACCTCGGTCCGCTACGACAACGCGACCCGCACCTACGAGGGGACGTCCGTCCCCGCGGTCGACGCGCTCGACCTCGACATCGGCGACGGCGAGCTGCTCGTGCTCGTCGGACCCTCGGGCTCGGGCAAGTCCACGGCGCTGCGCATGCTCGCGGGCCTCGAGCCGCTCGACGGCGGCTCGATCCGCATCGGCGACCGGGATGTCAGCAACGTGCGCCCGCGCGACCGCGACATCGCGATGGTCTTCCAGAACTACGCCCTGTACCCGCAGCTGACCGTCGCCGACAACATGGGCTTCGCGCTCAAGCAGGCGGGCGTGCCGAAGGAGGAGCGCCGCACCCGGGTCCGCGAGGCGGCGCGCGTGCTCGATCTCGAGCCCTACCTCGATCGCAAGCCCAAGCACCTCTCGGGCGGCCAGCGCCAACGCGTGGCGATGGGGCGCGCGATCGTCCGGCGCCCGGCGGTCTATCTCATGGACGAGCCGCTCTCGAACCTCGATGCGAAGCTGCGCGTGCAGACGCGCACGGAGGTCGTCGAGCTGCAGGCCCGCCTGGGCGTGACCACCGTCTACGTCACCCACGACCAGGTCGAGGCGATGACGATGGGCCATCGGGTCGCGGTGCTCAAGGACGGCGTGCTCCAGCAGTGCGACACGCCCCGCAAGCTCTACCACGAGCCGCTCAACCTGTTCGTGGCCGGCTTCATCGGCTCGCCGGCGATGAACCTCGTCCCGGTCGGCGACGAGCGGCCGCTGAGGCTCGGCGGCTCGGCGATCGAGCTCGCCCGGCCCGGCGACGCGGCGCTCGCGGAGATTTCCGGCGCCATCACCGTCGGCTTCCGTCCGGAGGCGCTGCAGGTGGGCGAAGGTCCCCTCCGCGCGAAGATCCGCACGGTCGAGGACCTCGGGTCCGAGGTCTTCGTCCACCTCTCCCTCGAGCACCGCGGGCAGCCGCTGGCGCTGGTGTCGAAGATGATGCCGCCGTTCGACGGCGAGCCGGGCGACAGCATCGGCCTGCAGATCATCGGCGCGACCCACCTGTTCGCCGATGATGGCTCGCGCGTGGTGTCGACGACCGCGACGCTGCAGGCGGCCTCCGCACCGGCAGGCGTGGCGAGCGACGCGTCTCCCGCCGCGCCCTGAGCTTGTCCAAATCGCCGCGGCTGCTTCGTCGTAGAGGTAGGGCCGCGCATCGTGCGGCGAGTACGACGTCTGGAGACGTGATGCCGAACTACCTGCTGATGTTGTACGCACCCGAGGTCGAGCCGGCCGAGCAGGCCGAGCGCGAGGCGGAGATGCCGCTGTGGCTCGAGTTGAACGAGAGCCTGCAGGAGGCGGGCCTGCTGGTGGCCACCGGTCGCCTGCGCCCGGTGGAGACCGCCACGACGGTCCGGGTGCGCGACGGCGAGACCGAGCTCACCGACGGGCCGTTCGCCGTGACCAAGGAGGTCCTCGGCGGCTACTACGTCCTGGAGTGCCGGGACCTCGACGAGGCGCTCGAGCAGGCCGCTCGCATTCCGCTCGCGCGCTATCGCGGGGGATCGGTGGAGGTGCGGCCGATCGTGGACATGAGCGAGCTCGATGCGCTCCGCGCGGCGGCGGCCGAGCGGGCATGAGCACCGGCAGCGAGCGGCGGCCGGGGGCAGATGACCCGGCCGCCGACGCGGTCGCGCTGACGTTCCGGGAGGAACGCGCGGCCGTCCTGGCGACCCTCATCCGCCATGTCGGCGATTTCCAGCTCGCCGAGGACGCAGTGCAGGACGCGTTCGCCTCGGCAGTCGCGGCGTGGCGGCGCGATGGCGTTCCCGCCAATCCGGGGGCGTGGATCACCGTCGCGGCACGCCGGCGTGCGATCGACCGCTTGCGACGCGATCGTTCGCTGGCCGATCGCGCCGAACGCGTCGCCGAGCTGGTGCGCCTGGAGGCGCAGGAGGAGGCCGCGATGAGCGACGAGAGCGCGATCGTCGACGATCGGCTGCGGCTGATCTTCACCTGTTGTCATCCGGCCCTGGACCTGCCGGCGCGGGTCGCGCTGACGCTGCGCGCGCTCGGCGGCCTGACGACCGCCGAGATCGCGCGCGCGTTCCTGGTCTCCGAGCCGGCGATGGGCAAGCGGATCGTGCGCGCCAAGCGCAAGATCGCCGATGCGCACATCCCCTATCGCGTGCCGGAGGACGAGGAGCTCCTCGACCGTCTGCGCGGCGTCCTGCGGGTCGTCTACCTGATCTTCAACGAGGGCTACTCGGCCAGCGAGGGCGACCGCCTCGTGCGCGGCGGGCTGTGCAGCGAGGCGATCCGCCTCGGGCTGCTGCTGCGGGACCTGATGCCCGACGACGCCGAGGTGTGGGGGCTGCTGGCGCTGATGCTGCTGCACGACGCGCGTCGTGCTGCGCGGATCGACGGCGAGGGCCGCTACGTGGCGCTGGACGAGCAGGACCGCGCGTCATGGGATCGGGGCAGGATCGCCGAAGGCCTCCGGGCGCTCGAGCGCGCGGTGCGGCTCAGGCGCCCCGGCGAGTACCAGCTGCAGGCGGCGATCACGGCCCTGCACATCCAGGCGGCCGACGCGGAGGCGACGGACTGGGCGCAGATCGCCGAGCTGTACGGCGCGCTCGCGCAGCTCAACCCCTCCCCCGTCGTCGAGCTCAACCGCGCCGCCGCGGTCGGCTTCGCCGCCGGGCCCGAAGCGGGGCTCGAGCTCCTGACGCCGCTGCTCGGCGAGCCCGCGCTGGCGCGCTACCAGCCGCTGCACGCCGCACACGCGGAGCTGCTCCGGCGCGCCGGAGACCTGCCGGGCGCCGAACGCGCCTACGAGCGGGCGATCGCGCTCAGCGCCAACACGGTCGAACGCGCAGAGCTCGAAAGCCGTCTGCACGGGCTTCGCCGGCGCGGATAGGGTAGGTCGCGCCCGGAAGAACCCGGGCGAGGTCCAGCGCCAACCGGAGGAGAGACCATGGCAGTGGCAATCAGGACCACCGACTTCCCCGAAGGGTTCGGCACGCACGTGTACGACGGCGTCCAGGCGACGATGAACCTCGCGGGCGACCCGCCCGAGGGGTTGCTGTTCCATTGGGCGGGCGAGGTCGACGGCAAGTGGACGGTCACGGATGTCTGGGAGGGGCGGGAGGCCTACGACCGCTTCCGGGACGAGCGGCTGCTCCCGGCGATCCAGCAGGTCTCGGGCATGGACCCGGCCGGCGGCCCCATGCCGACGGTCACCGAGTTCGCGGTCCACAACTACATGAAGGCCTGAGCCCCTCAGACAGCGTCACCACCACGGGCGCTCGAGCGCGCGGTCGGTGCCGCCCGTCTCGTCGAGCGCGTCGAGCGCGGCCATGTCCTCGTCCGACAGCGTGAAGTCGAAGATCTGGGCGTTCTCCGCGATCCGCTCGCGATGCGTCGACTTCGTGACGACGATGAGATCCCGCTGCACGCACCAGCGCAGGAGCACTTGGGCAGGCGTGCGCCCCACGCGCTCGGCGACCTGGCGCACGCGCTCGTCCGCGAGGTGCCGGCCGGTGCCGAGCGGGCTGTAGGCCTCGAGCGCCACGTTGTGCTGCTCGCATGCCTCGAGCAGCTTCCGCCGGTAGGTGAACGGGCTGAACTGGACCTGGTTCACGACGGGCGGGACCTGCGCGACCGACAGCACCTCGTCGAGCTCGCCCACGCTGTAGTTGGAGACGCCGATCGAGCGCGCATGGCCGCGTTCGTGCGCGCGCTCCATCCCGGGCCAGGCCCAGGTCGGCCCGCCCTGGGGCCAGTGGATGATGTAGAGGTCCACCTGGTCGACGCCCAGCCGTTCCAGGCTCCCGCGCGCCTCGGCCTCCGGGTCCTCGCGCGCGGGATAGAACTTGGTGGTGATGAAGACCTCCTCGCGCGGCACGCCGCTGTCGCGCAGCGCGCGGCCGACGCTCTCCTCGTTGCCATAGGCCTGCGCGGTGTCGATGTGGCGGTAGCCGAGCTCGAGCGCCCAGCGAACCGCGTTCTCGCACTCCGGGCCGTCCGGCACCTGCCACACGCCGAGGCCGAGAAGCGGGATCTCGTTGCCGTCGGCGAGGACGCGTGCGCGCCCATCCGCGGTCACTGCACCGGCTGTCATCGCGAGCTCCTCGTCCGGGGGAAGGGGACCTCGATGGTACGGCGGCCGAGCGCCCGGCCAGTGTCAGCCGACGACGTCCGGGACGGCGTCGAAGAGCTCCGCGTAGCGGTCGACGATCATGTGCCGGCCCTTGAGCTCGGCGATCGTCGCGGCGCCGGCGACGCCGTCGCCGATGAATCCGGCACCGCCCTCGGGGCCGAGCGGGATCGCGATCATGGGCGGGAACCGGTCGTAGCCGGCCAGCTCACCGGCGCCGGTGATGAGCGCAGTGATGTTCGCGACGACGAGCTTGGCCTGGGCGCTCGCGATGCCCGCCATGTCGCGGTCGGCGTCGGCGACGTCCCCGAGGGCGAAGATCTGCGTCTCGCCGGCGAGGCGCAGGTGCTCGTCGACGCGGACGTAGCCGCGCTCGTCGCGGCGGTCGCTGAGCGATCCGTCCGCGAGGTACTCGCTGTGCGGATGCACGCCGAAGGCGCGGAACCAGATGTCGGCGACGAGCTCCTGTCCGTCCTGCGTGGCGATCCTGACCGGCCCCAGGGTTGCCGGCGGCGTGCCGGGGAGCTCGCTCAGGGCGCTGCCCAGGCGCAGCTCGACGCCGAGGGCGGCGAGCTGACGGCGCAGCTCGTCGCGCAGATCCTGGTCGTAGGGCCCGGTGAGGATGTCCTCGGAGATGTCGGCGATCGTCACCTCCTTGTCGGGGAAGAACGCCTTGATCTCGCCGGCGAGCTCCAGGCCGGCCGGACCCGCACCGACGATCAACGCGCGGTCCGCCCCCAGCAGCGCCTCGTGGGCGGCGCGAACGCGCGACCGCGCCGAGGCGACGTCGAGCTCCTCGACCTTCGCGGGGAACGGGTACGACGAGCCGGTCGCAAGCACGAGGTAGTCGGGCTCGAGCACGTCACCCGACGCCAGCGTCACGCGGCGCCCGTCGACCGCGACGGCACGATCGCGGACGAAGCGCCCGCGTGCGAGGAGCTGCCCGTAGGGCAGGAAGATCCGGTCCAGCCACTCGGGCTCGACGAGCGCGCGCCACGCGGCGACGTTGTGGACGAACGCTTCCCTGGGATCGACGAGCGTGACGTCGGCGACGTCATCGAGTGCCTTGGCGGCGTTGATGCCGCCGTAGCCGCCGCCGAGGATCACGACGGACGCGCGTCCGGTGGAAGTGTCGGTCATGCCCGAGCCCCTTGTGCTTGTTTTGGAGTATCTACCTTGGTAGACCAAGCTGCTTCGAATATCCGAGCGACGATCGGGACGGTAGCATGGACGGCATGGCGACCACCCGCCAGCCCAACCTCGACGCCGCCGGCGAAGCGTGCGTTCGCGGCGACGCCGCGCTGGCCCGCGCGTTCGAGTTCCTCGGCAAGCGCTGGAACGGCGTGGTCCTCGGCAGCCTCCGCGACGCCCCGGCCGGCTTCCGTGAGCTCTCGCGCGCGATCGGCGGGATCTCCGACTCGGTCCTGTCGGACCGGCTGTCCGACCTGGCCGGGGCGGGGCTCATCGTCCGGACGGTCTGCGAGGGGCCGCCGCTGGCGGTGTCCTACGCCCTGACCGACCGCGGCAAGGCGCTGATGCCGGCACTCGAGCAGATCTCGCTCTGGGCGCAGGAGCACCTGCTCCAGGACGAGTAGCCGCGCGCGGCCCCCCGGCCGTTCGTGGCCGAGGGGCGCTGCGGCGTCGATCTAGCGGTCGTTCACGTTCCCCGCGACGATCTGCGGGCGCAGCTGGAACAGCTGCGGATCCTGCGGGTCGATGGTCAGGCTCACCCAGTGGGTGTTCGCGGCGCCGAACGTCTCGACGCGGGTGAACTTCTCGACGACCTGGCCGTTGTCGTAGTTCAACGGCTTGTCGATCTTGAAGTAGTGGCTGTCGCCGTGCACCAG
>JAOPZW010000254.1 GCA_025963905.1 Solirubrobacterales bacterium | reverse complement strand
AGCTCCGAGATGTTCGGCAAGGTGCGCGAGGTCCCCCAGACCGAGTCCACCCCGTTCTACCCCCGCTCGCCCTACGGCGTGGCCAAGGCCTACGGCCACCACATCACCGTCAACTACCGCGAGTCCTACGGGCTGCACGCGACGAGCGGGATACTTTTCAATCACGAGTGTGTTTCTTCACGAAACCCACTCATGGTGCGCGAGAACGGCATCGCCGCGGTCCGCACCCCGGCCGATCTCGTGCCGCTGCGCCGCAAGGGGCCAAGCGTGCAGATGTTCGAGCCACGCCCGCTCACCGAGGTTTGGGACGGCGAGAAGTGGACCACCATCACTGCCATCACCGCGACTCGCCGCCGGGCTCACAACCCTGACCACGAGCTGCGCTCTATCGAGGCGCGGGGAGGCGTGATCGAGGTCACCGCCCACCACCACATGCTGGACGCGGACTACCAGCAGGTGATCGCGAGAGACATCGAGGAAGGCGATCGCGTGGCCGTGGCCGACGCGTTCCCGACGTCGCTCGAATGGACGGCGATCACGCCTGAGCTGGCCGAGCTGCTGGGTCTCCTCGCCGCCGACGGCTACGTAGACGGCAACCGCGGGAAGATCGACTTCGCCAACACCGACGCCGTGGTCCGCACGCGCGTCGCGCAGCTGTGGTCACGGTGCTTCCTCGGTATGACATCTGAGACGGAGCTCGCCTCAGGCTGGAACCCCGACCGCACCGTCATGCACCTCAGCCTGCACGGTGCCGGGACGGTCTCTGGATGGCTGCGCCGGCAGCTGTACACGCCGACCGCGCACAAGCAAGTCCCGCCGCTGGTCCTCAACGGCACGCGCGAAGTGCACGCCGCCTTCCTCGCGGGCTACTACGCCGGTGATGGTCTCAAGCGCGGAAACGGCCTGTCGATGGTCACGAACAGCCCCGTGCTGGCCCAAGGCCTGTGCTGGCTCTACGCCCTGACCAGCCAGCCGGTGTCGGTCTACGCCGAGCGCCGCGACAGCCGCGTCTACTACCGACTGAACGTCGCCTCGCCCGTGCGCGTTGGCCTCAAGGGCCAGCACGTCCGCAAGGATCCGGCCGAAGTGCGCCGCATCGTCACCGGCGCCGCGCTGGACGACGAGTGGGTCTTCGACATCGAGACCGAGAGTGGAGTGTTCTGCGCCGGGGTCGGCAGGGTCATCGTGCACAACTCGCCCCGTCGCGGGCTGGAGTTCGTCACCCGCAAGATCACGTGGCACGCGGCGGCGATCCGGCACGGAAAGCTCGACGGGATCAAGCTGGGCAACCTCGACGCGCGCCGCGACTGGGGCTTTGCCAGGGACTACGTCGAGGCGATGTGGCTGATGCTCCAGCAGGATGAGGCCGACGACTACGTCGTCGCCACCAACCAGGCGCACTCGGTGCGCGACTGCGTGGAGATCGCGTTCGACGAGGCCGGCCTGGGCGACTGGGAGCGCTACGTCCAGCAGGACCCCGCGCTCGTGCGCCCGGCCGAGGTCGACCACCTGATCGGCGACTACGCCAAGGCCGAGCGCAACCTGGGCTGGCGGCCGAAGACGAGCTTCGAGGAGCTCATCCGGCTCATGACGCGCGCGGACCTCGAGCTGCTGGGGCGCTGAGCGCCCCGCAGCTCAGCGCAGGAAGCGAAAGCGCAGCAGCGCCCCGACGGCCTTGATCCCGTCGCGCCAGGTGATCTTCTTCCCCTCTTCGAACGTGCGTCCGTAGTAGGAGATGGGGACCTCGAAGAGCCGCACCCCGGGCGTTCGCAGGATCTTCGCCGTGACCTCGGGCTCGAAGCGGAAGTCGTCGCTCACGAGGTCCAGCGAGCGGATGAGGTCGCCGCGGAAGGCCTTGTAGCCGACCTCCATGTCGGAGATCGTCGTGTTGTAGAGGACGTTCGTCAGCAGCGACAGGAAGCGGTTGCCCGCGTAGTGCCAGAACAGGTGCGCCCGCTGGGGCTCGCCGCCGCGCAGGCGCGTGCCGTACACCACGTCGGCGCGACCCTCGAGCAGCGGGCCCAGCAGCGTCGGGAGGTCCTTGGGGTCGTACTCGAGGTCGGCGTCCTGGATGACCACCACGTCGCCCTTGGAGGCCGCGATGCCCACCCGCACGGCCGCGCCCTTGCCCCGGTTGACGGGCTGGACGAGCGTCCTCAGGCCCTCGATCTCGCCATCCAGGCCGGCCAGGACCGCGGCGGTGCCGTCGCGCGAGCCGTCGTCGACGACGATGATCTCGGCGTGCAGCCCCGCCCCGGCGACGCGGCGGACGACCTCCTCGATCGTGCGCTCCTCGTCGAAGGCCGGCACGACGACGCTGATGAGCTGCTGCTCGGGCTCCAACACGCGGTGGACCCTACCCGCGCAGCGCCGCGAGGTCGGCATCGACCATCTCGGCGATGGTCGCCTCGAACCCGTGCTCGGGCTCCCAGCCCAGGACCGCGCGCGCCCGCGACGCGTCCCCGACGAGCGGGGTGGCCTCCGGCGGACGCACGAGCGCGGGATCCACGCGCACGCGCCCGGCCGGGTCGATCCCGGCGTGGGCGAAGGCCACGTCCACGAGCTCCCGGACCGTATGTCCCACGCCGGAGGCGACGACGTAGTCGCCGGGCTCGTGATGGCGCAGGGCCAGCACCGCGGCGCGCACGACGTCGGCCGCGTGGGACCAGTCGCGAACGGCCTCGAGGTCGCCCAGCACGAGCTCGTCCTGCAGCCCGAGGCTGATCGCCGCGGCGGCACGGGTCACCTTGCGCGACAGGAACCGCTCGGGGCGGCGCGGCGACTCGTGGTTGTAGGTGATCCCTGAGCAGGCGAACAGGCCGTGGCGCTCGCGCATCGCGCCGGCGAGCGCGTGCGCGGCGAGCTTGGCCACGCCGTAGGGCGTGCGTGGGCGCATCGGCGTGCGCTCGTGCTGGGGCGACTCGCCGGCGTCGCCGAACACCTCGCTGGAGGACGCGACCCACACCCGCGGGGGCTCGGGGCGGGCGAGCGCGGCGGCGAGCAGCGCGGCGGTGCCGCAGGCGATGGCGGCCATCGTCTCGGTCGGGTCCTCCCACGAGGCGGGCACGAACGTCGGCGCGGCCAGGTGGTAGAGCTCGTGGGGCCGGGCGGCCTCGACCGCCGCGTGCAGCGAGGCCGGGGCGAGCAGGTCTCCGTGCACCGCGGTGACGCCGGCCGGCGCCGGCGACCCGGCCCGCACCAGCGCCCAGACGTCACAGCCGTCGGCAGCCAGGAGGTCGGCGAGGTACGAGCCGTCCTGCCCGGTGATACCGGTGACGAGCGCGCGGCGTGAGCTCACGCGTGCGAGAATCGGCCGGACGCGACCACCGCGCCAGAGTAACGGGCGCAAGGGGCGCTGCAGCGCGAGACTTTTCGCGCGCGGCGACGTTTCATCCGTGACACCGCATGCCCAGCTCCCGCCCCACATCCCTCGGGCCGCTCACGTCCCTGCCTCCCGTGGGCGATCCGGCGGTCCAGGCGCCGGCGACGCAGGAGCTCCTCGGCGTCCCGCTGGCGCTGACCGACTACGAGCGCACGATGGACTGGATGGACGCGGCGATCGCCGAACGCCGGCGCGAGTACGTCTGCGTCGCCGCGGTGCACACGGTGATGGCGTGCGCCGAGGATCCCGAGCTGCGCAAGGCGGTCCTGGGCTCGTCGCTCACCGTGCCGGACGGCCAGCCGCTCGTGTGGGCCATGAACGCGCTCGGCCACGACCTGCCCTCCCGCGTCTACGGCCCGGAGCTTATGGCGCGCCACTGCGAGCGCTCGGCGCGCACGGGGGCGCGGCTGTTCCTCTACGGCGGGCGCAACCAGGGCGCGCTCGTCCAGCTGGCGCTGAACCTGCGCACCCAGTACCCGGGCCTGAAGATCGTCGGCGGCTACGCCCCGCCGTTCCGACCGCTTGACCCCGACGAGGAGGCGGCCGTCGCCGCGGAGATCAACCGCTCCGGCGCCGACGTCGTCTGGGTGGGCATCGGCGTCCCCAAGCAGGAGAAGTGGATGGCGGCGATGCGCGCGCGCCTCGACGCGCCGGTGCTGGTCGGCGTCGGCGCGGCGTTCGACTTCCACGCCGGCCTGACCGCCCAGGCGCCGAACTGGATCCAGAGCCTCGGCCTCGAATGGCTCTTCCGTCTCGCCACCGAGCCACGCCGCCTGTGGAAGCGCTACCTGCGCTACAACCCGCGCTTCGTCGCCGGCTTCCTGCGCCAGTTCCTCCGCCACCAGCGCGGCCGCTGAGTGGCCTCGGCCACCGGGTGGTCTAACGTCCCGCCGCGTATGGAGTACGACGTCGCGATCATCGGCTGCGGCCGGGTGGGGCTGCCGTTGGCGCTCTCGTTCGCCGACCGCGGGCTGCGCACGCTGGGCGTCGAGAACGACGCCGAGCGCCTGAGCGCGGTCCGCGAGGCGCGTATGCCCTTCGGCGAGCCCGGCGCCCAGGAGGCGCTGGAGCGCGTCACCGCCGCGGGCACGATCTCGTGGTCGGACCGCATCGCCGACGCCGCTCGCGCCGAGCACATCGTCATCACGCTCGGGACCCCGTCGTTCTCGCACATCGAGATCGACATCAGCGACATCCGCTCGGCGCTCGATGACCTCCTGCCGGTCCTGACGGCGGGCCACACGCTCATCCTGCGGTCGACGATCGCCCCCGGCACGACGGACTTCGTCGCCGGCTACCTGGCCAAGCAGCGCGACTTCGCGATCGGCGAGGACGTCTTCGTCGCGCACGTCCCCGAGCGCATCGCCGCCGGCCGGTTCATGGAGGAGATCGTCTCGCTGCCGTGCATCGTCGGCGGCGCCGGCCCGCGCTCGGGCGAGGTCGCGGGGCGGCTGTTCGAGGTGTTCGGCGCGCCGATCCGCCAGACGACGCCGATCCAGGCCGAGCTCGCCAAGATCTGGACGAACATCCTGAGGTACACGATGTTCGCCCTGCCCAACCGGCTGATGATGGAGTGCGAGGCGGCCGGCGCGAACGTCTTCGAGGTCATCGACCTCATCAACCGCGACTATCCGCGCGGCGGGATGCCCCAGCCGGGCTTCACGGCCGGCACGTGCCTGCGCAAGGACTTCGCCTTCAGCGAGGAGCGCTCTCCGGCGCCGGGCATGCTGCTGGCCGTGTCGCGGGTGCACGAGTCGGTGCCGCTGTTCCTCGTGGAGGGGCTCAAGCGCCGCCTGGGCTCGCTGGACGGGCGCAAGGTGGCGGTCCTCGGCCTGGCGTTCAAGGCGGACACCGACGACGAGCGCGACTCGCTCGCCCACAAGCTCGTGCGCCTGCTGGAGCGCGAGCTCGCCGATGTGGCCGTCCACGACCCGCTCGTGCAGACGCCGACGCAGTCCTTCGACGACGCGGTGCTCGACGCCGACGCGGTCGTGATCGCGACGAACCACAGCGCCTTCCGCG
>JAOPZW010000244.1 GCA_025963905.1 Solirubrobacterales bacterium | reverse complement strand
GGCGTATAGGAGGCCGCGATGAAGACGAAGATCATCGAGTGGTCCAGCCGGCGCATCCACCGGCGAGCCGCCGGCGACCACGATCCGCGGTGATACAGCGCGCTGACGCCGAACAGCCCGCAGACCGCGGCGGCATAGATCGCCGCGGCGGCCGTCGGCTGGCCGGCAGGCGCCGTCAGCACCAGCGCGACGCCCAGCGCGACGGCCACGAAGAAGGCGTACTGGTGCGTCACACCCCGCATGCGAGGGCGCAGCGCGGCGTGCGCTAGCTCATTCGCCGTCATACGGGGAGGGTAGTGGCAGGGTCGTTGACCGCATAGCCGCCCGTCTGCCGCTCCGTCGCCCTCAACGCCTGATGATCACGGGCGTCCCGACGGGCACGCGGCGCATGAGCATCCGCAGGTGCTGGTCGGAGGCGCGCAGGCAGCCCTGGCTGTCGCGGTGGCCGATGAGCGCGGGGCGGTCCGTCCCGTGGATCGCCATCCGGCCGTCCAGGCCGTCGAAGGTCACCTTGGGCTGACGGCCGGAGAGGGCGAGGATGCAGCAGCCGAATGAGCGGCCGAAGTCCTTGCCCGCGAGCTTGTCGGTGATCGCGAAGCGCCCGGTGGGCGACTCCGTGCCGCGACGGCCGATGGTGACCGCGAAGCGGGTGATCTGCCGGCCATCGTGGAGGACGGTGAGCGTGCGGTCGGCGAGATCGGCCTCCAGGCCCCACCGGGTGCGCCGGAGGGCCAGGTCTCGCGAGCTGAGGTGCACCCAGGCCCGGTGGCCGTTGGGCACGAGGCTCGTGGAGATGGCCGCCCAGCGCCCGCGCACCTGCGTGACCGCCAGGATCGTCCTGCGGCCGTATTCGGTGTGGTCGCCGAGGATCGCGATCGTCCTGCCGTGCGGCGCGCGGCGCAGGCGCACGTGGCGGCCCTTGCGCACCCACAGGATCGGCGCGGGCGCGGGACGGTGGCCGATCGCCGGGAGCGGCGCGGCCCCCGGGGCGGCCGCGAGCGCGGCGGTGGCGACGGCGGTCGCGATCACGCTCGGATCGTAAGCGGCCATGATGGTGTCCATGCCACCGCGCTTCGGCATCTTCCTCGCGCCCTTCGACGAGCTGGCCGATCCCCGGAGGATCGCCGACGTCGCGGCGCGGGCCGAGGAGCACGGCTGGGACGGCGTCTTCCTCTGGGATCACGTCGCCTATGACCCGCCCGTCCGCGCGGTCGCCGATCCGTGGGTGGCGATGAGCGCGATGGCGTGCGCGACGGACCGGGTCCTGCTCGGTCCGCTCGTCACCCCGCTCGCGCGGCGGCGTATCCAGAAGCTCGCGCGCGAGACGGTGAGCCTCGACCACCTCAGCGGCGGGCGCCTCGTCCTCGGGGCCGGGCTGGGCGGTGACCGCGGCGGCGAGCTGTCGCGGTTCGGGGAGGAGCTCGACCCGCGCGCCCGGGCGGCCCTGCTCGACGAAGGCCTCGCGCGCCTCGAGGCCTACTGGAGCGGCGAGCTCGAGCCCCAGCCGGTCCAGCGGCCGCGGATCCCGGTGTGGCTGGCGGCGCGCTGGCCGAACCGCCGGCCCGTCCGCCGCGCGGCGCGCTGGGACGGGCTGTTCCCCATCGACTTGCCGGGACCCGACGCGCTCGCCGCCCTCGCCGGCGACATCCGCGAGGAGCGCGGGGAGGACGCCGGGCCGTTCGACATCGTGGTCACCGGGCCGCCCGGCACCGACCCGGCTCCGTGGATCGCGGCGGGCGCGACGTGGTGCCTCACGGGCTTCGGCTCACAGCCTCGCGCCGCTGACGTCGAGGCGGTCGTCGCCGCCGGCCCTCCGGGCTGACGCCGGCGCCGGGATCGAGCCCGACACGCGCCGCGAGCCCGTGGATTGCCCGACGAATCCCGCGGGGTTGTTCGGGCGTTCTTGCAGCGTTAGGAGTTCGTTCGACCCGACTCCAGCGGCGTATCGGACCTTCTTCTGGGGCACTCTCAGGAGGCTCACAGCATTCTCACCAACCACCGTAAGGAGAGCCCCGTGCGTACTCGTAGCCTCGCGACCTCGCTCGCGATCGCAGGCCTTGTGTTCGCCGCGCCCGCAGGCACCGCCGTCGCCAAGCACACCCCGTGTGGCAAGTACAAGGCCGCTCACACCAATTGCGGCAAGCACAAGGCCAAGGGCAAGCACAAGTAGGCGCGTCCACTGCAGCAGGGCGTGGCTGAGCTTTGGCCGCGCCCTGCCGTACCCCGCACGCACCCGATGCCGTCTCGCCGGGAGTGGGGACCACATCGCATGGAGGAGCCGGAGAGGGGACTCGAACCCCTGACCTACGCTTTACAAGAGCGTTGCTCTACCAGCTGAGCTACTCCGGCCAGCAGGGGCGAGTGTAGGCCAGCGCGCGGGGCTCAGGGGCGCCCGGCGACCGCGTGCTCGAGGTCGCCGTGGCCGTTGGAGGACACGACGTGGTCGTAGCTGGGGACCTCGTCGGCCGCCGGCGGGTTCATGCGGCGCTCGAGCTCACCCATGACGGTGCCGAACAGGAGGTGCCGCCAGGTGGCCTGGGCGAAGGCCGGCAGGCTCGACGCGAGCCTGGGCATCTCGTCCCGCGCGGGGTGGAAGCGGTCGACGAGCGCGATCGCGGGCCATGTCGACACATGCTCGGTCAAGCCGGCCAGCGGCCCCCGCGCCCACGAGGGAAGCGGCAGGCGCGGCGCGACGTTCGCGTACACCGCGCCGAACAGCGCTCCGTTGGCGAGGTGGATCGCGGCGCCGAACACCGGCCACGCGCGCCCGCGGGTCACGAGCTTGCCCAGCAGCTCCGCGTCGTCGTAGTCGACCCCGAACACCCGCTTGTCGGCCGGCTGCTGCAGGACCCAGACGCCGGCGGCGACGGCTCCCGCGAGCGCTCCCCGGGCGGTCTGCGCAGCGTCGATGGCCATTGGCGGGACTCTACCCCGCCGCTCAACCGGCCGGCCCCGCGTGTAACCCCGCCGAACCGGCTCGGTATCCCCACACATGGATCACGAGGCCCTGCTGGATCGGGCACGCACGAGGGGCGTCAACCCGCTGATGTACTGGCTGGTTCGCGGGGTGCTCCAGCCCTTCTTCCACGTGTACTTCCGCTTCAGCCGGGTGGGTCGCGAGCACCTGCCCCAAGAGGGTCCGGTCATCTTCGCGGCCAACCACCGGTCGTTCCTGGACCCGTTCATCATCGGCTGCATGGCCCGCCGGCCGGTCTACTTCATGGCCAAGCGCGAGCTGTTCGCCCACCCCTTCGTCGCGTGGGTGCTCACCTCGCTGGGCGCCTTCCCGGTCGACCGCGGGGCCGCCGACCACAGCGCGATCGCAACGGCCCGGGCGATCCTCGAGCGGGGCGACGGCGTCGTGATCTTCCCCGAGGGCACGCGCATCCGCCCCGGCTCGCTGGGCCGCCCGCGCCGCGGCGTCGGCCGCCTCGCGCTGGAGACCGGCGCGCCGGTCGTCCCCGTGGCGATCATCGGCACCGAGGCGGTCCGGCGCGGCTGGCGCATCCGCCCGCACAAGGTCCGCGTGCGGGCCGGACGGCCGCTCACCTTCCCGCGCGTCGAGGGCCCGTCACCCTTCCTGGCCCGCGCCGTGACCGACCGGATCTGGCCCTGCGTCGAGCTCCAGTGGGAGTGGCTCGGCGGCCTGCCGCGGCTGCGCCGCGCCGCTGTCGTCGGCGCCGGATCATGGGGTACGACGCTTGCCGTCGCGCTGGCCCGCGCGGGCCTCGAGGTCGACCTCGGCTGCCGGACTGGCGAGCAGGCGATCGCGCTGCGCGCCACGCGCCGCAACGACCGCTACCTGCCGGGCGTCGAGCTTCCGGAGTCGGTCCGGGTGGAGCGCGCCTGCGACCTGGAGCTGGCCCATCACGACCTCGTGTGCTTCGCGGTGCCGTCGCGGGCACTGCCGGCCGTCGCCGGCGCCCACGGCGAGGCGGTGCCCGAGCGCGCCGGGCTCCTGGTGCTCTCCAGGGGCCTGATCACTCCGACGGGCGCGCTGCCCTCCGAGTACGTCGCCGAGCGCACGCAGGCCCGCGCCGTCGCGTGCCTCGGCGGCGCCGGGCACGTCGCGGGCGCGCTCGAGCACGGCGCCCCGGTCGTCGTCGCCTCGGCCGACGAGGCCTTCCTGGCCCAGCTCGCCGACGTGCTGGGCATCGCCGGCTTCGCCGTCGAGGGGACCGCCGACGTGACCGGGGTCGAGCTCGCCGGCGCGGCGCAGAACGCCGCGCGCTTCGCCGCGGCCGCGGTGGGGCGCGCCGGCCCCGACGCAGCGGGCGCCGTCGCCGGCAGGGTGTTCGCCGAGGTCGACGCGTACGCGCGCTCGCGCGGGGGACGGCCGGAGACGTTCGCCGGCCTGGCCCGCGCCGGCGATCTCGCCGCCACCGTCGCCGTCCAGCCCGCGATGGCAGCCGAGGCGCTCGACGCGCTCCCCCTGCTGGCCGCCGCCCTGCGGGAGGGCGGCGTCGACGCGCCGGCGGTCGACGGGCTCGCCGCCGTCGTCGAGGGCCGCGTCGAGGCCGAGACGTGGGCGCAGGCCCTCACCGCGTCCACCGGACCCAGGCGACGGGCGGCCTGAGGCGTCGTCACGCCCCCGGGTAGGCTGGAATGCGTGGACAAGGCGGAGCTCGACAGGCAGTTCTCGGACCTGTACCGGGCGCATCTGCGCGACGTCTACTCCTACGCGTACTACCGGGTGGGCAACCACCACGACGCCGAGGACCTGACCGAGCAGACCTTCCTGCAGGCCTATCGGCACTTCGAGCGCGCCTCGGCGGAGTCCGACGGCCGCCCGCTGCGCCCGTGGCTGATCCGCATCGCCCACAATCTCGCCGCCAACCTGTACCGCGATCGCTCACGCCGGCCCCAGACGCCGATCGAGGACACCGACGCGCTGCGCACGATGCATACGACGGAGGACCTCGTCGAGGGCCGCGACGAGCTGGCGCGCATCCTGGACGGCGTCAAGGACCTGCCGGACGACCGTCGCGAGGCGGTCATCATGCGCTTCGCGCTGGGCATGGACAACCGCGAGATCGCACGGGCCCTGGGCCGCACCGACGGCGCGACGAAGGTGCTGCTGCACCGCGCCATCAAGCAGCTCGAGGAGATCGTCGTGGCAAAGGGAGGTGCCCGCTGACATGAGTGAGCCGTTCGCCGCAGACTTCGAGGGCCTCCTGCGCCAGGCGCTGGCCCCTGTCGACCCGCCCGAGGACCTCGTGCAGCGCCTGGAAGGGACGCTGATGAGCTTGACCGAGCTCGCCGCCGGGGAGCTCGAGTCCTGGGAGATCGGCGCGATGCGCGACCCGCGCAACTGGGTGCGGCCCGTGGCCGCCGCGGCGATCGGGACCGTCGCGGGCGCCGGCCTGGTGGTTCTGCGCGTGCGCAGCCAGCAGAAGCACCGCAAGGCGCTCTCGGCCAACACCGCCGAGTTCGCCGAGCACACCGTGCGCGCCATCGGTGCCGAGGTGCGCAAGCTCGTCTCGCGCGACTGATCTGTCGTCGCCGGCCGCGCGTACGTGCTGTCGGCATGTCGTTGACCCAACTCGCCGACGAGGA
>JAOPZW010000229.1 GCA_025963905.1 Solirubrobacterales bacterium | reverse complement strand
GCCTTGTTGATGCTGGCGTCGGCCGTCTTCAGGGCGTCCTGCGGGGTCATCTGCCCGGCGAGCGCCTTGTTGACGTTCTGGTAGATCGCCTGGGAGATCTGCGGATAGACCGGCGACACGGGCCGCGACTTGGCCTGCGTGATGGCCTGCCTGAGCTCGGCCGCGAACGGCAGGGCCTTCTTGACCGCCGGGTCGTCATAGGTGGCGTTGAGCACCGGCGCGATCGAGTACTTCGCCGCGTACATCTGCTCGACCGGGGCGGAGGTCAGGAAGTCGATGAGCTGCACCGCGCCCTTGGGGTTCTTCGAGTAGGCCGAGATGACGAGGTTGTGACCGCCGAGGATGCCGGCCTTGCCGGCGCCTTCGAACGTCGGGAATGGCGCGACCTTGAACTTGCCCTTGGTCTTGCTTCCCGTCTGGTTGCCCAGCGCGTAGGCGTAGGGCCAGTTGCGCATGAACGCGGCCTTGCCCGACTCGAACGCGCGCCGTGACTGCTCTTCCATGTACGTCGTCACGGCCTTGGGCGCGACGCCGGTCTTGACGCCGTCGACCATGAGCTGCAGGGCCTTGAGGTTCGCCGGCGAGTTGATCAGCGACTTCTTGCCGTCGGGGCTGAGCACCTGGCCGCCCGCTGCGAACGCCAGCTCCAGGTAGTCACAGGTCAACCCCTCGTACGAGGCGCCCTGATAGACGAGGCCGCCCTTGGACTTGGCCTCGGCGTAGAGCTGCTGCCACGTCTGCGGGACGCTCTTGACCTTGTCGGAGCGGTAGTAGATGAAGGCCGAGTCGGTGGCCTGCGGGACGCCGTAGTAGTTGCCGTTGTAGTGGATCGTCTCGAGCGTCGACGGGATGAACTCGCTCTGGCGCGGCTGGATGTAGTCGCTCATGTCCAGCAGCCACTTCTGCTGGGCGAACTCGGCGGTCCAGATCACGTCGGACAGGAAGACGTCGCACTCGGGCGACTTGGCCTGCTCGCGCTGGACGAACTGGTTGCGCTGCTCGTCGGCCGACTCCGGGAACTCCAGGAGCTTGGCCTTCAGCCCGGAGGCCGCGAACTTCGCGTTGAATTGCTGGACCGCGGCGGTGTTGTTGCCGGACGTGTCCTTGCCGAGGCAGTACGTCACCGTGCCCGTCGCGCCCTGTGACGCGGCAAGCGTCGGCGCCTTGGTGGCGCTGCTCGTGGCCGCCGGCTTGGCGGCGGTGCTGGTGCTGCCGCCACTGCCGCTGCTCTTGTTGCTGCTGCCGCAGGCCGCGACGAACAGCGAAAGCGCGACCACGAGAGCGGTCGCAAACGTCGTTCTGAAACCCATCGAACGCACCTTCTCCTCCTCCACATCGCATCAGGACAGCCGGCGAGCGCCACATGAACCGGCGCGCGCTGGTTCGAGCGGCGCGACCGTATCACCGCCAGAGGCTCAGCGGTAGGTTCTTTCAGCTATTCCTTGAGTTGTTGCGCTCCGTCCGTAGAGTTCTTGCAAGTGCTTTGCAGGATTTGCGCGTATGCTTTCAGCCGTGTCGCGTCGACTGGCCGAGGTTGCAGCGAAGGTGGGCGTCAGCGAGGCGACGGTCAGCCGCGTGCTCAACGACAAGCCCGGTGTCTCGGACGGCACGCGCCAGGCCGTGCTCACCGCGCTCGACGTCCTCGGCTACGAGCGGCCGACGAAGCTGCGCGGCGACCGCGGGCGGCTCGTCGGCCTCGTCCTGCCCGAGTTGCAGAACCCGATCTTCCCGGCGTTCGCCGACGTCATGGGCGCTGCGCTGGTCCAGCGCGGGTTCATCCCGCTGCTGTGCACGCAGGCGGCGGGCGGGATCCCGGAGGCCGACTACGTGGAGCTGCTGTTGCAACACCACGTCTCGGGGGTCGTCTTCGCCGGCGGCAATCACGCCCAGGGAGGCGCGTCGCACGAGCACTACGCCCGCATCGCCGAGCGCGGGCTCCCGACGATCCTCATCAACGCCTCGACCGATGACCTTCCGTTCGCCCGCGTGTCCTGCGACGACCGCGTCGCCGTCGAGCAGGCGATGGGACATCTGCTCTCACTCGGCCATACGGAGATCGGCGTGCTGCTCGGCAGGCCGGACCACGTGCCCTCGCGGCGCAAGCTCGAAGGCGCGCGGACGTTCGCGGCCCAGCACGGGATCGCGCTGCCGGACAGCCGCGTCGTGCACGCGCTCTACACGCTGGAGAGCGGTCAGGCCGGGGCCGCGCGGTTGCTCCAGACGGGCGTCACCGCTCTCGTGTGCGCGAGCGACCTGCTTGCGCTCGGCGCCGTCCGAGCGATCAGGCGCGCCGGACGTGCCGTGCCGGGCGACGTATCCGTGATCGGGTTCGACGACTCGACGTTCATGAGCCTCACCGACCCGCCGCTCACCACCGTCCGGCAGCCGATCGAGGCGATGGGCCGGGCAGCCGTCGACCAGCTCGCCGCGTTCATCGAAGGCGCGGAGAGCTCGACGGAGGAGATGCTGTTCGAGCCCGAGCTCGTGGTGCGCGGGTCCACCGGACCGCGTGCCCCGAACGCCCGCGCCGCCTGACGGCCGGTTACGAGCTCCACGACCGGCGCGCGAAGGACGGGGCGTGCTCGGGGAGGGCGCCGATCGCGACCATGTAGGCGGGGATCGCCTGCAGCCGGGGGAACCGCCGCAGCAGCCGGACGAACCGCGAGGGCCTGTCCCGGCCGCTGCCATCGGGGCCGAGCCCTCCCGCGAGGACCGGCTGGAAGACCAGCCGGTGCAGGAGCTGCTGCACCGACTGCGTCACGAACGTGGGCGTCCAGCGGCGCACCTGCACGCGCGCCAGGTCGCCCAGACGCACCTCGCCCCGGCGCAGCGGAGCGGCGAGGTACCGGGCGGCGGCCACGGCGTCCTGGATGGCGAGGTTGATCCCGACGCCGCCGACCGGTGACATCGCGTGGGCCGCGTCTCCGATGCACAGCAGTCCCGGGCCGAACCAGCGCGGCATCCGGTCGAGGCGCACGGCGAGCAGCCTGACGTCGTCCCACGAGTCCACGGCGCCGATGGATTCGGCGAACTCCGGAGCGAGCGCCGCGACGCGCGCGTGGAACGCCTCGATGCCTTCCGCGCGCAGCTGCACGTCGCTGCCCTTGGGGATCTGGTAGCCGAGCTGGAAGTAGCTGCCACGGTCGATCATGACGAGCAGCGCGCCGTTGCCGACGCGCCCGTTGAGACCCTGAAGGCCGACCTGGCCGCGGGGAAGGCGGAACCACCAGATGTCCAGCGGCACCCCGAACTCGCGCACGCGCAGCCCGCTCGCGGCTCGCACGGCGGACGTCCGCCCGTCGCACGCGACCGTCACGGCGGCGCGCAGCTCCCCGTCGCTGCCGCCGGCGTCGTGGTATCGCACGCCGACCACCCGGCCGTGCTCGCGCAGGAGCCCGGTCACCTCGACGCCCATGCGCAGCGTGAAGGACGGCTCCCGGCGACCGGCATCGGCCAGCAGGTCCAGGAGGTCCCACTGCGGCACCATCGCGATGTGCTTGTGCGGCCCGGGCAGCAGGCCGAAATCGACGACGAGGCTCGTGCCCGACCCCACCGGCACCGTCACGCGCTCCACCACGCGGTGCGGCATGGCCGAGAAGCGGTGGCCGAGCCCGAGCTCGTCGAGCAGCGTCAGGGTCGAGGCGTGCACCGTGTCGCCGCGGAAGTCGCGCAAGAAGTCGTCGTGCTTCTCGAGGACCGTCACCCCGACGCCGGCGCGGGCGAGCACGACCGCAAGCATCATCCCGGCGGGGCCTCCACCCACGACACAGCAGTCGGTCCGGTCTTGCATCC
>JAOPZW010000182.1 GCA_025963905.1 Solirubrobacterales bacterium | reverse complement strand
GGTCGCGCCGCTGGGCCCGGTCGCGCCCGTCGCGCCGGTCGCGCCGGTCGGGCCGGTGGCCCCGGTCGGGCCGGATGCCTGGGCGGTGACGGTGACGGCGGCGCTGGTCGCCGAGACGGTGACGGCGGTCAGCGGGTAGGTGACGGTCACGCGGCAGGCGAGCTGGTGGCCGATGTCGGCCGCGGTGGGGGTGTAGGTGCGGGCGCTCGGGCCGGCGATCGGCGCGTCGTCGAGCAGCCACTGATAGCCGTCAAAGCCAAACGCAGTGACCGACGGCTGCTCGGCGGCCCAGGTGGACCAGCGATCACCGGTGCAGGCGTGCTGGGTGCCCTGCTGGGCTGACCCGGCGACCACCGGCGGCGCCTGTGACGCGCCCGGGGCCCCCGCGCCGATCCGCCCGATCGCCGCGGGGCTGCCCTGGTCGGTGAACCACAGGTTGCCGTCTGGGCCCGCCGCGATCCCGTACGGGGCGCTGCCCGCGTTCAGGCCGGCGCTGAACTCGGTGATCTGGCCGCCCGGCGAGATCCGCCCGATCGCCGTGGTGCTGCCCTGGTCGGCGAACCAGAGGTTGCCGTCGGGGCCCGCCGCGATCCCGTACGGGGTGCTGCCCGCGTTCAGGCCGGCGCTGAACTCGGTGATCTGCCCGCCCGGTGTGATCCGCCCGATCGCCCTGGTGCTGCCCCTGTCGGTGAACCACAGGTTGCCGTCCGGGCCCGCCGCGATGGAGACTGGGGCGCTGTTCGCGTTCAGGCCCGCGCTGAACTCGGTGATCTGCCCGCCCGGTGTGATCCGCCCGACCGCCCTGGCGCTGCCCTGGTCGGTGAACCACAGGTTGCCGTCCGGGCCCGCCGCGATGGAGACTGGGGCGCTGTTCGCGTTCAGGCCGGCGCTGAACTCGGTGATCTGCCCGCCCGGCGTGATCCGCCCGATCGCCCTGGTGCTAGCCGGGTCGGTGAACCACACGTTGCCGTCCGGGCCCGCCGCGATCCCGTACGGGTAGCTGTTCGCGTTCAGGCCCGCGCTGAACTCGGTGATCTGCCCGCCCGGCGTGATCCGCCCGATCGCGACGGTGCTGCCCCGGTCGACGAACCACAGGTTGCCGTCCGGGCCCGCCGCGATCCCGTACCCGGCGCTGCCCACGTTCAGGCCCGCGCTGAACTCGGTGATCGCGCCCACCGGCGCCGCCACCGCGCCGCCCACCCCCACGGCCAAGCCCGCCGCCGACGCGCCGAACACCACCAGCCCACACACCACCAACCGCACCCTTCCGACATCCATGCCGATCAACCTGCCCACCTCCATGCGAACGTCAAATGCCCAAACCAGGGCCAGCTTGTCACACTGCCCGTGAACCGACGCACCGAGGACACCACCCGTCCCCGTACGGCAACCAAAACGCCGCAAACCCGCGGTTGCAATAACGACGAGGAGCGGCTCGCCTCGCGCTCGCTCCTCCTTCGCGCCGCACGCGCATCGAGTTGAGGGTGGGCGCCTCCGGTCTTCCGGACCCGTTGGTCAGTCGAGGCTCACCGGCATTCGCTGGTCCCGTGGCCAGAGCACGGAGTATTCGGACGCGGCGGCGCGGTAGACGGGGCGGGGAGCAGGCGATCGCACGTCGTCTCGCGTCCCCTTGCACATGCCTTGCACCAGGGATCTCGCGGAGAAGATCTCGATGCCCCGGTCCACGTCCCCACCGGGCCACCTCCTCGGCCGTCGCCGAGAGGTAGGCGCTCTTCCGGCCACCGGGCTCGTCGGAGTCGAAGATCACGATGCTCGATGGTCGGTCACTCCGCTCCTTTCCGATCCTTGGCGTGCCTGGCTACCTGGAAGCGCAGGTCCGTCAGTTGCCCGGACTCGGCACGCTGACCTCAGCGCTGGACGCGGTAGTGCATGTGGGTGACACCCTCCCCCTCGAGGATCCGGGTGCGCTCGAGCTCGATGTGCTCGGGACGGAGGTTGGCGAAGAGACGGCGCCCTTGGCCAGGAGCACCGGGATGAGATGGATCTCGAGCTCGTCGAGGACGCCGGCAGCGAGCGCGAGCTGCGCGGTTGCGGCGCCGTGGACCAGCACGTTCTTGTCGCCCGCAGCCCGCTTGGCCTCGGACATCGCGGTCCTGACGTCGTTCACATAGGTGACCAGCGGCCACTGCCCCATTTCGCTGTCGGGCTCACGGCGGCTCAGGACGAAGGTCGGCACGCCATCGTGGTGGTCGCCGCCCAGCCGCCAGCCGGCTCGAAGGTCCCCCGGCCGGCGACGACCGCCCCGGTCGCCATGAACTCGTCGACGACCTGGCCGTTGACGCCGGCCAGGCGGCCCGAGATTGCCTTGCGGTCGTCCTCGGCACCCGTCGGGGACCACTCGTGCAGGCGGTGCCCGCCGTCGCCGAGCCCGTTGCCCGGTCCCTCATTGCGCCCGGCGATGAATCCGTCGAGGGACATGGACACGTAAAGAACGGCTGCGGACATGGCGTCTCCCTTTCTGATCTGTGGTCATTTCTCGTCGGTCCGTCTTTGCGGGCATCCACTCGAAGACGACGAGTGCGCCTCCGTCGACCCCCTGAACTCTGCCGCCATGCTCCATTCGCCAACGAACACGGCAAAGTGCTCGAGTGCGGAACTCTTAGCGTGCTGTGCCATCTCGCTCTCCCAGCAGATCGCTGGTCTCTTGCCTGCCAGCTAAGGCCGTCGGCTCAGCCACGAATCATCGGTGTTGCTAGCACTCCTATGGACAGCCCAGGCTTGCGCCCTTTGAGACCTCTGCTTTCGCGGGAGGCATCTCCCACGGGGCGCTGCTCGCTGTCGAGATGGACGAGGAGCGGCACCGCATGGCGACTCCTGGTTCGTGTGACGAGCACGGCGGAGGTCGCGGGGTTGGCGGCGCCGGGAATCTCCGGGCGGCCTGGTCGATCTCACATTTCTGCGCCGACGATCGATCATGTGTTTGGTCCGACTGGCCGGTTTCCGGTATGGCCTGTAGAGTCGCGCGATGCGAAGCCTGCGGTGGCTGGTCGGTGCCGGTGTCGTGACCGTGTTGTGGCTGCCGGCTTCGGCGGCAGCCGTTGTCCCGCACATGACCTATCACGGCGGGCCCGTGATGCACCGTGCCGGCGTCTATGTCGTGGACTACGACGCCACGGTGCCATCGGCGCTCAGCGACTCGGACCCCGGGTTCTTCCAGACGATGGCGGCGCACGCCGGTGCGGTGGACTCGGTCTTCGCGGTGGCCGCCGAGTACCCCGACTCAACCGCGGCGGCGGCGAACGGGATCGCGTACCTCGGGCAGTCGACGATCGCGCCGGCGACCGCCAACGACACGGCGACGATCACCGACACCCAGATCCAGAACGAGCTTCGCGCGCAGATCACCGCAGGCCATCTGCCGGCGCCCACCGGCGATGGCATGACGACGATCTACGCGATCGTGCTGCCACCCAGTAAGAACGTGTCGGTCGCGGGCAACACCAACCAATCCTGCGGATTTCATTTCGACACGACCTCCGGCGCTCAGCACCTCCTCGGTGCGGTCGTCGTCGACACCGGATCAGCGCCGTTCGCGGGTGGCTGCGTCGGCGGCCCCGGCGCGGTCGCCAACCACGAGTCCCTGCTCAGCCACGAAGTCGTGGAGACCATCAACGACCCGCTCGTGAACTCCGGCAACGGCGCCTGGTACGACAACACCGGCCAGGGCGAACTCGGCGACGTCTGCACCACCACCGCCAGCAACTACGGCTACACCGTGCAGAAGCTATGGAGCAACGCGCTGGCCTCCTGCGTCGCGACCGAGGCCAACCACTTCTCCACGCCCAGTGTCGCCCTGGACCCGCTGCCGTCACCGATGGCCGGACAGCCCGCGCCATTCAGCGCGAGCGGCTCCTCGACCAACAAGGCGACCGCCACCGGCCAGCTCGGCCCCGGCATCGCCACCTACGCGTGGAGCTTCGGCGACGGAGGGTCGGCAACGGGCCAGACCACGTCGCACAGCTTCGCCGCCGCCGGCGTGACCAGCGCCGCCGTCACGGCGATCGATGCGCTCGGCTTCACCGCATCCACGAGTGGCGACCTGACCGTCGCACCGGCGCCGCCACCGCCCCCGTCTGACCCCGGCACCTCCGGCGGCGGCGGCGCTCCCGGCTCGCCCGCAAGCCCTGCGCTCACGGGCGCGACCGCGCCGCTGGCGATCATCACCGTCGCGGGCAAAGCGAAGCTCACCCGCTTCGGTCAGCGGCTCGTGCTCGACACCGGCCGGACGGCGGCGTGTCCGGCGGGCGCCGGCACCTGTCTGGTCCACATCGTCGTCCGCCCACAGCTCGCTGGGTCCCGAGCAGCACGCGCAGCCGCAGCCCGGACGATCGCCACCAAGACCCTGGCGATCCAACCGGGCCACAGCGCAAGGCTCAAGCTCACGCTGTCCAAGACGGCCGCCAAGCTCGTCCGCAACCGGCACCTCCGCATCACGGTAACCCTGACCGGCGAGCGCGGAACCGTCACCGGAACCCCGAGCGCCATCAAGCTCAACCTGCCGACACCCGCCGCCCGTCACACCGCCCGCTGAGCCCGCCCATCAGAGCGCGCTCTCAACGGCCTCGCGCTGAACCCCTTGCGCGGACACGGTCGGCGGCAGTGTGCTCCATCACTGGTCTGAACTCGGCGTCGCTACCCCGTCGCAATGGGCGGCGAGCAGCGCTCGCCGCCCCGCGGCAGTTTCCGCAGGCGCCCGCCCCTCCTATTCGCGCGAAGCACCAGCGAGGCGACGGACGCTTGCCGCTCCGTTGCATGGAGCTGACGAGCGCGCGCGAACCGGCGCCCACCACCTCCTGTTGTAGAGGCGGGCGTCAGTGGAGCGCTCCGACCCGGATCGCCGTCACGCGCATGTTGCTGTACTGCATCGTGGCGGCCCCGTCCTGTGTGCCGGCCGACGCATTCGAGCACGTGTAGGCGATCGTCCCGCCGGAAGCCAGGTGGAACGCCGAGTTCTGCGACACGGTCGCCGAGCCGCCTCGCTGTGTCCCGCTTGAGAAGCCGTGCGACGGCACCGTCGCAAAGGTGCCCGTGTTGTGAGGGGCGTCGCCCGCCGAGGTCAGTGAACAGGTCGCCTCTTCCTCCGAGATGGGGAAGGTCGAGTCGTCCCTGAAGTACAGGACCTGCCCGCTTGCCGCCGCGACGAAGTCGCCGGCCGGAACGGTGACCGACGCGCTGTTCGAGTCGCTCTGCGGTCCGACGTTGCCGCTGACGTAGGCGTCGCTCGGACCGCGCGGCCCGGTCCCGCCGTCCTGGCCGTTGGCACCGTTAGTGCCGTTCACCCCGGCCGGCCCGGCCGGACCGGTCGCGCCGTCGCGACCGGCCGCGCCGGCCGGCCCCTGGGGCCCGGTACCCCCGCGCGGCAATTGGCCGGGCTTGAAGTCACGGTTGAGGAGCGACCAGTCCTTGATGTCCTTCGTGGTGATCGAGCCGTCCTTGATCTGCGCGCCGGTGATAGTGACAGCGGCGTAGGAGCTACCGCCGAGCGCGACGAACAGCGCGACCATTGACAAGACGTTGGCGAACGTCAGGCGACTACGGAGTTTGGACACGGCGCCTCCACAGGCGTTGGGGTGACGCGCCACGGTAGCGATCCCGCTACTTGTCTTCGGCGTCGTCGCCTCGCTTTGAGCTGCACTGGGGCCCACGCGCCGCCACCGAGCGTTTCTGATACGGACGACGAGCAGCGCTCGCCGCCCTGCGGCCGTTTCGCAGGCGCCCGCCCCTCCTATTCGCGCAATGCGGTAGTGCCCCTTGCACGCGCAGGGGAAGCGCGGCGGGACCTGAGCGGTCCGACGCTACGACGCCGCACGCCTTTCACGGGCGTACGCCGGCAAACGCTACCTGATGTTGGGCCGCGTGGGCGTGGCGTGAGCCTTATCGCCTGCTCGCGCTTGAGGACCTCGTCGAGGCACCATCGCGGGACAGGTTTTGCGTCGATTTGACGCGCTAGTCGCACCAGATCCACCGAAGCCGGCTTCGGGCACTGTGTGGGTGTGAGATTCCAGGAAGTCGCTCAGCTTTACCAGTGAGGCGGTCGCGGATTCAGCCCGGACGCGCCGCGGGTATTGGTGGGTCGCTATGCGGCAGGGTTCGGGACGGCTCCCTGTCGAACCATCCGACTGGGAGGGTCCGCATGCAAAGGAGTCTGAGGTCGCGACTGGGGCAGTCGTGGTTGTTGCCGCTGTGCGTGGCGGCAGGATTCGTCGTGCCCGCCAACGCGAGCGCGATCACGTCGGCGGAGTGCGATGCCCAGGTCAACGACACCCCGGGCAAGCTCATTCCCTGCATCCAGCAGGACGACCTCTGGCACCACATGCAGCAGTTCC
>JAOPZW010000178.1 GCA_025963905.1 Solirubrobacterales bacterium | reverse complement strand
ACGACGACGTGGGAGGGCGCCCACCACCCCCCTGGATCGCCTCCCGGCTGGCCCGAATAGCTCCCCCACTTCGACGGTCGCAGGCCACCCGTGAAATCGTCGAAGAACACGCGGTGCCAGCCGGCGGCGGCAGCGGCCGGGCTGCCGTGCCCGAGCGGCCAGGCGACGGCGAGAGCAGCGAGCGTCGCAATCGTCAGCGCAACGACAGTAACGCGATCGGCCAGCCGGCCTCGCTGGAAGATCCTCAGTCGCGGAATCCGATCACCCTCTTGACCCGCCGCCGCAGGAACTGGTCCGCAGCCGTCAACGGCAGGCGCTCGAAACGGTAGCCCGTGTAATACGCCTCAGTGGCGCCAAACCCCTGCTTGTTTCTAGCGAGAGCCGAAGACGGCGCGGACTCACCCATGTGAAAGAAGCGCTGGCCCGACCGGCAGGCGTCCTCAATCGCGAAACGGTGGAGCAACTCGTTCGCGCCTGTGCCCTTGGCCGCTTCCTTGTCCATCGCGGCCCGCCACCTCGTGCTGTGCTCGCCCTGCGTCAACACCACCATGGCGGCGATCGGCGCGCCCGCAAGCCACGCCACCCAGACCTGGCACGCGGGACCGAGCCGTTCAGCGACGGTCTGGAACTTGTGGCGCGGATCTCGGCGTTGGGCACGCCATTGCGCGAGCCATAAGGGCTCGTGCTGTTGCCGCGCCCAGCGCACGACCGACCTGCGGTACAGCGCGTCGAACACCTCCATGAGTCGCCCCGTGTCGTCCCGCTCGACGGTCACGCCCTTCCGCTCGGCCTTCCGACAGTAGCTTCGGACAGTGGTCGCAAATCCGTGCTTCCAGACGCCGTCGAAGCCACCGGATAGGTCCACGCTCTGTGTCATCTGCCTGATCCGCACGACATCCTCGGGCACCGCCGTGGCCCACGCGCCCTCCGCGGCGGGCGAAGGCCGCACGCCGACGAGGAGCGCAGGCTGACGCGACAGGTCCGCCACTACGGCGGCCACGTCCTCGGAAGACAGGCGACCTCCCGGGCAGATGAGCCCGCCGGTGCCCCATCCGAAGGGCATCGAACCCACTACGCCGGCGGCGGCCGGGAGGTTGCGCCGTCGCGCCAGCGGCAGGACGACCTGGCGGCCGTTGGCGTTTCCATACGCGCGCGTCGCGTCCTCGTAGTGCCCCGATGCACATACGCAATCCATCCACTCCGGCGTCTGTGACACCAGTGCGTTCGGGTCGCTCGGCAGCACTCGCCGCCAGATGTTCCGGGCCGCGGCCCCCGCGGCTGTCAACTCCATGGTCATAGCGCCTCCAGCACCGGGTCCACGTTCCTGCGTTCCCATATTCGATACCGATACGGGGCTGGAGCGGGATGCTGTCGCGCGTGAAGCGCGACGTGCCGCAACCAGTACAGCAACAGCGCCTGGCGATCCGACAGCGATCCATCCTGGCGCCACGCTCCGTAGCGGTCGAGCAGACGACGCTCCTGCGATGACCATGCGCGGCCGGACAGCTGTTGGTGGACGATCTGTCCCAACTCCGCGCCGGTGACGAGCCGCCGGGTGTAGAGCAGGAGGTGGAGCAGGTCGTGAAGTGGGAGCTCGAGCGGTGCTGCGCCATCCCAGTCGACGATGCCTGCGGGCGTTGATCGCTCGCCCGAGAAGAGGAGGTTCCCGAGCCAGTAGTCCCCGTGGATCCATGCGGCGGAGAGCGTCCCACCGCCGAGCGCGTCGTGCAGCTCGTCGCGTAGCCGCTCGAGCCCCGGCGCCAGGGACTTGCGACGGCCACCGTGCCGCAGGAGCTCGTCGAGCGGTTCGTCGACCCACCGCCGCGCGAGACCGGCGTCGCCGAGCACCGTTGTCGCCGTGGTCCGGTGCAGAACGTGGATCGCCTCGGCCGCCGTGTCCAACATGCGCTCGCGCGCGGCACCGTGCTGGACCCGGTCAAGCGCCGGGCGACCCCTCAGAGCGACGTCGACTCGATAGGACTGGGCCCCAACCTTCCCCGAGGTACAGGGACGGGGCATGAGGTCGCGCCACGCGCCGAGCCGTCTGTCGCCGCGAAGGGCAGCGAGGGTGCCGGTCTCCCGCTGAATGCCACGAGCCGCCTCGGCGCTCATGGGCATCTTGATGACTACGCAGGGCGGCTCGTGGATCGTGGCGAGCACGATGACCGCCACGTCGGTGGACGTCAACTGAGCGTGCGCGACAACGGCCCTGAGGGCGCCGGGAGGAAGCAAACGTGACTCGGTGGCGAGGATACGCGGCACCAGGGCGCAGGCATCGGCCAAGCGGGGGCGGTCTCGTGCGCGACATCCACCCGAGGCCGTCGCGATTCTTGATCTCGGAGCCCGCCTCCTGAGCGACCCCATCGGAACCTTCATGAGCCTAAGCGGCCTCCTCGCCAGCGGTCGGCGAGATCGCGCCACACGATCGCGGTGATATCCGCCCGCACCGCCTCCGGACCACGGACCGCGTCGACGAGCTCGAGCGAGGGCACCCGGCCGGCGAGGCCGGCGTAGAGCCGCCGCTCCGACTCGAGCTCCTCGGGCGGGTTCTCCTGCTTGCGTCCGTAGGCCACGGGTCCGGGCACGTCGAGGACGACCACGGACTGCGCCGGCGGCACCAGGTGGACCAGGAGCCAGAAGTACGGCCGCTTCGCAGCCACGAGCGGGGGCCTCGCCGGGAGCAGCGCCTCGTAGACGTAGCGGTCGAAGATGACGAGACGCCCCCGCAGCTGGTGGTACTGGGCCCGGAGGTAGCGGCGCCAGATCCGCAGCGGACGGGTCACGACTTCGGCAGCCTGCCGTGGTCGGCTGCCACCCGTCCCCTTCCAGATGCCCATGTAGACGACGCGGGACTCGAACGGGAAGGACTGCTGGAGCGCGGCCGCCGCGGTGGACTTGCCGACGCCGTTGGGGCCGAGGAGGGCGAGACTCACTCCCCTGCGCCGCCGGAGGAGGAGCGGCTTGCGAGCCGTCGCGACGACGTGCTTCGAGAACGCCCGCCACCGCTCGGGCACGGCTCTGTGTCGCTTCAGCTCGGCGGCCAGCCGTCCGCCGAGCTCGTCGAGCGCCTCCCACGCTCCGGACCGCACGGCACCCATGAACGCTTCCGGCGCCGATCGCCCTCCCGCGGCCCGGCACGCGGCGCGGGCGACGGGCGAGCCCGAGCCCGCGGCGACGAGCTGTTGCAGGCGGCCACGGTAATGGGGCGCCACCCCGTGCTTGTCGAGCAGGCCATGCAGCAACAGCAGCCAGAACGCGTCCGCGTCGGCCGGCATCGCGATCCCGTCGCGAAGCTGGCGGCGCGCCAGGACCTGCGCCGCCGTGTCCGCGAGCTGCAGGCCCCGTGGGGAGCGGAACGACACCGTGGTCGCCACGTCCAGGAGAAGCCAGCGGTCGGACGGCCGGTCGTAGCGGACGAGGATGAGATCGGGTGCCGACTCCCAGCCCGGGAGCGGTACGAAGCCCAGTCCGACCGCCACCTCGCGCAGCGCATCGGCGTCCGCCGGCGCCACCAGGAG
>JAOPZW010000169.1 GCA_025963905.1 Solirubrobacterales bacterium | reverse complement strand
ATGAACTCCCGTCTTTTCCGCATCGCTGTTGCCGCTGTCGCCGCCGCCGCTCTGCTGCCGGCCGGCGCTCAGGCGCGCGCGAACGTCTACGGCACCCCGGCCACCAGCAGCGCCGGGGTCGTCAGCGTGGCCGTCAGCGGTGGCCAGCAGATCCAGGCCGCCTTCGACGCCTACCAGGCGAGGGTCGACGCCACCCGCCAGCAGCTCAAGGCCGCTCGCGCCGCCCGCCAGAACGCGGTCGTCGCCGCCGTCGCCGCCCACAAGGCGGCCGTCGCCGACGCCCTGAAGCTGACCGACCTGGCCGCCCGCACGGCCGCGCTCACGGCCGCCAACAAGACGTTCTTGACGGCGGTCGGCGACGCTAACACGGCCTACTACGCGGCCGTCAAGCAGACCCTCGTCGACCGGAAGGCCGCCCGCGAGCAGCTGCGCGCCGCGATCGCGCAGGCCCTCCAGGCGCCGGCCACCCAGCCGACCGCCTAGCCGACCTGTGACCGGGGCGCCGCGCTGCGCGGCGCCCCGCGCTCACTCCGCCTCGCGCGCCGTCGCCTTCCTCGGCGGGCGTTGCCGTAGCCCGGCCGCGGGATCGAACGCAGCGCCGGTGAGACGGGCGCGGCGGCGTACCTTCGCGGTCATGCAGCCGTTCGTGACCATTGGCGAAACGGGCGACGGCCCTCTGCACGTCCCCGAGGTGATTCGTCGCCGTGGCGACCAGCCGACAGCGCACCGACGCGGTCGCCGCGCATGCGGCGGCAGCTGCAGGCCTTCAGAGGGGGGTTCCTTTGCGTCGGTTTAAGGGTGCATCAGATGGCGGTCGCAGCGACCGCCGAGTGGTGGGCGACGCCCTCAGCTCAACGTCGGCAGACCTGAAGCACTGCGGGTCCGGCCCGGGCCTGTGGCTGCGGCGCGCGTGCAAGGATCTGACTACGGCTCGGTGTGGACGACGACGTCCTGCATGTGCGGCTGGCCGTCGCGGATGGCATCCTCCAGGCGGCTCGCCAACTCGTGCGCGTCCGGCAGGCCCATGTCCGCGGGCACGGCCACGGACACGAACACGACCAGGCCGCCGGCGGCGTGCAGTAGCCGCAGCTCCCGCGGCGGCTGTCCGGTCCGCGTGCGCACGAGCTGGGTGATGCGCTGGCGCTGTGCCTCGTCCGGTGCGGCGCGGTCCTCGTCGGGGCGGGCCGCGACCGGTTGTTCCAGGGGCTCCAGGTGGGTGTGCACGTCGTCGACGTCGGGCTCGTCGCGCAGCGCCGCTTCGACGCGCTCGGCGACGTCGTGCGCCTCGCCGATGCTGACGTCCGGGGCGAGCTTGAGGTGCAGCGAGACGCTTGCCTTACCGTCGTGCTCGTAGACGGTGATGTCGTGGGCCTCGCGCACCAGCGGCTCGGCAAGCGCGACCGCCAGCGCGCGGTCGCGCAGGTCCAGGCCGTAGCGCCGCGGCTCCAGATGGACCACGACGTCGCTGTTGGGCAGCGCCCGGCGAACCGCCGCTTCGACGTCGTCGGCAACCGCGTGACTTTCGACGAGCGCCTGGCCCGGAGGCACCGCGACGACGGCGTCGGCGAAGTAGTGCCCGCCGGACTCGCGCAGCCGCAGCCGCTGCAGGTCGACGCCGTCGCCGAGGTCGTTGATGGCCGCCTCCGCGCTCGCCCGCGCGTCGGCGGGCGTGGTGTCCATCAGCACGCGAGCGTTCTCGTAGATGAGGCGCCCGGCCGCGCCGAAGATGATGCACGCAACGACGAGGGCGGCGACGGCGTCGCCGGCCTTGAAACCGGCGGCGACGGCGATGAGCCCGCCCAGGACGGCGACCGAGCCGGCCATGTCGCCGGCGAAGTGAAAGGCGTTGGAGCGCAGCGCCGCGGAGTGGTACTTGCGGGCGGTGCGCAGCGAGACGGCGATGCGGCTGGCGTCGATGACGATCGCGACGCCGATGACCGCGAACACGTACCAGCGGGCGTGCAGCGACTCGGTGTTGCCGGTGAGCTGGCCGATGGCCTCGGTGACGATGAACGCCCCGCCGCCGGCGAGGATGGCGCCCTCGCCCAGCGCGCCGAGGTTCTCGGCGCGGCGGTGACCGTAAGGGTGGTCCTCGTCGGCCGGCCGGCCGCCCAGGCGGATGGCGAAGAACGTCAGGACCGCAGCCACGACATCGCCTGAGGACTCGATGCCGGCGGAGATGAGCCCGAGGCTGCCGGTGGCGATGCCGGTCCCGAGCTTGAGGACGACCAGCACGGTCGCCGCGGCGATGGACGCCAGGGCCGTGCGCGACTGGCCCTTCGCATCCGCGCCAGCTTGGTCTCGGGTCGGGGTAAGCGTGGTGTCAGCGGCCATGGGAGAACGGTAGGTCAGGGTTGGCGTGCGGAGCACGCCGGGCCTCGCCGAGGAGCCCCAGCAGCACCGCGAGGGAGCTCTGGGGTCCCGGCCAGTACGCGCGCAGCCGGTCGGGGCCGCTCGTGCGCAGAACCGCTCCGAGCACGAGAGCGACCACCAGCGCGTCGTCGAGCTGGCCGGCGACGGGGATGAAGTCGGGCACGAGGTCGAGCGGCAGTGCAAGGTACCCGGCCAATCCGGCGAGCATCCACCTATGCCGGCGCGGCAGCTGAGGGTCGCGCAGCAGGCGGCGAACGAGGACGACGCAGTCGTGCCTTGGCCTTGCCCATCGGGCGCGTCCTAGTGGGGATGCTCGTGGCCGCGCACGGTGGCCCAGGACTGCCAGGTGATGCGCAGGATGACCAGCGTGATGGCCAGGCCGATGAGCGGGTCGGCGATGGGCAGCCCGACGGCGACGACCGCCGCCGAGGCGACGACGGCCAGGGAGACGTAGGCGTCGGCGCGGGCGTGATGGCCGTCGGCGATGAGCGCCGGGCTGTCAAGCCGCTCGCCGGCATGGGTGCGGACCTTGGCGGCGATGTAGTTGCCGACGTACCCGACCGCGCCGGCGCCAGCCAGCGCCCACAGGTGACCGGGCGGGGTTTGGTGGATGAGGCGCAGCACGGCTTCCACGCCGGCCACGCATGCGCTGATGAAGATGGCCGCGACCACGAACAGGCCGGCCCTGCGCTCGGCGCGCTCGGAGCGCAGCAGGAACGCGATGCCCAGCGGGACGGCGGTCAGGGCGTCGCCGAAGTTGTGGATGAGGTCGGCCAGCAGCGCGACCGAGCCCGAAAGCGCGAAGACGAGCGTCTGAACGATGGCGGCGCCCCCAAGCACCCCCAAGGAGATGAGCACGGCGCGCACGCCCTCGCGCGAGCGCTTGATGGACTCGTGCACGAGCCCGTGGGAATGGCCGTGCTCGCCGCCGTGGGAGTGCCCGTGGTCGTCGTGGCCGTGGCCGTGGTCATGGCCGCCGTGGCTGTCGTCGTGGTCGCCGGGCGGGTGCTGGCGATGCGTGCGCGGGGAGGTAGCCATGTCAGGCCTCAGTGAGCTGGTGAGCGGATGACGTGCGGGCGAGCCCGGCGCGGACGTGCTCGACATGGGAGATGGCTTGTTCGAGCATCTCACCGACGTGGTCGTCGTAGAGGTCATAGACGACCCGGCGCCCGTCGCGGCGACCGACGACAAGCCCGAGGTGGCGCAGCAGCCGCAATTGATGCGAGACCGCGGAAGACTCCATCCCGACGGCCCCGGCGAGCTCGTTCACCGAGCAGGGGCCCGCGTGCAGCCGGCCTAGGATGCGAACCCGACTCGGGGTCGCGAGTGCTTGCATCGTCTCGGCGATGACGGCAGCGAAATTCGGGTCGAGCTCGTCTGGTGAGCGCTTGATAGGTCCGTGAGCCATAACCCCAGCATAGCTGAACAGATGCTCAGACTCGCGGACTACTCGCTGGGGACGTCACTCGCCGCGCTCGCGGGTCCATGGGCTCGGCAGCACGCCGGGCGCGTGCGTCGGCGGTTTTCACGACGCGCGGGCCGGGTGGCGCGCTGACCGCCGGCGGGTCAGGCGCCGCCGTAGACGACGACCATGTCGGTGACCACCCCAGCCATGAAACCCATTGCGAGCATCCAGAGCCCTAGCTCCCGGTGACCGATGCGACGCATCGCCTGCCAGACCTCGCCGATGACGTAGAGGATGGCTCCGCCCGCCAGTGCGTAGAAGACAAGCTCCAACGGCTCGGACGTGACGTTGTAGCCCAGCATCGCCCCGAGGAATGTCGGGCCGCCGGCCACCAGGCCGGCGACCGCGAGCCAGCGCCAGGAGGGCCGCACATCGCCCAACGGACCGATGATGCCGAACCCCTCAGTCGCGTTGTGAAGCGCGAAGCCCACGATGAGAACGGTGGCCAAACCGATTTCTCCCGCCTTGGCGGACACCCCAATAGCGAGGCCCTCGGCGAAGTTGTGGAGTCCGATGGCGGTCGCCACGGTCATCCCGGTGCGCAGTGCCCACGCACGTGCTGCGACCGCCGCGGCGTCGCCTCGAGCGACATCGGCGGCGCTCAGGGCGTCGGTCGCGCCGCCGGCCATGGGCGGTAGCGGCCGCTTGGGCTTGAAGCGCTGCTCGAACACGCCGAGGCCAGCGCTGCCGAGCGCAAAACCAACGCCCAGGAGCGCCGTCAACCAGACGGCGTGGCCCAGCGAGCCGTGGCCGTCCTTGTAGCGCTGGACCGCTGCCTCGACGATGCCGAAACCGTGTTCGAGCACATCCACGAAGAGGAACGCGAGCACGCCGACCGCGAACATCGCCAGCGCGACGCGTGCGCGCGAGCCCAGTGAGGTGAGACGGCCCAGCGGCAGACCCAAGAAGATGGTGAACCCGGCAAGCGCTCCCAGCGCCACGGTCTCAGCGAAGGACATCGGCAAAGGTTCCAGAGTGAAGGTTGTGAAGCGTCGTCAAGGAGATAATTAGGCAACCCTAACAGGCGGCCCGTGCGAGGATGCTGGGCGGGTCGCTGGGGATGCTCACCCGCCGCTCGCGACGAGGTTTCCGAAGCTCTGCGGCACCGCGGCTACTCGGCTTGGGACGACGGGTGGCTGATGATGTCGATCCAGGGCGACCGGTTCGAGATCCAGGGCGGCAAGCTGGCCCAGGAGAAGGCTACGACGCAGATCGTTCGGGACCTCGGCGCCCGCCTGGTCACGGACCACACGAAGTCCCTGCAGGATGCCGTCGACGTCGCGCACGAGCTCGGCATCGACGTGCCGGACGAGCCCTCACCGTCCCAGCAGTGGGAGCTCCGGGCAGTGGCGCAGTTCCAGGGCTCCGAGTTCGACAGGTGGTATTCCGACCTCGAGCTCCAGGACCACATCCAGGACATCCAGGAGACGCAGGACGAGATCGACAAGGGCTGCAACGGCCAGATCCGGCAGCTCGACGAGGATGACCTGCCCGTCCTCGAGCAGCACCTCGAGCTGGCCCGCGCCGCGTTGGCGGCCAGCGGCGGCCAGGACTGACCTCACCACGCTTCGCGTCGAGGCCCGCTTCCCCGCGGGCCTCGGCCGGAGGCGCGCCCGCCTCGAGCCGACGGCCGGACTCCAACCGGGGACCCCTTCATTACGAGTGAAGTGCTGGCTCCCAGTGAAGACCGCCGGTCTGAAGGTCGGTTCGAGTCCGATGGAGGGCTCTCGCGCACGTCGCGCCGACGGGCATCAGGAGGCTGCCGGGCGGATGCCGCCGGCGAAGTCGGTGGCGACGATGCGGGCGTCGTTGACGCCATCCGAGTCGGTGGAGGCGAGCCACCGGATCGGTGGTCCCATGATCGCCGGATCGAGCAGACCGGCCCGCACCTCCTCGCCGACCTCCGCGGGGATCATGCCGGTGGCCGTCGCGCCGCCGGGGGCGAGCAGGTTCACGGTGACCCCGGTTGCCGCGAGGTCGGCGGCCATCACGTGTGACATCGCGTCGGTCGCGGCGCGCGAGGGCCCATACGGCGTGAAGCCCGCGCGGCGCGTGGTCGCTTCGTTGATCGACACGTTGATGATCTTGCCCGCGCCGGCGCTCACCATCGCCGGGGCCACCGCCCGGGCGAAGAGGAAGTAGCCGGTGACATTGGTCGCCATGAGGTCTCGGAACCGGTCGGGTTCGACGCTCCAGAACGGTTGCGGGTGCGTCATGAAGCGCGGGTTGACGGTGAGCATCCCGATGCCGGCGTTGTTGACCAGGACATCGATTCCGCCCAGCGCGTCCGACGCAGCAGCGACGCCGTTCTCGACGGACTGCTCATCACGGACATCGACGGCGATGCCCACCGCGCGCCCGGGCCCCGTCGCACCGAGCTCTGCCGCCGCGGCCGCAGTGCGCTCTGGATCCCGCCCGGTCAACACCACCTGAGCGCCCCCGGCGACAAGCGCAGCGCTCATGGCGCGCCCCAGCCCGGTCGTTCCACCAGAGATCAGCACCCGAAGATCGGTCACGTCACTCATGCGTGCGCCTCCTTCGTCTCGGGCTCACCTCACGAAGCTAGCCGACCGCGGCACCGACCCGCGGAAGCGACCCATTTTGATTGGAGTCTTGACAAATACACGTGCGCGTGGGCAGGATCGGGTGTGAGGATTGTTCGGGAAGCTTCGATTCAAACAGGGGAGGACGGCGGACATGTGGGGCATGCGGAAGGTCGGGGCGGTAAGCGCGGCGCTCGCGCTGTCGGCGGGCGTGGCGGCGTGCGGATCCAGCAACGGTGGCGGCAGCACGGGCTCCGGCGCCTCGAGCTCCGCCGCGGGCAAGTTCAAGGGCAAGATCGCGGTGCTCCTGCCCGACTCCAAGTCTTCGGCGCGCTGGGAGACCGCGGACCGCCGCTTCTTCGTCGAGGCGTTCAAGGCCGCCGGTCTCTCGAAGAACGACTACCTCATCACCAACGCCGAGGGCGATGCGGCCACGCAGCGCAGTCAGGCCGAGCAGGCCGTCACGGAGGGCGCCAAGGTGATCCTGCTCGTGAACCTCGACGCCGGAAGCGGCGCCGCGATCATCGACTCGGCCAAGGCGCAGGGCGTCACGATGATCGACTACGACCGCCTGACCACCGGCGGCAACGCCGACTACTACGTCTCCGGCGACGCGACCGAGGCTGGCCGACTGCAGGCCCGGGGCCTGATCGAGGACCTCAAGGGCAAGTCCGGCGCTCGCGTGGCCATCCTCGACGGGGCGCCGACCGACTCGTTCGCGACCGACCTCAAGAAGGGCTATACGGAGGTCCTCAAGAGCGAGGGCCAAGGGCTTCAGGTCGCGACCGAGCAGGCCGTGCCGAATTGGGACGGCCAGAAGGCGCTGACGATCTACGAGCAGATGCTGCAGGCGTCCAAGCAGCCGTTCGCCGGCACGCTGGCCGCCAACGACACGATCGCGAACGCCACGATCGCGGCGCGGAAGTCGCGCAAGCTCCCATCGATCCCGACATCCGGGCTGGACGCGACGCCCGAGGGGCTCCAGCACATCCTCGCCGGTGAGCAGTCCTTCACGATCTACTTCTCGATCAGGGACCAGGCGACCAAGGCCGCCAAGCTGGCGCTGCAGATCGACCGCGGCGAGCGTCCCACCGGGATCACCACGAAGGTCGACAGCGGCAAGCGGATGGTGCCGACGATCCTGCTCAATCCGAAGACCATCCGAAAGGACAACATCGCCTCGACGGTGATCGCGGACCAGTTCGCCTCGTGGAAGGACGTCTGCGTCGGCGCCTACGCGAAGTACTGCCCGGCCAACCGGTAGGGCGCCGAGGCGCGAGACCATGGCGATCAGCACCACGCGACCATGAGCCGCGCGTGGGCGCCGCCGACGCGGGTCATCGACTCGCCGGCGGCCGTCCGGCGCATCAACCGGGCACACGTCCTTCGGATCATCCAGCTCGACGGCCCGATGACGCGCCCGGCGGTCGTGCGGGCCTCGGGCCTCTCGAAGGCGACGGTCCGGCAGGTCTGCGACGGCCTGATCGCTGAGGGCCTCGTCGCCGAGGAGGTCCCCGAGACGGGCGCCGATCGCGGGCCGGGCCGTCCGGCCGCAAGCCTCCGGTTCCAGGGCGCCAAGGGCCAGGTGCTCGGGATCGACATCGGCGCCGACAACGTGCTCGTCCTGGTCGCCGACCTGGGCGGGCAGGTGCTCGAGAACCATCGCGTCACCGTCGGCGCGGCCGGCCGCCCGTCCCGCGACGACCTGCTGCGTGTGGTGACGACGGCCGTCGGCGACGCGCTCGCCGGAGCGGGCGTCGAGCGCTCCACGGTGCGCATGGCGGCGGTCGGCACGCCCGGCGTCGTGGCGCCGGACACCGGCGTCGTGCGCTTGGCGCCGCAGATCGCCGGCTGGGAGGGGACGCGGCTGGCCGCGGAGCTCGAGGAGCGCCTCGGCATCACGATCCGCGTCGAGAGCGAGGTGCAGCTGGCGGTCGTCGGCGAGCGCTGGCGCGGCGCCGCCAACGACCTCGACGACGCCATCTACCTCCAGCTCGGCATCGGCATCGCGGCCGGGTCGCTCGTCAACGGAGAGCTGCACCGCGGCGCCGCGGGGGGCGCGGGGGAGATCGGCTACCTGCCCGTGCGCGGCGCGTCGGCGCCCCCGCACGGCGTCGGCGCGTTCGAGTGGAGCGCCGGCGGCCATGCCTTCGCGCGCGAGGGCCAGGCGGCCGCGCGGCGGCCGGACGGTGCGCGGCTGCTGGAGCTCGCCGGCGGCGTCGTAGAAGCCGTCAACGCCGAGCTCGTCTTCGCGGCGGCGCGCGAGCACGACCCCACCGCGCAGGCGATCGTGCTCGAGATGACCGAGCGCCTCGCGTACGGCGTGGCGGCGCTGGCGTGCGTGCTCAACCCCGCGGTGGTCGTCGTCGGTGGCGGCCTGTCCAACGCCGGCGCCGACCTCCTGACGCCGCTGCAGCGCTCGGTCGACCGCATGGTTCCCCTCCCGCCGCGCCTCGTCCTGTCCGCGCTCTCCGACCAGGCCGTGGCGCTCGGCGCGCTGCGCATGGCGTTGGAGGCGACCCACCAGGAGCTCGATCTCCTCATAGACCAATGAAGGGCCACCCATGACCACGCTGTCCGAGTTCACGTACACCCCGGCTTCGTTCCTGCCGTTCCGAGACCTCGAGGCCTGCGAGCGCGTCCGCGGCATCGCGCGCTCGGAGCTGACCCGGCATCCGAACCCGGACTTCGCGATCCGCGTCGTGGATGACCCGGCGACCTTCTACGAGCGCTTCGCGCGCGATGTCGTCGATCGGATCCGCGCGGCTCGTGACGAGGACCGGCAGTTCGTGGCGATCCTGCCCGTCGGGCCGATGCCGCAGTACGACATCGCCACGCGGCTCATCAACGAGGAACGCCTCTCGCTCAGCCACGTCCACACGTTCAACATGGACGAGTACGCCAACGAGGACGGCGTCACCGCGCCGATCTCCTGGGTGGGCTCGTTCCAGCGTGCGATGCACGAGCGCTTCTTCGCGCGCATCGACCCTGAGCTGCGGCCGCCGGACGAGCAGATCCACTTCCCGACGACCGAGGCGATCGGCGACTACAGCGCCCGGATCCAGGACCTCGGCGGCGCGGACGTCTGCTACGGCGGGATCGGCTGGAGCGGCCACATCGCGTTCTGGGAGCCGCAGCTGGGCGAGGAGTTCTCGGGCGACCTGGAGGCCTACAAGCAGGCGGGCGCCCGGCTCGTCGAGCTGCACCCGATCACGATCATGCAGAACGCGCTGCACTCGTTCGGCGGCGACTGGTCGTGGGTGCCGCCCAAGGCCAACACGGTCGGGCCGCTCGACATCCTGGGCGCGCGGCACCGCTCGTTCTGGCTCGACGGCGACCTCGGCGGCGGCGTGTCGTGGCAGCGCTTCATCGCGCGACTGGTCGCGCATGGCCCGGTCAGCGAGCTGGTCCCCGGCTCGCTGCTCCAGGAGACCCGCGCCGACTACACGATCCTCGGCAACGTCGCCGACGACGTCGAAGTGGACATGTCCTAGGCGGTGGCCGGCCCGCATGCGACTCCGAACGCGCCGATCACAGGCCCGGCGGCGATCGCCGCGGCGACGAGGAGCCCGGCAACGGCGCGCGTGATCACGGCGGACGCCTCATCGCCCGCAATACGGCGCGTGCGCCCTGCGAGGTCCCGCAAGCCGCGTCCAAGGGACGGGCGGCGCCCGGTCCACGGTCCAGGCGTCCATGCCCGTCGCCGGATCTAGCTTCTATGGCGCATCAATCCTTGGAGAGGCGTCATGTTGCAGCACGCGAAGTCGGCGCTCGAGCTCCCGTACGACGTCCGCCCGGACCCCGACGAGTTCATCCGCGCAGCGATGGACTGGCATTTCAGCTCGGAGACCGGCTCGCCCTTCTGGTTGCAGCGAGCCGAGTCGCTGGAGTTCGACCCGCGTGCGGACGTCCGGAGCTTCAGCGATCTCAGGCTCTTCCCGAACGTCGCCGACGAGCTGCGCGACGTCCGCGCGGAGGACCTCATCCCGAAGGGCTACGGCGCGCGTCCCGAGGTCGTCGGGGTCTTCGAGAGCGGCGGGACCACCGGTCCCCCGAAGCGGATCGTGATGCTCCGCGAGTGGTGGGAGCGGATGCTCGCCTGGCAGACCGCCGGGCTCGAGGCCCACGGGCTGACGCTGACGAACCGCAACTGGCTCGTCCTGACTCCGAGCGGGCCGCACATGGTCGGCGAGATGGTCAGACGGCAGGCAGCCGCGCTGGGCGGCCTCAACTTCGCGATCGACATGGACCCGCGCTGGGTGAAGAAGCTGATCGCCGCGCGCAGGGCCGACGAGGCGGACGCCTATGCCGAGCACCTGATCGACCAGGCGGCGTTCGGGCTCCAGACCCAGGACATCGGCGTCCTGATGGCCACGCCACCGCTGCTGGAGCGGCTGGCACGGCGCGACGACCTCGTCGAGCTGGTCCGGCGGAAGGTGGAAGCGATCCAATGGGGCGGCGCGCACATGGACGCCGACTCGCGCCACCTCTACCGCACCGAGGTCTTTCCGGGAAGCGAACTCGTCGGGCAGTACGGCAGCACGATGATCCTCGGCGGCGCCACCGAACGGCCGGGCCTCAGCGACGACGATCCCTGCATCTTCGACCCGTTCTCGCCCTACATCACGTTCCGGGTGGTCGACCCCGGGACCGGCCACCCGGTCCCCTACGGCGAGCGCGGCCAGGTGGTGATGAACCACGTCAGCAAGTCGTTCCTGCTGCCCGGCAACCTCGAACGCGACATGGCGACTCGGGTCGAGCCGGCGGAGGGGCAGGTGGGCGACTCGGTTGCCGACGTCACACCGGTCCCGCGGTTCGGGGGAGAGGACGTCATCGAGGGGGTGTACTGATGGGCGCCACAGCCGGGCTGATCGAGTTGGACGCCCTCGGGCCCGGGGGCGGCTACCACGCGCACGACCGCCTCACGATCACGGACGTCGCCGGGAACCCGGTGGCCGAGCTGAGCATGGTTCCGAGGCTGTTCGTCACCCGTGCGATGGCCGCGTTGCACAAGGCCGACCCGCTGCCCCTCGACGAGCGCGTGGCCGCCCTGGCCCACGCCGGCGAGCTCTACAGCTCGGGCACCGTCGATGGAATGTCAGCCGACGACCACCAGCACATCGTCAGCCGCGTGACGGGGTTGCCGATCTCGGTGGTGCGCTCCGCCGCGGCGGCGATCGCCGAGAGCGCGGTCGAGGCCTACCACAGCGTGCAGCACGCCCGGCCTGCCGGAGACGTCAACGACTGGCGGGACCCCTTGACCCGCACCGGCCGAGGGGTGTGGACGAGGCGGGGCGACGTCTTCGGCGTGCACGCGCCGGGCAACCACCCTGGCGTGCACGGCCTCTGGCTGGAGGCGTTGACGCTGGGGTACCGGGTGGCCGTGCGGCCCTCCCGCCGCGACCCGTTCACCCCGCACCGGCTGATCTCCGCACTGCGCTCGGCCGGGTTCGGCGACGACCAGGTGGCGCTTCTCCCGACCGGCTACGACACGGCCGACGAGATCATCCGCGGCGCCGACCTGGCGATGGCCTACGGCGGGGAGGACGTGATGCGCAAGTACGCCGCGGTCTCCAAGATGCTGCCGCAGGGGCCCGGACGCTCGAAGATCCTGCTGACCGCCGGCGAAGACTGGCGCGATCACCTCGACATGATCGTGGACTCGATCAGCAACGAGGGCGGGAGGGCTTGCGTGAACACCACCGCGGTGCTCGTGGAGGGCGACCCCGCGCCGCTCGCCGAAGCGATCGCAGAACGGCTCGCGGCCATCCCGAGCCTGCCGCCCGAGGACGAGAACGCCGTGCTGCCGGTCGTACCGCTGGCCGAAGCGCAGAAGCTCGAGCAGCATCTGCTCGCCCGGGCCGCGGGGACGATCCCGTGGCTGGGCGGCGACGGCATCGTCGGCGACCTGGGCGACGGGAGCGCCGCACTGCGCCCCGCGGTGCACCAGCTCGATCGGCCCGACGCGCCGCAGGCCGGCGTCGAGCTGGCCTTCCCCTGCGCGTGGGTCGCGCCGTGGACGCGCGAGGCGGGAATCGAGCCGTTGAAGGACACCCTGGTGCTGACCGCCGTCAGCCATGACGAGCAGCTGCTCGACGAGCTCCTGGCGGAGCCGACGATCAGCAACGTGTACGTCGGCGACCATCCGACGTACTGGATGGCGCCGGGCGTGCCGCACGACGGCTACCTCGCCGATTTCCTGATGCGCACCAAGGCGGTCATCCGCGACTGAGATGGGTTGTGCCGTGGCCACGGCGCGGGGTCGCGTCACAACTCATCTGACCCGCCGTTCGTCCGCGGAGATCGGGACGTCGTTGATCGACGCCCAGCGCTCGGACATCAGGCCGTCCTCGCGAAAGCGCCACATCTCGTTGCCGTAGGAGCGCCACCACTGGCCGTTCGCGTCGCGTGACTCGTACTCGAACCGCACGGCGATGCGGTCGCCGGTGAACGCCCACAGCGTCTTCGCGAGCCGGTAGTCGAGCTCGCGCTCCCACTTGCGGGTGAGGAACGCCACGATCGCTTCCCGGCCGGAGAAGAACTCGTCGCGGTTGCGCCATTGCGAGTCCTCGGTGTAGGCCTGGGCGACGCGCGCGGGGTCACGGGAGTTCCACGCGTCCTCCGCGGCCTGCACCTTGAGAGCCGCGGTCTCGGCGGTGAACGGCGGGCGGATGTCCGTCGGCGAAGGCATCGAACGTCCCTTCGAAAGCGTACGCGCCCGTGCGCGGATCGACCGTCGGGATAACCCGCGTGCGCGCCGTGGAGCACGCCTCGCCGCGGCCTTGCGCAGGCCCCATTGGATCGCGTCGCGACCGCCCCTACGGTTGGACGACGCAGCAGAAGGACGACCCCATCAGGTCCCGGCGACCTCCCCCCCGGTCGCCGGTGACTCCAATCGAAAGGAGCGCGAATGGTCGGCGCAATCATCCTGGGCATCGTGGCCGGCTTCCTCGGCCGGCTGATCATGCCAGGCAAGGACAAGATGGGCTTCATCGCCACGACGCTGCTCGGCCTCGCCGGCGCGGTGGTCGGCTGGCTCCTCTTCACCGGAGTGCTCGGCATCGGCGACCAGGCCATGTTCAACCTCGGCGGGCTCCTGGGAGCCGTCGTCGGCGTGGTCATCCTGCTGGGCCTGTTCCGGCTGTACCGCCACCACGAAGACGGGACCCACCACCGCTTCGGCACGTGACGCTGGGCCTCGCCGGCTCGCTGGGGGCAGCTGCAGACACACCGAGAAAGGAGACGTCCATGAAGACGCCCGCCATGCTGCATCCCACGCGTAAGCACGGCCACTCCCGCAAGCAGGGCCGCCTCAGGCGGCTGCAACCGGCGTCACTGTTGCGACGAGCGCGAGAGGCGACCCGAGGTCGCGGAAAGCAGGGCGGGCCACCCCAGGGCGAGTCACCCGGCTCCCGTGTGCGCAACGCCCTGCCCCGCATGACCGGGGGCGCGATCGGCCGGCTCGGCGGCCGGCGGAGGTGACGGCGATGTCGATCATTCCCTCCGCCGGCTCCGCCGTCGACAGGCCGTCGGGCGGCACGCTCGCCGACGTCGTCGGCATGATCCTCGACAAGGGGCTCGTCATCGACGTCTACGTCCGGGTCTCCCTCGTCGGGATCGAGATCCTCACGATCGATGCCCGCGTGGTCGTGGCGAGCGTGGACACCTACCTGCGCTTCGCCGAAGCCGCTGGGCGGCTCAACCTCGAGGCCAGCCGGAAGCCCGGCCTCCCGGAGCTGATCTACGGCACCGTGGGCGCGGTGAAGGCCGCGACGGCCCCCAAGGAGCCGGCGACGCTCGATGCCGCGCCGTCCGACACGGCGGCCCTGCCCGCCGGGGGCGTCGGCTTCGAAGAGCACGACGGTCACGACGAGCACCAGCCGGTCGGCGTGCCGGCCGAGCGCAAGAAGGAGCACAAGCGATGACCGGTCCCACCGAGACCACGCAGTCCCGCTCGGCGGGGACGCAGGACCAGACCCACCCCGTCTACGTCTACGGCGTCATCCCGGCGGCGGACGCCGACCAGTGGCCGGAGACGCCCGGCCTCGGCGGCGGCGGCACCGTGCGAACTGTCACCGAAGGCGGGATGGCGGCGCTGATCAGCGACCTGCCGCCCGACCACACGCCCGGCCGGCTGGAGGACCTGGAGGCCCACCGGCAGGTGCTGTCCCAGGCGATCGAGCGCGGGACCGCGATCCCGATGCGCTTCGGCGTGGTGATGGACGGCGACGATGTCGTCCGCCAGCGGCTGCTCGCGCGCCACGCCGCCGAGCTGAGCGACGTGCTGCGCACGCTGGACGGACACGTCCAGATGAACGTGAAGGCCTTCTACGCGGAGGATGCGCTCCTCGAAGACGTGCTCTCCAGTCAGCCGGACCTCGCCCGTCAGTCGGCTGCCCTCGCGCAGCTCCCGGAGTCGGAGATGTCCGCGGCCCGGGTCCAGTTCGGGGAGATGGTCGCCAAGGCGGTGGAGGCGCGTCGCGCAGAGGTCGAGTCCGCGCTGATGGACAGGTTGTCGCCCCTGGCCGCCGACATCCGCCTCGACCCGCCGACCAGCGAGCGCGTCGCCTTCAACGCGCAGCTGCTCGTCCACCGGGATCGCCGCGCGGCGCTCGACGACCAGGTTCGCGAGCTGAGCGAGACGCTCTCGGGCATCCTCGCCTTCCGGTACATCGGCCCGCTGGCGCCGTTCTCCTTCGCGGACCTCGCGCTCGATGAGGACGAGGAGCCGTGGGGTTGATCACGAGCGTGCTCACGCTTCCCCTGGCGCCCGTGCGAGGCGCCGGGTGGGTCATCGGCGTGGTCACCGAGGAGGCGGAGCGTCAGATGGCGGCTTCGGCGTCGCCGGCACGCGCCCTCGAGGAGCTCGCGGCCGCAACCGCGAACGGCGAGATCAGCCCTGAAGACGCGGCGGCGCGGGAGGCGGAGATCATGGAGCGCATGATCGCCGCGGCGCAGGACCCGGCCCACGGGGCGTGATGTGCGCCCTGGGCAGCTCCTCGAGGAGGCTCGCAAGCACGTGGCGGACCTCGCGGGCGTCCAGGCCGAGACGGTCTCGGGCTTCGTCCCCGATGGCGATCACGGCTGGGTCGTAACCGTCGAGGCCGTCGAGCTCGCGCGCGTGCCGAACACGATGGATGTCATGAGCAGCTACGAGGTCACCCTCTCCGAGGACGGTGAGCTCCGGGGCTTCCGCCGTGTCGGGCGGTACACGCGAGCAGCGGTCTGACCGCGAAAGGTGAGCCATATGGCGATCGACTACCAACGCCGCGGCGGTCTGCAACGCCCCCCCTCCGGGGGGGACAGCCTCGCGGACATCCTCGAGCGGGTGCTCGACAAGGGCATCGTCATCGCCGGGGACATCCAGATCAACCTGCTGGACATCGAGCTGCTCACGATCAAGCTGCGCCTGATCGTCGCATCGGTG